>JAAFJC010000034.1 GCA_013297925.1 Comamonadaceae bacterium
ACCTGCTCTCACCCTTCATCTTGCCTTTATTTGCCAACTGCAACTGCTTGGCATATTGAGAGCTCACACCATGGCTACCTGGGGACAACGTGTCCCTACGTAGTCGCCGAGTTGCTCGTCTCTGTTGCGAAGTTTTTTCAAATAATAGGTCGGGTTGGTGCTGTCTGTGAGCGCAGTCACCACATCCACCACCGAAAAAAACCACTCCTCCTGATCCGCATCCCAATGGCTGCGAATGCCATTGTCTTCGAACAGAACGATGTTAGAGAGCTGATCCACTCGTAGCCTCTTTACTGCCAAATTTGGCGCTGCAGTGCGATGCTTGTCATTGTTTGATTCCGGTTTGGCTTGCTTGCTACTATAGCCGCAGCGTTGAACAACCCGTGAGTTGCGACCATAAAACAAAAGAAGAAAAGGCTTGAAAACCTCAGTTTTTTTCTGAGATTTTCAAGCCTTTTGAGCTGTTTGCCGGCATAGTATCTGCGCTAAGCGCTACTAAATTGATAGTAGATCAGCTGTACGCTGGTAGCGCTGCGATGCGTGCACGGGCGGCTGCGTATTCGCGCTTCAAGCGTGCAACGAGATCGCCAGCGCTCATCACTTCTTTGATCACGCCGATGCCTTGGCCGCAGCCCCAGATGTCTTTCCACGCCTTTGCGCCACTGCCCGTGCCGAAGTTCATCTTGCTGGGGTCGCTCTCGGGGAGATTGTCGGGGTCCATGCCGGCGTTTTTGATGCTGCCCTTCAGGTAATTGCCGTGCACGCCGGTGTAGAAATTGGAATAGACGATATCGTCCGAGTTGCTCTCGGTGATCATCTTTTTGTAGTCGTCAGCGGCGCGAGCTTCATGCGTGGCGATGAAGGGGGAGCCGATGTAGGCCAGGTCTGCCCCAGCGCATTGCGCGGCGAGGATGGCATCGCCGCTGGCAATTGAGCCTGAGAGCGCAATAGCGCCGTCAAACCACTGGCGGATTTCTTGCAGCATGGCGAATGGGCTCTTGGTCGATGCATGGCCGCCTGCGCCGGCGGCTACGGGGATGAGGCCAGTTGCGCCCTTCTCGATGGCCTTGCGAGCATAGACGTTGTTGATCACATCATGCAATGTGATGCCGCCCCAGGCTTTAACGGCTTGGTTCACATCCTCACGCGCGCCTAGGCTGGTGATGATGATCGGCACTTTGTATTTCTCGCACAGCGCCATATCGTGATCCAGCCGGTCGTTGCTTTTGTGGACGATTTGGTTGATGGCGAACGGTGCGGCAGGCTTCGTTGGATTCGCATTGTTGTAAGCGGCGAGCTCTTCGGTGATCTCATGCAGCCACTCATCCAACTGCTCGGCGGGGCGAGCATTGAGCGCAGGCATGGAGCCAACGACGCCGGCTTTGCATTGGGCGATGACTAGCTTGGGATTGCTGATGATGAAGAGCGGGCTGCCGATAACGGGGAAGGGGAGGTTTTGCAGGATGGGGGGGAGTTGGCGCATGTTGTCTCTTACTATTTTGTAAACGTGTGGGCAAGGAGATAAAAGAGGAACACAGAAAGCACAGAAATTCCACAGAAAACGCAGAAAAGATCAGTTTCTTTTTCTGTGAATTCTGTGTACTTTCTGTGCTTTCTGTGCTTTCTGTGCTTTCTGTGTTCCTGAATTCGAATTAAAACGCTTCGAGCGCCAAGGCCGTCACCGACTCTGCACCTTCGACGATGCTATCCCGCACGCCGGGCGCTTTGCTGAGCATGTGGTCGGCGTAGAAGCGGGCCGTGGTGATTTTGGCTTTCATGAAATCGACGTCGTTGCCTGCGGCGAGCTCGTCTTCTGCTGCCAAGAGCGAACGCGCCAACTGCCAGCCGGCAAACACATTGCCTGCCAGCATGAGGTAAGGCACGCTGCCGGCGAAGACGGCATTCGGTGAGGCTTTGGTGTTGCCTGCAACGAACTCGATCACGTCGATCAAGGCCAAACGAGCTGCCGTTAAGCGCTTAAGCACGGCGCGGGCGTGCACGCTGTCGTGCGCGGCCAAAGCTTTCTCTGTGGCTTCGATTTGCGAGACGATGCCTTTGGCCATTTGGCCACCGTCGCGCGCTGTTTTGCGGCCGACGAGGTCGTTCGCCTGAATCGCTGTGGTGCCTTCGTAGATGGTCAATATTTTTGCATCGCGGTAATACTGCGCTGCGCCCGTCTCTTCGATAAAGCCCATGCCGCCATGCACTTGCACGCCAAGGCTGGTGACTTCCAGGCTCATCTCTGTCGAGTAGCCTTTGACCAGCGGCACCATGAATTCATAGAATGCGGCGTTTTGCTTGCGCACGTCGGCATCGGGGTGATGATGCGCGGCATCAAAAGCCGCAGCAGCGCCAGCAGCCATCGCGCGGCAGCCTTCGGTGTAGGCGCGCATCGTCATGAGCATGCGCTTCACATCGGGGTGATGGATGATGGCGGCGCTGCCGGGCATGGAGCCATCGACCGGGCGGCTTTGCACGCGGTCTTTCGCGTATTGCACGGCTTTTTGATAGGCACGCTCAGCAATCGCAATGCCCTGCACGCCCACGCCATAGCGCGCGGCGTTCATCATGATGAACATGTATTCCAAGCCACGGTTTTCCTGGCCGACGAGATAACCAATCGCGCCACCGTTGTCGCCGTATTGCAGGACTGCCGTGGGCGATGCCTTGATGCCCATCTTGTGCTCAATGCTCACGCAATGCACATCGTTACGAGCGCCCAAAACCGTGTTGCCCTTGCCATCTTTACCGACCATGAACTTGGGCACGACAAACAGCGAAATGCCCTTCACGCCTTCAGGCGCGCCCTGCACTCTTGCGAGCACGAGATGCACGATGTTCTCGGCCATATCGTGTTCGCCATAGGTAATGTAAATCTTGGTGCCGAAGACTTTATACGTGCCATCGGGCAGCGGCTCAGCGCGCGTGCGCACGAGAGCCAAATCGGAACCGGCTTGCGGCTCCGTGAGGTTCATCGTGCCGGTCCATTTGCCGCTCACGAGGTTTTCCAGATACGTAGCCTTGAGCTCATCCGAGCCTGCTGTGAGCAGCGCTTCAATCGCGCCGTCAGACAGCAACGGGCACAGCGCAAAGCTCATGTTGGCTGATTGGATCATCTCGCCACAAAAAGCGCCAATCGTCTTCGGCAAGCCTTGACCGCCCCACTCCACCGGATGCTGCAAGCCAACCCAGCCGCCTTCTGCATATTGCTGATATGCCTCTTTGAAGCCGGGCGTGGTGGTGACTTTGCCGTCTTTCAGCGTGGAAGGATTTTTATCGCCTTCCCAGTTGAGCGGGCTCAAAACACCTTCATTGAACTTCGCGCATTCTTCGAGCACGGCTTGCGCGGTGTCGTAGCCAGCCTCTTCGAAACCCGGGATTTGCGAGACGGCGTCAATGTTGGCGATATGTTTGATCGCAAACAGCATGTCTTTAACGGGGGCTTTATAGGTCATGGCTTTTGTCTCAGATTGTCAAAACGGCAAGGAATACGAAGAGAAAACTTCCGGACGCAAAAGCCGCAAAAGTTACGCGAAAGACGCGAAAAATACAAAAGACAATTTAAAACTGAATTTCTTTTTTGCGTCTTTTGCGCCCTTTGCGTCCGGTATTGGATTTGAATTTACAACTTAGAAACCAACTCAGGCACAGCAGCAAACAAATCTGCTTCCAACCCAAAATCAGCCACGCTGAAGATTGGTGCTTCTGCATCCTTGTTGATCGCCACAATCACCTTGCTGTCTTTCATACCTGCCAAATGCTGGATCGCGCCAGAGATACCGCAAGCCACATAGAGCTGAGGCGCAACGATCTTGCCGGTTTGGCCGACTTGCCAGTCGTTGGGCGCGTAGCCTGCATCGACTGCTGCGCGCGATGCGCCAAGCGCTGCGCCGAGTTTGTCGGCCAGTGGGGTCATCACTTCATTGAATTTCTCGCTGGAGCCGAGAGCGCGACCACCAGAGACGATGATCTTGGCGGCGGTAAGCTCGGGGCGATCAAGCTTGGCGATTTCGGAGCCGACGAAACTGCTTTTGCCGGAGTCGGCTGCTGCTGCAACGACATCAATCGAGGCAGAGCCGCCAGTGGAAGCCGCTGGGTCGAAGCCCGTGGTGCGCACTGTGATCACTTTCACCGCATCGCTCGATTGCACGGTGGCGACTGCGTTACCTGCATAAATGCCGCGCTCAAACGTGTCAGGGCTGTCAACTTTAGTGATGTCAGAGATTTGCCCCACATCTAACTTGGCAGCCACGCGCGGCGCAATGTTTTTGCCTGAGGCTGTGGACGGGAAAAGAATGTGTGAATAGGCGGATGCAATGGCGAGCACTTGCGCGGCCATATTCTCGGCCAAGCCGTTGGCAAACTGCGCGCCATCTGCATGGATCACTTTGCTCACGCCAGCAATCGCCGCAGCTGCCGTGGCCGCTGCGCCTGCGCCGCTGCCTGCAACGAGCACGTGGACGTCACCGCCGCACGCAATTGCTGCTGTCACGGTGTTAAGAGTTGCGCCTTTGATGGAGGCATTGTTGTGTTCTGCAATCACTAAAGTCGTCATGATGTTTCGCCTTTAAATAACTTTTGCTGTGTTTTTGAGCTTGTCCACCAAAGTCGCCACATCAGGCACTTTGATGCCCGCGCCGCGTTTGGCAGGCTCGCTCACTTTGAGCGTCTTGATGCGTGGCGCGACATTCACGCCGAGGTCTTCTGGCTTGAACACGTCGAGCTGCTTTTTCTTGGCCTTCATGATGTTGGGCAGCGTCACATAACGCGGCTCATTGAGGCGCAAATCGGTGGTGACGACGGCTGGCAAATTCACGGAGAGCGTTTCCAAGCCACCATCGACTTCGCGAGTGACTTTAGCTTTGCCGTCTGCAATTTCAATCTTGGAGGCAAAAGTCGCTTGCGGCAAATCAGCCAACGCAGCCAGCATCTGGCCGGTTTGGTTGCAATCATCATCAATGGCTTGCTTGCCCAAGATGATCAGGCCGGGTTGCTCTTTATCGACGATGGCTTTGAGCAGCTTGGCTACGGCCAAGGGCTGCAGCTCTTCACTGGTCTCAACCAAGATGCCGCGATCTGCGCCAATGGCCATGGCTGTGCGCAGCGTTTCTTGGCATTGCGTGGGGCCGCAAGAAATGGCGATCACCTCGGTGGCCATGCCCTTCTCTTTCAAGCGCGTGGCTTCTTCCACGGCGATTTCGTCAAAGGGGTTCATGCTCATTTTGACGTTGGCAATATCGACACCCGTGCCATCCGATTTCACGCGGACTTTCACGTTGTAATCCACCACCCGTTTGACTGCGACCAAAATCTTCATCTGCTGTTGCTCCAAATTGCTAGAGATTGACGTTTACGTAAACTGCACCATTGTAGGTTGCGGTGCAGCAAACCTGTGATTCACTGCAGAGAAACCATAAAAACGAACGGTCGTTCTTTTTTACGAATTATAGGCAAGATCGGCATGGCAATTAAGGCGGATGCTCTAATTTTGTCAGCGTGAGGACAGTTCACCAACCAATTAGTTGGGAAACTCGGGTAAGCCATTACGGCTCACAGCAAGGCGAACCGTTACATTGCTGCATCGCATCATTTTTTGCATTCTTCACTCAAGGAGTTGGTATGAAATTCAAAGCTATTTCTCTCGCCACTTTTGCACTGTCTGCTGGCCTCGCTGCACAGGCGCAAACCGTGCTCACGGCCTCCAGCTGGCTGCCGCCTACGCACACGCTCTCCATGGCGCAAAAAGAATGGTGCGATTTGCTGGAGAAAAATACCGCCGGCAAGATGAAATGCAATATCCTGCCCCGCGCTGTGTCCGCCCCACCCGGCACCTTTGATGCCGTGAAAAACGGCCTCGCAGATATCAGCTTCTCGGTGCAAGGCTACACGCCTGGCCGCTACCAATACACCCAGATGGCCGAGCTGCCTTTCCTCGGCAATTTCTCAGAGCCTATTTCCGTGGCTTACAACAAAGTGGCCATGAAAAACGCGGAGTTTGCGGGCGAGCACCAAGGCATGAAAGTGATTTCATTCTTCACGCATGGCCCAGGCATGGTCTTCAACACCAAGCGCCCGATTGCCAAGGTGGATGATCTCTCTGGCCTCAAATTTCGCGTCGGCGGCGGCATGGTCAATGAGATCAGCAAAACCTTGGGTATGAACGTCACACTCAAACCCGCACCAGAATCCTTTGAGCTGCTCAATGGCGGCGTGATGGACGGCACACTCTTCCCCGCCGAATCCACCGAATCCTTCCGCATCGACAAAATCATCCGCCACGCCACCACCTTCCCCGGTGGCCTCTACAACACGAGCTTCGCCTTCGTAATGAACGCGGATAAATACAACAAGCTTTCTGCAGATGAGAAGAAAGCGGTAGATGCGATCAGCGGCGAAGTCGCAGCGCGCATCTATGGCCGTGGCTGGGATAAGGTGGATCGCCGTGCGATGGGCTTGATGCAAGCCAACAATGTGCAAATCGTCAAAGCCGATGCGAAATTTGTGGCTGATGTGAAGGCCAAGACCTCCGGCTTGGAAGCCAAGTGGATTGCAGACTCTGAAGCCAAAGGCTTGAAGAACGCCAAAGCCATCTTGGCTGAATTCCGCGCTGAGATTGCTAAGGCAGAGAAATAAAAAGCTGGGTTTTTCTTTTGCGTCTTCAGCTTCAGTCCCTGCTCGATAAACTCTGCGGCCTGCTTTGCGCCGCCGCATTGTTCGCCATCATGGTGCTCACGTTTTTTGATGTGGGTGGGAGGAAGCTGCTCTCGCAATCGATTCCAGGCTCTCTGGAGCTTACTGAGCTGCTCATGGTGATCGTGATCTTCGCTGGCTTGCCTCTGGTAAGCGAGCGTGGCGAGCATGTGATTTTTGATTCGCTGGATAGCGTGTGGCCTGCATGGCTTGTGAAAGTGCAAAAGGCTTTTGTGAATCTTGTGTGTGCGGCTCTGTTGATGGCTTTGGCTTATCTGATGTGGAAAACAGGCGTGCAATTCGCCGGCTATGGCGAGACGACGGCTCAGCTCAAGATCAGCAAGGCGCCTTTCATTTACGGCATGGCTGTGTTTTGCGGCATCACTTCGCTGGTACATCTCGCATTAGCTTTCTTCCCCGGCAAAGAACTCGCCGAAGGTGAAGGCGCGGCCTTATGACGGAAGCTTTGCTCGGCTTTGCAGCCATCTTCATCATGGCGCTTCTGCGTATGCCGCTGGCTTTTGCCATGGGCATTGTGGGTGTGGTCGGTATGGGGCTCACGCGCAGCTGGCCGGCGGCTTTCGCCAGCACAGCGCAAGTGGTGCAAGAAACTGGCTTTGCCTACACGCTCTCGGTGATTCCGCTCTTCATCCTCATGGGCAACTTCGTGGCGCGCGCAGGCCTCGCGCACGAGCTCTTCGCCGCAGCCTATGCCTTCATCGGCCATCTGCGAGGCGGCTTGGCGCATGCCACCGTGCTCGCCTGCGCAGGCTTTGGTGCGATTTGCGGCTCATCGATTGCGACAGCAGCCACGATGAGCAAGGTGGCCTACCCGAGCATGAAAAAGCTCGGGTATTCGGATTCGCTTTCAACAGGCGTGATGGCCGCTGGCGGCACGTTGGGCATCATGATTCCGCCCTCCACCATCATGGTGATCTACGGCATCGTGACCGAGACAAATATCGGCAAACTGTTTGCGGCAGGTGTGATCCCAGGCCTGATCACCGCAGCTTGCCTCATGCTCTGCATCGTGATCATGACCAAGCGCGATCCTGAGCATGCCCCCGCTGGCGAGCGCACCTCATGGCCAGACCGCTGGAAGGCGCTGCGCGGCATCTGGGGTGTATTGGTCTTGGTTGTCATCGTGCTCGGCGGCATTTATGGCGGCGTATTTACTGCCACGGAAGGCGCTGGCATTGGTGCTTCGGGTGCATTCCTTTTTGCACTCGCTCGCAAGCGGCTGACTTGGAGCATCCTGTTTCAGGTGCTTGTGGAATCTGCCCGCACGACGGCAATGCTCTTCACGCTTTTGATCGCTGCAACTATCTTCGCCAATTTTGTGAATTTCACATCGCTGCCCAACGATCTAAAAGAATGGATCACGCACCTAGGCCTATCCCCGGTGATGATCATTGCGGCAATGATGTTGATCTACGTGATCCTTGGCACGGTGATGGAAGAGCTCACCATGGTGCTGCTCACCATTCCCCTCTTCTTCCCTATCGTTACCTCACTCGGCTTTGATCCGGTGTGGTTCGGCGTATTGATCGTGATGATTGTGCAAATCGGCCTGATCTCGCCGCCCGTAGGTATGAATCTCTTTGTGCTCAATGCGCTGCTGCCCAATGTCGGCCTAGGAGCGATCTTTCGCGGCTGCTGGCCGTTTGTCGTAGCAATGATTGGCGTATTGATCTTGCTGGTGGCGTTTCCGCAAATCAGTCTTTGGTTGCCTTCTTTGATGAATTAATGCTGGTTTTGGCTGCTTGCTGTTATGTTTACTGCGTAGAGTGCTATTGTTTTGGTAGTGCTAAGTGGCAGCCACTTGTAGGCGCAAAAACTTCTGATACAGCGTCTCGCGATTTTCCGCATGCTCAGGATGCGTATCAATGCAAGCCACCGGGCAGACCTGCACGCACTGCGGCTCATCAAAATGGCCCACGCATTCTGTGCATTTGTGCGGATGGATTTCGTAGATTTCCTTACCCATGTAAATCGCCTCATTCGGGCACTCGGGCTCGCAGACATCGCAGTTGATGCATTCGTCGGTGATTCGCAAAGCCATTGTCGTGTCCTCAGGCTTGCAGTTTCGGGCGATGCGCAGCTTCCAATGCCTGCGCCACTGCTGGGCTCACGAGCTTGCTCACATCGCCTCCGAGCTTGCTGATCTCGCGCACCAGCGTCGAGCTAATGCATTGCAAATCCGGCGTGGGCAGCAGAAACATCGTATCCACCGAGCCGCGCAGCTTGCGGTTCATCGCCGCCATCTGGGCTTCGTAATCCAAATCCGTTGAATTGCGCACGCCGCGCACGATGGCTTGCGCACCTTGCGCAGAGCAGAAATCCACAATCAGCCCGTCAAACGCCATCACTTGTACATTTGCTATATTTTTAAGAGCGCTCTGCGCAAGCTGGATGCGTGCAGGCAGGTCAAACAACGTCTTTTTGCTGTGCGCCATAGAGACAGCAACGATCAATGTGTCAAACATCTTCGCAGCACGGCCAATCACATCCTCATGCCCGAGGGTGATCGGGTCAAACGTGCCGGAATAGACTGCAACTTTCTTCATAACCTGAATGATACGCTGGCTAAGCCCTCAACACATTCATCAAGGCTTCCCCCGCCGGATCGCGATACACATCAAAATCGCTGTCCACCGAGAGGATATGGCGGATTTTTAGGCGGCTCGCGGCCTCGGCAATCGAGGCATCAGCCAGATCAAAAGGCAGCGAAGCAAAGCGCACACTGATTTGCAGCACCGTAGCAAGAGTGGCTTGCACAGGCGCATCGCAAGAAATCGCGCCACGCTGCGCCCAACGCAGGAAATCCAAAGCGGCTTCGTTGTGAATTCGGCGCGCGAGCATGGCGCAGACTTCTGTTACGACCGGCCAGGTAGTGATCAGTTTGGCCTGCGGATTCATCTGAAGCCAAATCGCCACGCGATCATGCCAATGGTCTGTGCGGTTAAATAGCGCGAGCAGCGGCCCGCTATCGACCAAAACGATGCGTATATCCGGCCTGCGCAAAAAGTTGGAAGGCTCAGCGACGCTGTTGGCCGCATCTGCGCCAAGCTGCAAACTCATCTCGCCGCGCCCAAGGTTTTCTCAGCCGCGATCTCATCCCACACACCAGCCGCATAAGCCTTGCGATTCGTCGCCAGATCCATCGTGCCCAAGCCAGCGCGATAAGTGCGGCCAAATAAATCCTGCCCCAGCTCATAGGCGCTCGCCACGCCCTTGGGCGCAGTTGCCAAATACATCATCAGCGCATCGCGCATCACCTCGCTGATGCTGCGCCCTTCCGAAGCGCAGCGCTCACGCAAGCTGCCCTCTAAGCTATCTGGGAGTTTGACGGTGGTGGTCATGCTACGGCCTCAAAATAAGGTAATACCTATATTATTACCCAAAACTCAATCCCTCGCAAGCACTTATGCAGCCAAGCCTACAGTGATGCCTTGATCCCTTGCAAACCTCTCGGCCTGTTCACTCAAAGCGCCCAAGCAAACATACATCGCCTTATCCGCGCCTAGCGCTTCTTGCTGAGCCACCAGAGCTTGCAGGGCTTCCAGGCCGTGCGTAGCGGCTTTGTAGCGTTTGGCGGCCACAAGAGTCGTTTGCCCAGATTTGGTGAGCAGAAAATCAGCGATGCCCTTGCCACGCTTCTCATCCAATCGCTCTACAGAAAAGCCTTGATTCTTGAACTTCGCCTCCAGTTCAGCCGAGAACTCCTTCCAAGGTAGCCCCGCCATGCGCGCCGCCTCAGCCTCCAGGGCCGCCGCTGTGGGCGCATTCCACTGCCGCTTGAGCGCCACGCAGCCCGTCACCAAAAACGGAATCGTGCCCAGCACGCCAAACACAACGAGCTCTTTGGGCAACAGCGCCGCGCAAATCATGCTGATCACCGCCGCCAAGAGGAAACTGATCCACCAAGGATTGCGCAGCAAGATCGCAAACAGCGAATTGGGTGCCATTTTGAATTTCACGAGATGCTCCAAAGACGAATGTCGACAACGTCAGACTTTACTAGACCAAGGGGCGCATTGAGCGACTTGCCCGCAGCAACGCCTGCCAATGCCTTGCCAACATGGTGTACTGTAGATAGATGCCCCATTCAACTCCATCGGAAACCCAAAGCGCTCTGCCCGTGCTGATTGCCGCTTGCGTGAGTGGCTTCTTGTTTCAATTCGATCTCACCGCCTTGTCAGCGGCGCTGCCCGATATTGCTAGCAGCTTTTCTGCGCAAGTGTCGGATCAATCTTGGGTGATCAGCGTCTATAGCCTTGCCTTGATTTTTGCACTCCCGATAGCGGGGCCGATTGCGGATCGCTACGGCAAGCGCCGCTTGTTTTTGATCGGTACCTTGCTCTTTGCGATTTCATCGGCCATGTGTGCGCTGGCCGGCAGCTTCGCGAGCTTGCTCGCTTGGCGGGTGCTGCAAGGCATTGCTGGCGCTGTGCTCACCACATCAGGCGCGGCCTTGGTGGCAGCCGCATATTTCGGCGCACGCCGCATCTGGGCATTCGGCATTTTGGGCACGGTGGTCGGCGCATCGATGGTGGCCGGGCCACCGCTGGGCGCGCTGATTGCGGCCACGTTTGGCTGGCAATGGGTCTTTTGGATCAACCTGCCGATTTGCCTCGCGCTCATGCTGCTGGCTCGCCGCATCGCAGCAGATCAAGCCGCGCAGATAGAGCGCCCACCGCTCGATTGGGCAGGCCCTGCCGCGCTGGCCATCTGCGTGGGCTCGCTCGCTTTGCTCATGCTCGAAGGCCATGAGCCCAGCGCGCCCGCAGCGATTCCCACAGCTTGGGTGCTAAGCACCTGCTTCGCAGCTTTGGCGCTCTTCATCGTGATTGAACGGCGACACGTCGCGCCAGCGTTTGATTTCACGCTTTTCGGCTCGCCCAGATTCGTGGCAATGTGCCTCGTGCCGATTGCAGGCTCCATGGGCTACTGGGCGCTGCTCGTGCATTTGCCGCAAATGGCGCGCGGCCCCATGGCGCTGTCCCCCACAGCCACCGGCCTGCTGCTCACCGCACTCACCCTGCCCATGTTTCTGCTGCCCACCTTCGGTGCCAAGCTCGCCACCAAACTCCCCAGCCACTGGTTCTTCGCAGGCGGCTTGGCAATAGTCGGCAGCGCAGACCTCTTGCTCGCCCTCGCCGCCATCGATCTCAGCGCCCCTTGGGCACGCTGGTTCGTCATCGGCGCCCTCCTGATCGGCGGCGCAGGTTGCGCCCTATTCAACGCCCAAATCACCGCAGCCGCAGTATCAGCCGTGCCGCCAGACCGCGCCGCTACAGCGTCTGCCATCTGCGTCACGATGCGGCAGATTGGCTTTGCATTTGGGATCGCGTTGATGGGGGCTTTGTTGCAGCGAGGCGCCTCGTTGGCTTACTCAACGGCATTTACTGTAGTTGCTGTTTGTACGCTGGGGCTTGCAGCGATTGCATTTGCTTTGCTTAAACATTCTGAGTGAGTCTAAGGCGTTGCGCCATCAGTGCTCCAAGCGGTACAGCAAATAGTAAAAATGCACCGGAAGAAAGGTAGACGACGAGCATTTCCCAAGTTTGTTCAAGTGATCCGCTGGCAGAAGGAAACTCGGGCGATGAAACAAGTAGTGTCGCCAATGCCACTGATGCAGTCGCAAAGCCAACCTTCACTGCATAGGTGCGAATGAATACCCCAAGAACAATTCCGGTTACGAGGCTTATTGGTGTCCAGGCAAGAAAGCCTTCAATTGCTACTGCCGTGTTTACCGGCAGACCAAACAGGCGATTCTCAGCGAACCAGAGCACTAGAAGTCCCAGCGAAGTCACACAACCCCAGGTTAAGAGAATCCCCAGAACGATTGCTAAAAAGAAAAGACCGAAAAGTTCAAGTTTTGTGACTTTGGGCATGTTGAGCGTATCAATTTTTAAGCCGTATTAATGCTAACTTAGCTATTAGCAATTTGAAGCTGAGAAAGTAAATGGAAATGAACTGCTCCTGCTTTGCCTTGCTTGATCACGTTCAAGCCAAGCAGAGCCAGTCTTTCATCATCCCAAACCTCAGGCGCTTCTAAATAGATAGCGCCTTGCGCAGATATTACGCCGGCGGCAGCGGTGATTGCCTCGTTAAATAGGCCTGAGTCGAAGGGGGGATCGAGGAAGATCACGTCTGCGCTGGCTTTAGGCAAGTTGCGTAACGCTGAAATGCCGTCGCCGCGTTGGATGCGGATGTTGTCTGCTTTGAGGCGGGTTTTGTGGGATTGGAGATTGGCCACCAGCTGTGGGTCTTGCTCGATGAGGAGCACATCTTGCGCGCCGCGCGAGGCGGCTTCGAAGCCTAGGGCGCCGGAGCCGGCGAAGGCATCGATGCAACTCAGGCCAGTGAGGTCTTGGCCGAGCCAGTTGAAGAGGGTTTCGCGTACGCGGTCTGGCGTGGGGCGCAGGCCGGGTTTAGCGGGGACGCTTAGCTTGCTGCGCTTCCAAAGTCCGCCAATGATGCGGACTTCGCCGGGGGCGGTTTTTGCGGGCTTGGAAACGGGCTTTGCAGGTTTCATAAAATGGACTGATTGTAGAAAGAAGCCATGTTCTCGTTTTTCAAGAAGAAACCTGTTGAAGTTGTACCCGTAGCTACGCCAGAAATCGCTGCGCCAGTCACTATAGAAACCATAGCGCCACCCGCAGATTCTATGCCGGCGAGTGAGCTAAAAGACCCTAAAAATACAGAAAAAACTGAGATTTCAGAAGCTCCCCGCAAGAGCTGGATGGAAAAGCTCAAAAACGGGCTGCGCAAGACCGGCAGCTCGATTGCCACGGTGTTTACCGGCACACAGATTGATGATGCGCTGTATGAAGAGCTGGAGGCGGCGCTGCTGATGAGCGACGCAGGCGTGGCAGCGACGAATCATTTGCTGGCAGATCTCAAGCGCCGCGTGAAGGACGCCAAGGCTACCGAGCCGAGCGCGGTGAAGGCTCTGCTCGCGCATGCGCTGGCCGATCTGCTTGCGCCCCTGCAAAAGCCGCTCAGCATTGGAGAACACAAGCCGACCGTGATGATGATTGCCGGCGTGAACGGCGCTGGCAAGACGACCTCGATTGGCAAGCTGACTTGGCATCTCAGTGGCCAAGGCGCGAGCGTGTTGCTGGCTGCGGCAGACACCTTCCGCGCCGCCGCGAAAGAGCAGCTCGCCGTGTGGGCCACGCGAAACAACGTAGAAATCGTGAGCCAAGACAACGCCGATCCTGCCGCCGTAGCCTTTGATGCCGTGACGGCTGGCAAAGCGCGTGGCCGTGATGTGGTGATGGTGGATACCGCTGGCCGCTTGCCCACGCAGCTGCATTTGATGGAAGAGATTGCCAAGATCAAACGTGTGATCACCAAGGCCGATGCCAGCGCGCCGCATGAGACCCTGCTCGTGATTGACGGCAACACCGGGCAAAACGCCCTCGCCCAAGTCAAAGCCTTCGATCAATCTTTGCAGCTCACCGGCCTGATCATCACCAAGCTTGATGGCACAGCCAAAGGCGGCGTGCTCGCTGCCGTTGCGCTCTGGGCACGCGAGCGTGCCGAGAAGCAGCCAGAGCTCAAGCCCGTAGCCGTGTATTTCATCGGTGTGGGCGAAAAGTTGGAAGACTTAGAGACTTTTGACGCCAAGGAATTTGCTCAGGCCTTGATTCAGTAAGCTCTTCAAGGAGCTAGTCATGGCTCCAGCCCGTTTCTTGCACGAGCCGCTCCAGCGCAAACGCCCCCAGCACTGAATTGCCTTTGGCATCCAGTTCAGGCCCCCAGACCGCCACCGTGCCCACGCCAGGCACGATGGCCACAATTCCGCCGCCCACACCCGTCTTGATTGGCAAGCCAATACGGTAAGCAAAATCGCCCGCAGCATCGTAGGCGCCACAGGTGAGCAGCAGCGCATTCACGCGGCGCGCCGCATCAGCACTCAAGAATTGCTCCTGCATGCCTCCGATATCCCGTCCGCCATTGGCTAAAAACATCGTGGCCTGCGCCAATTGTGCGCAGCTCATCTCAATCGCACATTGACGGCAATAGTTATCAAGCACGAGTTCCGGTTCATTCACAAAATTGCCATAGCTCTTCATGAAATAGGCCAGGGCCATGTTGCGATGTGCCGTATCGCGCTCGGATTTGGCGGTTTGCATATCCCAATTCAAATCGGGGCTGTCGCTCAGGCGGCGCAGTGCGCCAAGCAGGGCAATATCTAAATGCGCATATCGCGTCGTCAGCATATCCGTGATCACCAAGGCACCTGCATTGATGAAGGGATTGCGGGGTATGCCTTTTTCCGTTTCGAGCTGCACCATGGAATTGAATGCCGCCCCAGAAGGCTCGCGCCCTACGCGCCGCCACACATCATCACCCATCAGCTTGAGCGCTAGCACGAAGGTGAACAGCTTGGAAATACTCTGAATGGAAAAAGGCGTACCCGCACTACCCGCAGACACGCAAGAGCCATCTACCAGCGCAATGGCGATGCCAAACTGACGCGGCTGCACCTGCGCTAGCGCCGGAATATAGGAGGCCACTTTGCCCTGCCCATACAGCGCATGCGCTTGCTCGGCAATGCGATCTAAGATATCTTGTAGTTGGTCTTCGGGATGGGCTTTTGTCTGTAACATCGGCGCATTCTATCGATCCTGTCGCACATGCTTGACCGCCACATCACCCCGTTGATCCGACCTGCCGTGGATGCACTCGCCCGCAGCTTGGTGAAGCTGGGTCTGCGCGCTAATCACATCACGCTCTCCGCCTTCGCCATCGGCATCATCGCTATGATTTGCATAGCACTCCGCGCATATTTCATGGCGGCAATTCTCATATTAGTGTCTAGATTGTGTGATGCGCTCGATGGTGCAGTGGCGCGGCAAACAGAAGCTACCGATGCGGGCGGTTTTTTGGATATTGCTTTGGATTTTCTGTTTTACGCAGGCATCGTGCTCGCTTTTGCCTTTGCTGCACCTAAAACAAATGCCCTGCCTGCCGCCGTGCTGCTGATGAGCTTTGTCGGCACGACATCGAGTTTTTTGGCCTTTGCCGCGCTCGCTGCCAAGCGCGGCATCACGAGCATGGAATATCCCGATAAGTCGTTTTACTTTCTTGGCGGGCTGGCCGAAGCCACGGAAACCTTGATCATCTTCATCGCGATGTGCATCTGGCCGCGCTGGTTTCCTCAGCTCGCCTATGCTTTTGCCTTCCTCTGCGCAATCACCACTTTTACGCGCATCGTGGGTGGGTATCAGACGCTAAAAAAGTAAATTTTTCACACTTCTGCTGTCATTGCGGTAAGAATTGAGCCATTCATGCAGACTCATAGCTGCATCTAAGTTGCGCTCTGATGCGTAACTCACACATAACGAGGACTCAATGAATAAAAGCAAACTCATCCTGATCGTGGCGCTGATTGCAGCCATCATCGCCTTCTTTGCACTAGGGCTTGAAAAGTATTTTTCATTACCCTTTCTTAAACAAAGCCAAGCGCAGTTTGGCGAGCTGTACACCCAAAAGCCCGCATTGGTGATCGGCAGCTTCTTTGCGATTTACGTGGCCGTCACAGCTCTGTCGCTTCCCGGCGCGGCGATCATGACGCTGGCTGGCGGTGCGATCTTCGGCCTAGTGGTGGGCTTGATCGTGGTGTCATTCGCCTCCACGATTGGCGCAACGCTTGCCTTCCTCGCCGCCCGCTTCGCCTTGGGTGAATCGGTGCAAAAGAAATTCGGCTCGCGCATGGCCGAGATCAACAAGGGCGTGGAGAAGGAAGGCGCGTTTTATCTCTTCACCCTGCGTCTCGTGCCCCTCGTGCCCTTCTTCGTGATCAACCTGCTGATGGGCTTGACGAAGATGAAGACTTGGACGTTTTTCTGGGTCAGCCAGCTCGGCATGCTGCTGGGCACAGCGGTATTCGTGAACGCGGGCACGCAGCTCGCCAAGATTGATTCGCTCAAGGGTATCCTCTCCCCCGGTTTGCTGGGCTCTTTCGTGCTGCTGGGCATCTTCCCGATCATTGCCAAGAAGATCATTGAAGGCATCAAAAAGCGCAAGGTGTATGCCAAGTGGAATCACCTCAAGCCTAAGAGCTTTGACCGCAATATGGTGGTGATTGGCGGCGGCGCGGGTGGTTTGGTCTCAAGCTATATTGCTGCGGCTGTGAAAGCCAAAGTCACGCTCGTTGAATCTCACAAAATGGGCGGAGACTGCTTGAACTATGGCTGCGTGCCAAGCAAGGCCATCATCAAATCCGCCAAGCTCGCCCACCAAATGCGCCATGCGAGCAACTACGGCTTGAAAGATGCGCAGCCCACATTCAGCTTCAAAGCCGTGATGCAGCGCGTACATGACATCATCGCCGCCATTGAGCCGCATGATTCGATGGAGCGCTATACCAGCCTCGGCGTGGAATGCTTGGCTGGCTACGCGAAGATCGTCAATCCTTGGACTGTAGAAATTGCAATGAACGATGGAAGCAAAAAAGTGCTCACCACCCGCAGCATCGTGATCGCTACCGGCGCGCGCCCGATTGTGCCGCCGCTGCCGGGGATTGAAGATGTAGGCTACGTGACAAGCGATACGCTTTGGGAGACTTTTGCTCAGCTAGATGTTGTGCCACCACGCTTGGTCGTGCTCGGCGGTGGGCCGATTGGCTCGGAGCTCGCGCAAGCGTTTGCGCGGCTGGGCAGCAAAGTCACGCAGGTGGAAATGGCGCCGCGCATTTTGATTCGCGAAGACGAAGAAGTCTCCCAGCATGCGATGGATTCGATGCGCAGCGATGGCGTGGATATTTTGTGCAATCACAAAGCGCTTCGCTTTGAAGCAACTGGCGGCATCAAAACGCTGATCGTGGAGCACCAAGGCTCTGAGAAACGCCTTGAGTTTGATCAAATCATTTGCGCCGTAGGCCGCTCGGCACGCCTGAAGGGCTTTGGCTTGGAAGACATCGGCGTGCCCACCAGCCGCACGGTGGACACCAACGAATACCTCGAGACGCTCTACCCCAATATCTTTGCAGCGGGCGATGTGGCAGGGCCTTACCAGTTCACCCATATGGCAGCACATCAGGCTTGGTATGCAGCTGTCAACGCGCTGTTTGGCACGTTCAAGAAATTCAAGGTGGATTACTCCATTGTGCCCGCTGCCACTTTTATTGATCCCGAAGTGGCTCGCGTAGGGCTCAATGAAATTGAAGCCAAAGCAGCAGGCATCGCTTATGAAGTCACGAAATACGGCATCGACGATCTGGATCGCGCGATTGCCGATAGCGAAGCGCATGGCTTCGTCAAAGTGCTCACCGTGCCTGGCAAAGACAAGATTTTGGGCGTGACGATTGTGGGTGTGCATGCAGGCGATTTGCTGGCGGAATACGTGCTCGCCATGAAGCATGGCCTGGGGCTCAACAAAATTCTCGGAACCATCCACACCTACCCCACTCTATCCGAGGCCAACAAGTATGCGGCTGGCGAATGGAAGCGCGCTCACCAGCCCCTGAAAGTGCTCGAATGGCTCAAAAAATATCACACTTGGAGAAGATCATGAAACAAAACAAGCTATCCTTCAGTACCTCTCGCCGTACTATTATTTCCGTAGCACTCGGCGCAGTATTCTTGCCGGCTACCCCCGTATTTGCTCAAACATTTGATCACAATTACGCTTCTTGGGAAGCGCTTTTAAAGAAGCATGTGCGCTGGTTGCCCGACAACAAGCAAAGCCGTGCCAATTACAAAGGCTTTGCCGCAGACCGCGCCGAGCTCACCAAGGTGCTCGAAGGCTTCTCGGCCGTTACCCAAGCGCAGTTCAACGGCTTCAGCAAAGACCAGCAAATGGCCTTTCTGATCAATGCCTACAACGCCTTCACCATCGAGATCATTCTCAGCAAGTACCCCGATCTCAAATCCATCAAAGAGCTCGGCAGCTTCAATCGTGGCCCCTGGAGAAACGAGTTCTTTACCTTGCTCGGAGCTAAGCACAGTCTGGATTGGATCGAGCATGAGCAACTGCGCCCCAAATACGCCGAGCCTCGCGTGCATGTGGCTGTGAACTGCGCCAGCATCGGCTGCCCTGCGCTTTACCCCGAGGCTTTCACGGCAACCAAGATGGATGCCATGCTGGAAGACGGCATGCGCCGCTTCTTGGGTGATCGCACCCGCAATCGCTATGAAGGCGGCAAGCTGCAAGTCTCCAATATCTTCAAATGGTTCAAAGAAGATTTCGAGAAAGGCAACAAAGGCTTTGCCAAGCTGGAAGACGTGTTTGCCAAGTATGCGGATGTCCTCACAACTGATGAAACAGCGCGTAACCAGATCAAGGCCAAGAGCGTTTCGATTGCTCATCTCGATTACGATTGGAGCTTGAACGACACAGGCCGATGATCAAACTGTTTAGCTCCATCGCATTCGCGCTTTTTAGCGTGAGTGCATGGGCTGCGGGTTTGTCGGCCTTCTCAACCACCCCCGGTAGCCAGCCGCCCGCTCCTTGGCAAGTGGTGGGGCTTCCAGAGCGCTATGCCAAGCCGATTTCTCAGTTTGAGTTAGTCGATCTTGATGGCGCGCATGTGCTGCGCGTGAAGGCTGATAAATCCTGGGGGAGCTTGGTGCATCCTGTGAATGAGGCCGTGAAGCCCAGCAGCATCTTGCGCTGGAAATGGCGGCTTGATCAACCTCTGAGCAAAACCGATATCCACGCCAAAGCCACGGAAGACAGCGCGCTCAAAGTTTGCCTGAGCTTCGATATGTCGGCAGACAAGATTCCTGATGGCGAGCGTGCGCTGTTCAAATTCGCGCAGCTGCTCTCCAAAGAAAAAATCCCTACGGCCACGCTCTGCTATATCTGGGGCGGCAAAGAAGCCATCGGCTATGAGCAAGCCAGCCTGTTCACAGCCCGCGTGCGCTTCATCGTGCTGGCCAATGAGGGCACGCCACTCAAAACATGGCAAAGCAAAGAACGCAACATTTATGCAGACTTTTTAAAGGCTTTTGGGCAGGAAGCCGGCACAGTACCTGCGCTGAGCGCTATACTTATTGGAGCAGATGCGGACAACACTCAGGGCAGCAGCATGGGCTATGTGGGTGACGTGCAGCTATCAACGCCAGCGCAATAAACCCGAATCACAACGAATCCAAACGCATTAGGGTTGCGTATCTGGTGTATCGCCAGAAATTTTGTAAGAATCCTGAGCGGAGGGCGACCAACCGCCAAGAGTGAGAAGTACCAAGAGCCCAAGATGCCCAAAACCCTGCTGCTGTTCAACTACGACTGGGATGCCACAGCCACCCAAGCTTTGCAATCCCAAGGCCATGCCTTCGACACGCGCGGCTTTGATCTTTTCAGCTTCCCCAGCAATGCGAACCTGCCGTTTTTTAGCATGGATCGCTTTGTGAACAAGCTCGCCAAGCAGGCAAAAAGCCAAGGCTGGCAAGCCGTGAGCTCCCAGCATGAGCAGTTTGGCGCGCTAGCCGCTGCATTGCTCGCCGAAAAAATGGGATGGCCGGGCACACCTTCTAAAGCGGTGCTTGCCTGCCAACACAAGCTGTATGCGCGACAGATTCTCGACCAAGTAGCACCCGAAGCCAATCTGAAATACACCCGCCTGCCCTGCGCCTATGGCGAAGATGTGCCGCAGGGTTTGCATTACCCAGCCTTCGTCAAACCCGTCAAAGCCGCTTTCTCCGTGCTCGCGCAAGTGGTGCGCTCACGCGATGAGTTGCAAGCCTTCACGCGCTTTGGTGCGTACGAGCTGTGGGTGATCAAGCATTTGGTGCGGCCGTTTGAAGAGGTCTGCGAGCGGCTCTTGCCCGAAGCTGGCACAGCGCACAGCATGCTCTTGGAAGAGCCCGTGCGAGGCTCTCAATACAGCTTAGATGGCGTGGCATTCAATGGCGAGATTAAGCCGCTCGGCGTGGTCGATAGCATCATGTATCCCGGCACGCAAGCCTTCATGCGCTTTGACTATCCTTCGCGTTTGCCGCAAGCCGCGCAAACCCAAGCTTTGGATGTGGCCAAGAAATTCTTGAACGCTGTGGGCTTCACCCACGGCATGTTCAACATGGAATTTTTCTACGATTCGGCCACGCAAACGCTCAAAGTGATTGAATTCAATCCGCGCATGGCCTCGCAGTTTTCAGATTTGTACCTGCGCGTGGATGGCATCAATCTTCATGCCATGGCGCTAGAGCTCGCCCATGGCCGCGATCCTTGGGCGCTGCCAAGAAGCAAAAGCGCCGCAGGCGCAGCATCGAGCTTCGTTTATCGCGTGTTTGATGATCGCGCCAGCCATTTGCCCCAACGCATCCCCGCCATGCCGCAAGCCGCGCAAATGGCGCAGCTTCAAGCCCAATTCCCCGATCATCTGCTGCTGCAATTTCCCAAAGCTGGCCATTCGCTGGCGCGAGATTTCAAATGGCTGGGCAGCTACCGCTATGGCATCTTGCACCTCAGTGGCCGCGATCCGCATGATCTGCAAGAGCGCTGCCAGAGGGCCAGTGGTATCCTGCATTGGCTCGCCCCCTACGCTTCCGAGCTGGCCGAGGAACTTCCCACCATTGCAGGGTTTCCAAACTCTCTACGCACTTCTTAAAATCAGCAGCATCATGAAACTCACATCACGCCATCTCCTCACCACATGCGCCATCACCCTCGCGCTCACCTTGGGTGGCTGCGCCGCCATCACAGCGCAAAACCCCGGTGGCAAGCTCACCCCGGTGAACGCGCACGTCGTCGAAGGCAAGAGCAGCGTAATGCTCAAAGGCCATGATGTGGTCGCTTATTTCACGCAGAACAAGCATGCCATGGGATCGCCCCAATTCACCAGCGTCTATGAGGGCGTCACCTTCCAATTCACCAGCGCCGAACACAAAGCTCTGTTTGACAAAGAGCCCACCAAATACCAGCCCCAGTACGGCGGCTACTGCGCTAACGGCATCGTCTACGGCATCCCCTGGGGCGGCGATGCAGACACTTGGCGCATGATCGACGGCAAGCTCTACATCTTCGGCGGTGCAGGTTCGCGCGACGGCTTCTTGCTCGATGTGCCTGCCAACACCAAACTCGCCGACAAATACTGGGCAGAAGAAGTCAGCGGCTCCAACAGCTTCTGGCAACGCAGCAAACGCCTCGTCTTCCGCGTGCCGCATTACAAATCTGGCGCAGAGCTGGCAGCGGCTGTGGCTGCGGCTAAGAAATGATCACTATTGATTTAGTAGCATTCTGTGCAGGTTTTATGCCGGCGATGGGCCATTTTGATTGACAGCATCTAGGATCGAGCAAAAACTGGGGTCAGATCACAATTCAGGAGAGTGATCTACCCGGAGCGAATTCAAACTCATACGAAATTGTGCTCTGACCCCAGTTTTCGCGGTGCGTGCGAATGACATCAATTACAGCCAGTACGGCATGCACGCGACTGTTAGCGCGCCACTTTTTGTACCAGCGGCCTACCGTGGGCAGTCGTAACGCTCTATTGCAGTAGACAACTACTATTTATGGCTGTATATTGAACTAAGCAATAAACATAATAAAGCACACACATGTATCGAATAATCTTTGTCTTATTGCTTTTCTTGATTTCTACATTAACCCAGGCAAAAGACCTGTGCGCACTATCAAACGCTCCTGTTTACTCTATTGCTCCACAAACTCAGGACAAACTTCCTAAAAAAGTTGAATCGATAAAAGCTGGCTCGGTGTATCCGGTTGTCAGCAATGAAAGACAATGGAGTCAAGTTCGAATTGGTACTAAGCTTTATTGGGTCGAAAGAAACCAACTCTCTGACTCTTCAATTTGCCCGGCAAGTGTTAAGTCGCAAAAAAAATCAACCTCAGCGTCTCAAAGTAGCGCAGTATCTAAGCAGCAGGATGCAACGCAATCCAAGCGCACAAACACTGCCAGCTCCGGTTGCCCATGCAGTTCTCGCCAAGTTTGCATAGGCCCTCGTGGTGGTCGTTACTGTATTACCAGCGGCGGCAATAAGCGCTATGGCGTTTAAATACCACTTGCTCTCTTAAGCTTCGAAAAGTTGACGAAACGACCTCCCCACGCTAGGCCACTGGCGTGGGGAGTGGCTCACTAACAGTTGCTCGCAGATGCTATAGCTGAAACGTAGTGATTGGCACGCACCGCGAAAACTGGGGTCAGAGCACAATTTCGTATGAGTTTGAATTCGCTTCGGCAAGAGCGTCGTCCTGAAATGTGATTTGACCCCAGTTTTTGCTACGTATTCAATAGCACTCCGCGCAATATTTATGCCAGCGACTGAGCGATTTCGATCTAAAAACTACCGCTGCATCCATCGGCGAGCCAGATAGCTCAGCGCATCCACCAAAGCCACCAAAGCCAGCATGGCGATGAGGATGGTGGAGGTTTTGCTCATTTGGAACAGGCCCATGTGGAAGGCGAGCATTTGGCCGAGGCCGCCGCCGCCGACCACACCTAGGACGGCTGCGGCGCGGATGTTGTTTTCCCAACGGTAGAGGGTGTAGCTCATGAGCTGGGGGATGATTTGGGGGAGCGTGGCATACCAAAAGATGCGGGCTTCGCTCACGCCTCGGGCTCGTAAAGCGAAGGCGGCTGCGGGGGGAGCGTTTTCTATGCTTTCGGCGAACAGGCGGCCTAACACGCCGGCGGTGTGCAGGCCTAGAGCAAGAGTGCCTGCGAAGGGGCCTAGGCCTGCGGCGATCAGCAGGAGCGCTGCCCACACCAGCTCTGGGATGCTGCGAAGGGCATTGAGTAGCAAGCGGGCTGGGCCTTTGAAATAGGCTTTGTCGCCTTCATGCGTTTTGCTCGCTGGGAGCGCTAGCAGCAGGCCGAGGATGGCGGCGATGATGGTGCCAAGTAGAGACATCGCGAGCGTTTCTAGCGATGCCGTCCAGAGCTTGGCAATGAAGCGGGAAGAAAAATCTGGCGTGAGCAGCTCGCCGATGAATTTGCCCATCAGAGAGGCAGACTGCAAGCTGAAGAGCTCTGCCCATTGGAGATTCAAAGTCCAGAAGCTGGCAATCGTTAAAACGATCAAACCGAAGACGAACCAGCAGGCTTTGCAGCGCGCATCGAAAAGCTTGGGAGGCAATTTATAAACCTCGTTGGCTGCGTCTTTAGGAAAGGAATTCATCCCAGCTCCTTGCGGAGCCACGAGCTCGCCTTATCTGCCAGCCACACGAGCAACATGAAGACGATGAGCAGCGTGGCCACTTCGCTGCCTTTGAACATCTTCATCGAGTTATCGAGCTGCTGCCCGAGGCCACCCGCACCCACGAAGCCAAGCACGGCGCTTGAGCGGATCGCGCATTCCCAGCGATAGACCGTGTAGCTCGTGAGCTCGGCGGCGTTTTGCGGCAGCAGGCCATAGAAGAAGGATTGCAAGCGCCCTCCTCCGTTGCGCATCAGCGATTGCGTGGCATGCGCCTCGCCGCTTTCTAAAATTTCGGTATATACCTTGCCGAGCATGCCAGCATAGGTGAGCGCAATCGCGAGCACGCCCGCCGTCGGCCCCAGGCCCACCACGCGCACAAACACGAGCGCCCACACGAGCTCTGGCACGCTGCGCAAGATGATCAGCAGCCAGCGAATCGCTTGACGAACGATGCTCGGCAAAAACGCCATCTTGCCGGAGAGTGCGGACACAGACAGCGCCGATGTGCCCAGCAGCGTGAGCGGAATGGCCATCAGCAAAGCGAGCGCGATGCCCGCAGTGGCCACGGCCACGGTGCGCCAAGTTTCTTTGGCCACCAAAATCAAAAATTCCTTGTCATGCGCAGGCGGGAAAAACTCAGCGAGGAAATTGCCCATGACCTTGCGGCTCTCAGCATGCCAGAGCAGCCAAGGCTTAAATTCTGTAGTGACCAGCAGCGGCCAAAGCAGCAGCAAAGCAGCCAAGCTCCAGAACACGCGACCTTGCCAAGCAGGATCGCGCTGCGCGGGTGAAGGATGAGCAATTTGCATAGAGAATTATCCGTTCGTACTGAGCTTGTCGAAGTACGCGCAGCCCTTCGACAGGCTCAGGGCGAACGGATTAATTGGATGAACACTTGGAATCATCTATCGGCAATGCATCACAGCGGGTTGGCCGGGCAAAGGGTTTTGCTCCGGAAATTCGTTCACAGGCGCTGCGCCGAAGAGCTCTTCTTCGTGCTGGGCATACAGCGCTTTGAGCTTGTCTTGGGTAACTTGCGCAGAAGGCAAATCAAAAACCACTTCACCATCACGCAACCCCAAAATGCGCGGAAAGGCTTCTAATGCACGCTCGACTTGATGAAGCGTGCAAACCAGCGTAGCGCCGCGCGCTTTGGCCTCGCGCGTGAGCACTTCGAGCGCTTGTGTGGCACGCGTAGGATCGAGCGCAGACAAAGGCTCATCGACCAGCCAGAGCTTGGCAGTTGACGCGAGCAAGCGCGCTAAGCCCACCCGCTGGCGCTCGCCGCCGGAGAGGCGATCTACGCGCTCAAAAATCTTTTCATCGAGATCAAAAGCTTTCAAAGCCTCATGCGCGGCGGGAATGTGGCTCGGATAAAACAATGAGCGCAAGCTCTGCGCCAAGCTCATTTGCGGCAAACGGCCAGCAAGAACGGCTGTGACGACTCTTTGACGTGGCGGCAACGGCGGCACTTGCGGCGCGAGGAACAGCTCACCACGGAGCTTTTGCAATTCTGTGCGGGGCAACGCCCAGGGGTTGCTATCGCCAATCAGCAGATCGCCACTGGCTGGCTTCAACGCGCAGGCCACGGCGTGAAGCAAAGTCGTCTTGCCAGCGCCAGAAGGCCCGATCACAGCGATTTGCTCGCCAGCTTGCAAGCTCAAGTTCGCGCCGCGCAATGCTGGAACAGAATCGTCTCGTGCTGCCGGGTGGCGAGCGCTTAGGTTTTGGAGTTGTAGTTGCAAAGCGAGAGCCTAAAAATTCAACAAAAGCGCGACAGCTAGGCTGTAGCGCTTTTCGAGTATGCACTATTACATCAAACCCAAGCTTTTTGCCACTGCCTCAAAAGGCTTGTAGTTCTCTGCTTTGGTTGGGATGTAGCGAGTGCCACGGGCCAAGGTCAGAATTTCTTTGCCCTCAGCCGTATCCATGCTGATATCCAGTATGGCTTTTGTGAGACGCTCGCGCATTGCTACAGGCATATCAGCATGCACACTCCAGTTGTAGTTAAAGTACGTTGGTGTTGTAAAGAAGACGTCTACAGCTTTCGTATCAACTTTATTTTCAGATACGAATTTCTTCCACACGGTGATGTCTAAAGCTGCAGCAGCCACGCGACCACTAACCACAGAAGCAATTGTGGCGTCATGTGCGCCGCTGTAGGCCGTCCGCTTGAAGTCTTTTTCAGGATCAATCTTGGCTTCCATCAGGTAATTTCTTGGCATTAAGTGACCACTCGTAGAGCTTTGTGATCCAAAGGAAAACTCTTTGCCTTTGAGATCAGCGAGTGCTTTGATGCCCGAATCCGTTTTGGCGATGAATACCGATTGAAAACGCGTATCTTCTTCGCGCTGTGCAATTGGAATAATTTTGCCACCAGAACGTAGTTGCGCTTGTGTATGCGTGAAACCGCCAAACCACACCAAATCCACCCGTTTGTTCACCAGCGCTTCCACAGCGGCTGGATAGTCGGTCACGGGTGTGAACTCGACCTTCATTCCCAGTTTCTTTTCCAAATAATTCGCAATCGGCGTGAACTTGCGCGTCTGCTCGGTGGCAGCTTCCTCAGGAATCGTGGTGACGCGAAAGACCTGTTGCGCGTGACTTATGGCGCCAAAAGTGAGGATGGCGCAGGTCATCAGGCATTTGAAGGTGCGAGAAGGTGAAAAATCAATCATGGAAAAACTCCTGGGAATGAAGGGTGAACGAAACACAAGTCTGTCGAACACAGACAGCCCGTTATTACACCGCGAAACCACAGTTTTTGCAGGCAGGGCATGCGATGGCATCCAAATGCCAATGATTTGCGTAAGATAAGCTTGCTTTCACCGACATCCATACATGACAACACCTCAGTTTTACCAGCTCCACAACGCTAACAGCCCCGCCCAACAAGCCGCCATACGTTCCGAACTCACCGAAGGCTTGCTACTGCCCCAAGCCACGGTTTCCCCGAAATACCTGTATGACGCACTGGGCTCGCGTCTTTTTGATGCCATCACGGAGCTGCCCGAGTATTACCCCACGCGCACCGAAGGCGCTATTCTGGCGCAGCAGCTGCCCCAAATCGCGCAGCAGATCCCCAAAGGCGCAGCGCTGATTGATCTGGGCGCGGGCAGCTGCGAGAAGGCGGCTAGGCTGTTTGAGGCTTTGCAGATTGCGCACTACATCCCCGTGGATATTTCCGTGGAATACCTGCGCCATACGGTGCAAAGGCTGCAGCGCGAGCATCCGCAGATTCGCATGAGCGGCGTGGGCTTGGATTTTTCTTCTTCGCTGGCGCTGCCGCCTGAGCTGATGGCGCAAATCTCTGGCCGGCCAGTTGTGGTGTTTTACCCCGGATCGAGCATCGGCAATTTCGCGCCGGATGAGGCGCGTGCCCTGCTCTCGCGGGCGCATGCGCTCTGCGCCACGGGCGGCGCGGGTGGTGGCCTCTTGATTGGCGTGGATTTGGTCAAGCCCAGCGAGATTTTGGAGCCCGCTTATGATGATGCGCTCGGCGTGACGGCATCTTTTAACCTCAACATGCTGCTCAACATCAACAACCTGATCGGTAGCGATTTCGCCCCGCAAGACTGGCAGCACATCGCGTTTTTTGATGCCAAGCTCTCGCGCATTGAGATGCACTTGCAGGCTAAGCGCGACGTGACTGTGCAATGGCCGGGGCATTCAAGAGCGTTTAAGCGCGGCGAAGATATTCATACGGAGAACTCCTACAAATGGACTTTGCCCGGCTTTGCCGAGTTGCTCCAATCGGCAGGCTTTGCCGCGCCCAAGAGCTACACGGATGCCAAAGATTGGTTTTCCGTACATTGGGCTCGGGCTTCTGTTGCTTGATACTATTCAGCAATGCAATTTTCGGCATACACCAGCACAATCTCCCGCCGCACAGCCGTGCTCAGCGCAGGTTTCGCTCTGGCTGGCTGCTCAATCAATCCCGATTACAACCACAGCGGAGACGATGCGCCGAAGCAACTCGTGACTGCGCGAGACAAGCCCATCCGTAACATTTGGGTTCTCTCATCCGGCGGGCCGCGTGGTTTTGTGCATGTGGGCGTGCTCAAGGCGTTGGAAGAAATCGGTGCCAAGCCCGATTTGATCGTGGGCGGCTCAGTGGGCGCGCTCATTGGCGCGCTCTATGCGGGCGGCGTGAAGGCCAAAGAGCTGGAAGAGATGTCGCTGAGCCTCGGCGTGACGGACATGGGGCGACTCGCGCTCACGGGCGATGGCAAATTCGCCGGCACGCCTCTGGCAGGTATCGTCAACCGCGAGCTCACCCAGCGCTGTGGCACCTGCGAGATGCATAAGCTACCGATTGCTTTTGCAGCCGCCGTGGTGGAGCGGGAATCGCGCAAAAGCTTGCTGCTCAACCATGGCGATGCGGGCGTGGCGGTGCAAGCCAGTTGCGCGATTGAGGGCATGTTTACGCCGGTGCGCATTCGCGGTATGCAGTATGTGGATGCCGATTTGGTGATGCCGCTGCCAGTGCGGCTGGCCAAGCAATTGGCCATTGGGCTCAATGGTGCAAACAATGGGCAGCAACTGCGCGTGCTCGCGCTAGATGCATCAGCCAACGAAGCCAAAGCGCCGCCCGGTGCGGAGCGCTTTCGTGACAGTGATTTGCGCAAACGCACTCTGACGGTGGCCGATGCGCATTTTGCAGATCTCACCTTGCATCCCGACATGAGCTATTGGGTGAACGCCAGCCGTGAATTCCGCGAGCGCACGATTGCGCAGGGCTATGCCTTCACACTAGCGCAAGAAGCAAAGATCAAGGCTGTGCTGGCTTAACCAATTGAGCTTCAGCAGCAGCGAGCTGCTGGCGCGAAGCCGCATGCAGGCCAAACACACCCATCACAATGAATGAAATGCTCACCAGTTTGAGCGTTGTGGCGGCTTCTTTGAAGTAAAAAATCCCGATGCATGCTGTTGCAATCGTGCCCACGCCGCTCCACACAGCATAGGTGATACTTAAATCCAATGTCTTGGTGGCAAACGTATTACAAGCGAAGGCCATGCCGTAGAAGGCAAACATTGCCACCGAGGGCACGAGATTCGTGAAACCATGAGAAAGCTTCATACATGTCGTGCCCGCCACCTCCAGCGCGATGGCAACCGATAGCAGCATCCACGCCTGTGAAATGGTCGGTGTGAAGGCCTGTAAGACTTTGAGCATGGTGTGTGACTGACGGGAAATAAGCGAGCAAGAGTTTGTATGGATCATACCGATAACGTCATTTCAATTGAGAAATACCGCAAAGCAGCTGCCCACTATGATGCGTCGGCCGAATACACCATGCCCTTACGGCAGCGCACGATCAATTTATTGCAATTGCGCCCCGGCCAATGCGTGCTCGATGTGGGCTCGGGCACGGGCCTCAGCTATGAGTTGCTGCTCAAAGGTGTGGGCGAGCAAGGCAAGCTGCTGGCCTTTGAGCAAAGCCCAGAGATGTTTGAGCAGGCTGAGCAGCGCAAGCAACGCGCTGAGTGGCATCATGTTTGGCACACTTGCGCAGCCGGAGAAACCGTGCAACTGCCGCAACTCGCCGATGCTGTGTTGTTTAACTATGTGCATGATGTTTCGCGCACACCAGAGGCCATTGCCAACATCATGCGCCAAGTGCGCCCCGGTGCGCGCGTAGCCATGGCGGGCATGAAATTCTTTCCTTGGTGGACGGGGCCGCTCAATATCCTCGCGTGGATGAAAAATCGCCCTTACAACGCCAAAGCCTCTGACTTGTGGGCTCCGTGGGACATCGTGCAAACTTATTGCGACTCGTTTAGGATGGAGACCACGCAATTCGGCATGGGCTATGTGGCCAACGGTATCCGGAGGTAAACCATGAAGCACAGCATCCATCAACACGCAAGCGTCTCTGTCACCAACGCTTTGGCTCAGCGCTTCTTAAATGTCCGCTCGCAAACGCTTGCGCTCGCCGCGCCGCTGAGCGCTGAAGACTGCCAAGCCCAATCCATGCCCGATGCCTCGCCCGTGAAATGGCATTTGGCGCATGTCACTTGGTTTTTTGAGACCTTTATTTTGGAGCGCTATGAGAGTGGCTTTGCGCCTTTCAATGCAGCGTTTCGCGTGCTGTTCAACAGCTACTACAACGCTGTGGGCGACAAGCACCCTCGCCCACAGCGCGGCTTGCTCACCCGGCCTACTCTGGAAGAAGTCAAGCTCTGGCGCGCGAATGTGGAAGAGCGCATTTGCGCTCTACTTTCTGAGCCGCATGATGCGCAAATTGATCAGTTGATCGAGCTCGGCATCCATCACGAACAGCAGCATCAAGAGCTCCTGCTTACCGATGTGAAGCATCTGCTCTCTTGCTCGGCTTTGCAGCCGGTGTACGCCAAGGCTTGGCCGCTGGCCAGCGTCGCAGCTATGCCAGCGCAATGGGTGCATCAAAGCGGCGGTTTGCAGAGCATTGGCCACGAAGGCACTGGCTTTGCGTTTGACAACGAAACACCGCGCCATCAGCAATACCTCGCGCCCTATGCGCTGATGAATCGCTTGGTCACGCATGGTGAATGGCTGGAGTTTGTGAATGCCGGTGCTTATCGCGATCCGCAATGGTGGCTGTCTGCCGGCTGGGATTGGGTGTGTGCGCAGGGCATCGAAGCACCGATGTATTGGCAGCAAGATGAGAGCGGGGATTGGACGAATTTCACCCTGCATGGCCGCGTGCCGATTGATCCGCACACACCCATCGTTCACATCAGTTACTTTGAAGCCGATGCCTATGCGCGGTGGAAGTCAGCCAGCGATCCCGCTTGGCGTGGCGCGCGCCTGCCCACCGAGGGTGAATGGGAAGCGGCGGCTTTGCTCCAAGAAAACGAATCTATCGCCCACGGCAATTTCGTGGAAACGCGCGCCCTGCACCCGATGCCGGTGGCCAAGCCGCGCGATGGCCTGATGCAACTGATGGGCGATGTCTGGCAATGGACGGCATCGAGCTACAGCGCTTATCCCGGCTATCAGCCTTGGGAAGGCGTGGTGGGCGAATACAACGGCAAATTCATGGTGAATCAATACGTGCTTCGCGGCGGCTCATGCGCCACACCGCGCAGCCACATCCGCGCCAGCTATCGCAATTTTTTCCCGACCGATGCACGTTGGCAGTTCACCGGGCTGCGTTTGGCGAAATCACTTTGAGCAAGTGCGGAAACCTGCGTAGATATCGGTGCGATCAGGGGTGAAGTAGTTTCGGTATTTGGCATGCGCCATGATCGGCAGTGTGGCCGCGCATGCGCCGCGCAGCACTTTTCGGCTACCAAACCAAGGCTGGGAGTAATCTCGATAGGGATGCGCCTGGAAGCCATCGTAGGGCTGAAAATCGCTGGAAGTCCATTCCCAGACCTGCCCCCAAGCAAAGCCTTGTGCGCTCATCGCAGCGCATTCCCATTCGGCTTCAGTTGGCAGCCTGCGGCCTGCCCAGAGGCAATAGGCCTGCGCATCGTGCCAGCTCAGATGCACGGCGTTATCTTGCATGTTTAAAGCTTGCCACTGGCCAAAATGTAAGCTTTCATAGCCATTCGGAGCTTTGCGCACATAGCGCGGCAATAGGCAGCCTGTGGCTTCCACAAAGGCCAAATACTGCGCCCAACGCACCGTCTGCGCGTCGATCTCAAAGGCTGGCAGGCTCAGCCGCAGGCCAGCCAGCTCGTTGTCAAACGAAAAGCCCGTGGCGGGTGATCCCAGCTTCCAAACGGTATTTTTAAAGGATAAATGGCTGATCGCCGGCATAGAATCTGCGCGAGGCGCTATTGAATGAATAGCAATGCTCTCGGGCATCTTGATGGGCTGTTCTAGCGCCTGCGCCATGTAGACCGCTGCTTCGATGTGCATTGCTTCATGCAACAGCACGAGACGATAGAAATACAAATCATCATCGCTCCGGCCTGCTTGGCCTAATGCTTGCAAAGTTTGCGCGAGCGTGGCTTGCAGATAATCTTTTGCGGCTTGCGAGCCCAGCAAAGGAAGCTCCCAGCGCCTAGCGTGGTGAACGGTGGAGCTGTTGTACCAATCGTCGCCATGGCAAGCGGCCTGCAAATGCGGGCAAGGCAAGCGCGGATGCTCAGGATCGCAAGCTGCACCTAAAGGCCTCTGTTGATTGCGCCCGATCCACCATTGCTGAAACCAGCCGATATGCCCGAGCTCCCACAGCGGTGGGTTGAATTCATCGCCCTGCGGCACATCCAAAGCGCCAGCCGCCTCGTATGGTTCAAAGAGCGCCAAGGTGATCGCACGCACGCGCACCAGCTCGCGCGCCAGCGTGGCAGCATCTGATGTGCGTATCATCTGGCCTGGTGTGTGTGTGGCCTCTAGCTGCAAACGCGCGTTCATTGAATCAATAAATCCCTATGTCTTCGATTGTGATTATCAGCCCTGCTCTGTCAGATGCCAACAACGGCAACTGGCAAACTGCAAAGCGTTGGGCGCAGATGCTGAGCAAACAACACCGCACCCGCATTGCCAAGCAATGGCAGGTTTCAGATGCGTCGGATGAGATCATGATTGCCTTACACGCCCGCCGAAGTGCTGATTCCATTGCCGCTTGGCACGCCAAGCGTGGCTCTCGCGGTTTGATTGTGGCACTCACTGGCACCGATCTCTACCGCGATATACAGATTGATACGCAGGCACAGGCCTCTTTGGATGCAGCAGGGCAGCTCATCGTGCTGCAAGAGCTTGGGCTTCAGAGCTTGCCTAAACAGCATCACGCCAAGACCAGCGTCGTCTTCCAATCCACCACCTCGCGCAAGACTTTGCCTAAGACCAACAAACATTTGAACGCCGTGATGGTCGGCCACCTGCGCGACGAGAAAATGCCCCAGACTTTGTTTGAAGCGGCTCGGCTTTTGAAGGATAACAAAGACATCCACATCACCCACATCGGCGCAGGCTTGGATGAAAAGCTCGCACAAGACGCTATCAATACAGAAGCACTTTGCGCAGGATATACATGGGCTAGAGGCTTAAAACACGCTCAAACCCGCCAACGCATCCAGCGTGCCCATGTGCTCGTGCACACCAGCAAAATGGAAGGCGGTGCGCATGTGATCATGGAGGCAGTGTGCAGCGGCACGCCGGTGATTGCTTCGCGCATGGATGGCAATGTGGGCATGCTTGGCAGCGGATACGACGGCTATTTCCCAGTAGGCGATGCTAAAGCGCTGGCCGCCCTGCTTCGCCGCTGTAAGAATGACAAGGCCTTTTTAGACCATCTATCATCGCAATGTGCGCTCCGCGCTCCGCTTTTCTCCCCTCTTTCCGAACAAACGGCCTTGCTGCGCATCGTGGCAAGTGCTCAATAAAACAGTTATGCAAACTTCTGACCCCCCGGTTCTACGCGACATCGTTTTGATTGGCGGTGGCCACAGCCATGTGGGTGTGCTCAAAAGCTTTGGCATGAATCCAGTTCCCGGTGTGCGGCTCACGCTGATTTGCACCGATCTGCACACGCCCTACTCTGGCATGCTGCCCGGCTATGTGGCGGGGCATTACGGCTTTGACGAAGTGCATATTGATCTGCTGCGCCTGGCGCAATTTGCTGGCGCGCGGGTGTATCGCGATGAAGTGATTGGCATTGACCGCGCTGGCCAAAAAGTGCTCTGCAAAAGCCGCCCCGCTGTGCCCTATGACCAGCTCTCGATCAACATTGGCTCTACACCTCAGCTCCACGGCGTGCCCGGCGCGAATGAGCATGCGGTGGCTGTGAAGCCGATTCGCAATTTCAATGATCGCTGGTTATCACTTCTTGAACGCGTGAAAAATCATCCCGGTAAGACCACCATCGCCGTAGTGGGCGCTGGCGCAGGCGGCGTAGAGCTTCTGCTGGCCATGCAACATCGGCTGCGCAATGAGCTCGTCGCTTTGAAGCGCAATCCAGATGAGCTGCAATTCAATCTCCTCACAAGCACGGCCACAATTTTGCCTACACATAACGCGGGCGTGCGAAGCCGCTTTGAAGCAGTGCTCACAGCACGTGGCGTGAAGGTGCATGTGAACGCCGAGGTCAATCAAGTCAACGCGGGCAAATTGCAAACGGCTTCTGGCTTGCAGCTCGAAGCCGATGAAATCATTTGGGTCACGCGCGCAGGCGGCGCGGCTTGGCTCAAACAAACTGGCTTGCAGCTCGGCAAAGAAGGCTTCATCGAAGTCAAAGACACGCTGCAAACCGTGACCGATCCTTTGATCTACGCCGCAGGCGATATCGCGAGCATGGTGAATTTCAAGCTGGAGAAAGCCGGCGTGTTCGCCGTGCGCATGGGCAAGCCGCTCACGGAAAATCTGCGCCGCTCAGTCGCAGGCACAGCTTTGCAAGCCTATAGCCCGCAAACGAGCTGGCTCGCCCTCATCAGCACTGGCGATAAATACGCCGTGGCATCACGCGGCTGGCTGGGCCTTGCAGGCAGCTGGGTCTGGCAGTGGAAAGACTGGATCGATCAGCGCTTCATGCGCAAATTCAGTGAGTTTCCCGAAATGAGCGCTGCTGCGCCAGCGCCGAGCAATGCCGTGGCCAACGTCAAGCTCAGCTCCGAAGAATCTCTGCAAGCCATCTCTGCCATTGCCATGCGCTGCGGCGGCTGCGGCGCGAAAGTGGGCGCGACAATTTTGCAGCGCGCTTTAGGCAACCTACACCCCGTGCAGCGCGAAGATGTGTTGATTGGCCTCAAAGATCCTGATGATGCGGCAGTCGTGCGTGTGCCGCCCGGCATGGCTATGGTGCATTCGGTAGATTTCTTCCGCGCCTTTGTCGATGATCCGTATATCTTCGGCAAAATTGCTGCGAATCATGCGCTCGGCGACATCTGGGCCATGGGCGGCCAAGCGCAATCGGCCACAGCGGTCTGCACCGTGCCACCCGGCATGGATGCCAAGGTGGAAGATGTGCTCTTTCAAATGATGACGGGCGCGCTAGAAGTGCTCAACGAAGCCGATTGCTCCCTCGTGGGCGGGCACACTGGCGAAGGCAAAGAGCTGGCTTTAGGCTTTGCCATCAACGGCTTGATTGAAGACAAACCCGATGTGATCATGCGCAAAGGCG
>JAAFJC010000035.1 GCA_013297925.1 Comamonadaceae bacterium
TATTGCAAAGTCAGCCATGCTGTACGACTTGATCGACAAGTCGGAGGGCTTTTATTCCACCCCTATTGCAGATCCCTCCATCCGCAGCCGCATGAACATCCCCTTTGATGTCGCCGGTGGCGACGAGGAATCCACTCGGAACTTCTTGATCCAAGGCTGGGAGCGTGGAATCGTCGGCCTAAGAACGCTAACCCCATTTGGGGTGGGGAAGTACTTGAGAGCCAGCTTGTACAACGGTGTCAGCGTGCAGCAAACTGAAGGTTTGCGCGCCTTTATGGCAGATTTTTTAAACACCTTTCGCAGCAAACAGTCGTCATCGTGATGTCAACCTTACCCGACGGAAAAAGCCAAAATGAAAGCTCTTGTTTACACCCAACCCAATGAAGTGCAGCTCTTAGATCGCCCCGACCCAGCCTTAGAAGCTGGCGAAGTGGTGCTCAAAATTGAAGCTGTCGGCATCTGCGGCTCAGATATGCATGCTTATCATGGCCACGATCCGCGCCGCAAGCCGGGCTTGATTTTGGGGCATGAGTTTTGCGGAGTTGTCGCTGAATCCGCATCGCCCCAATACGCCAAAGGCACACGCGTCACTGGTAACCCGCTCATCACTTGTGGCGTTTGCGAATACTGCGTGCAGGGCCGCAACAATTTATGCAGCCACCGCACCATGGTAGGCATGACGCGCCCCGGCGCATTCGCGCAATACATGTCGATCCCCGCAGCATCGCTCATCGACATGCCGCAAGACATGCCCGCAGAGCATGCCGCTGTCACCGAGCCTGCGGCCACCGCTTTGCATGCCATCAACCTGTCCATGCGCGTTTTGGTGCGGCCCGTGCAGGAATGCCGCGTGCTCATCTTGGGCGGCGGGGCGATTGGCATGCTATCTGCCCTCCTCCTGAAAAACTATGGCTGTGCCGATATCACAGTCGCCGAGGTCAACCCTTTGCGCCGCCAGCAAATCGAGCAATACGCCCAGGTCAAAACCTACAACCCCAAAGAAACGAACCCGCAAGACAACGCCTTCGACTACGTGATGGATGCCGTCGGCTCCAAAATCACCCGCAACACCGCTTTCGCGGCGGTGAAAGTCGGCGGCGTGATCATGCACATCGGATTGCAAGATTGGGCGAGTGAGATCGATATGCGTCGCTTGACTTTGGCCGAGATCACTCTGCTGGGCACCTATACCTACACCACGGCAGATTTGCGCGCCACCGTCAAACTGATTCACCAAGGCGCTTTTGGCAATTTGGAATGGCTGGATACGCGTCCGTTGAGCGCGGGCGCGCAGGCCTTCCAAGATTTAGATCAAGGGCGCGCAGCGTCTGCCAAAGTCATTCTCTGCCCTTAGCTGAGCATGGCGTTGTCTAGAATATTCAAAGCCTCATCGAATACAGTTTGCTCTATCGTCAGTGGGAAAAGGAAGCGGATCACATTAGCGTCCACACCGCAGGTGAGCAGGATCAAGCCCTTGGCCAAAGCAGCGGCCTGCACACCCTTGGTTTTGACTACATCGGCCTCTCCTTGGGCATCACGGAATTCGCAGGCCACCATTGCGCCCAAGCCGCGCACATCGCTGATTTGAGGCACCCGCTTTCGCAGGCTCTCTAAGCGATCTTTGAGCTGCTGGCCGAGCTTAGCGCCGCGCTGAGGAAGCTGCTCTTCCTTCATCACATCGATCACGGCATGCGCTGCAGCGATTGCAAGTGGATTGCCTGCATACGTGCCGCCCAAACCACCGGGCGCGGGCGCATCCATCACATCGGCTCGACCTGTCACGCAAGACAGCGTCATACCGCCCGCCAAGGATTTTGCAATCGTCATCAAATCGGGCAATACGCCATCGCGCTCGAAATGATGCATGGCAAACATTTCTCCCGTGCGGCCAAAACCTGTTTGCACTTCATCGGCAATCAGCAAAATGCCATGCTCATCGCAGAGGCGGCGCAGCCAAATGATGGCTTCACGCTGAATCACATTGAAGCCGCCCTCGCCTTGCACAGGCTCAAAGATTATGGCTGCCACACGGCTGGGCTCAATATCAGCCTTGAATACATGCTGCATCGCCTTCTTCACACTGGCCAAATCTGCGCAATGGCATGGAAATGGCACATGATAAATCTCGGGCGGAAAAGGGCCAAAGCCTATTTTGTAGGGCGCGACTTTTCCAGTCAGCGCAGCCGCGAATAAGCTTCTCCCGTGAAACGATCCGCCAAAAGCAATCACGCCGCTGCGCTTGGTGTGCGAGCGCGCGATTTTGATAGCGTTTTCCACAGCTTCCGCACCCGTTGAGAAGAAAGCAGTTTTCTTCGCATGCGAGCCCGGCGTGAGCTCGTTGATTTTTTCGGCGAGAGATACGTAGCTCTCATAAGGAATCACTTGGTAGCAAGTGTGTGTGAAGCGCTTGAGTTGCTCTTCAATCGCCTGCACGACTTTAGGATGCCGATGCCCCGTATTGAGCACTGCAATGCCGCCAGCGAAATCAATGTAGCGCTTGCCCTCAACATCCCAGAGCTCGCTGTTGGATGCGCGATCTGCAAAAAAGCTGGCCATCACGCCTACGCCGCGTGGTGTGGCTGCGGCTTTTCTGGCCATCAGTTGTTCGTTAAGACTGATATTCATACGATCTCCTTTTGCCGCCTAGAGTTTAATCATCACATGGCGTGGCACAGTGTAATCCTCCAGAGCATACATTGACATATCCTTGCCGTAACCCGAAGATTTCAAACCGCCATGCGGCATTTCATTGACCAGCATGAAATGCGTATTCACCCAAGTGCAGCCATACTGCAAGCGCTTGGCCACATTCATGGCCTTGCCGATATCTTGTGTCCACACGCTGGAAGCCAAGCCGTATTCAGAATCATTGGCCCAGCCCACCACTTCTTCCATGTCTTTGAAGCGAGTGACTGAAACCACTGGCCCGAAGACCTCGCGTTGCACGATTTCATCTTCTTGCCGCGCACCAGCGATCACCGTGGGTTCGTAAAAATAGCCGTCGCCCGGCCGGATCTTCCCGCCTGTAGTCACTTCCATATGCCCCGCCATTTGCGCGCGCTCCACAAAGCTAGCGACGCGATTGCGCTGACGATCCGAGATCAAAGGCCCGATCTCCACGCCATCTTCGTCTTGCAAGCCAACCTTGATCGTGGAGACCGCGCTGCTCAAATCCGCCACCAGCTTTTCGTAGATCTTGCTGCTGGCATAAATGCGGCAGGCCGCTGTGCAATCCTGGCCCGCGTTGTAATAGCCAAAGGTGCGTACACCTTCCACCACGGAAGCCAAATCTGCATCGTCAAACACAATCACTGGTGCTTTGCCGCCCAACTCCAGATGCGTGCGCTTGAGCGTGGTGGAAGCCGCTTGCAAAATCTTGCGTCCGGTCGATACATCACCTGTGATTGAGACCATGCGCACTTGCGGATGCTCCACCAGCGGCTGCCCCACACTTGCACCACGCCCGCACACGATATTCAACACACCCTTAGGCAAAATCTCCGCGCACACTTTGCCGAAGAGCAAAGCGGTCAAAGGTGTTTGCTCGCTGGGTTTGAGCACCACGGTATTGCCTGCTGCTAATGCAGGCGCAGTCTTCCAGGCAGCCATCAGAAGCGGATAATTCCACGGAGCAATCGATCCCACCACACCCACTGGATCTCGGCGGATCATGCTGGTGTGGCCAGCCAGATACTCGCCCGCTACTGATCCGCTCATGCAGCGCGCAGCGCCTGCAAAATAGCGGAAGCAATCTGCAATTGCAGGGATCTCATCGGCCAGCGCGCGAGCGTAAGGCTTACCGCAATTGAGTGATTCCAAGCGTGCAAAAGTCTCAGCATTTTTCTCAATGGCATCGGCGATTTTGAGTAAAGCGCTGGATCGCTCAGCCGGTGTCGTTTGAGACCAGGTACCAAATGCACGCGCTGCAGCAGCCACAGCGCGATTGAGCTGCTCAGCGCTCGCCTCACGCACCTCACAAAGTACTTGGCCCGTGGCGGGGTTGAGAATAGGCTCGCCCGGGCCCTCGCCAGTGATGAGTTGCTGATCAATCAGCAAGTCTGTGGGGAAGCTCAGCTGCAAATCGTTAGGAAGGCCCATGGTGTACTCCTTGAGTGACGAGTGAAATCAAAAATGCATTCAGCGGTTGTGGCTGTCTTCATCTGCGCGAGTGAGCCAATAGGCCAACAGCACAGGAATGAAGGTTAAAACGATGATGAAGACGGCCACCACATTGGTGACAGGCCTTTGGCGAGGGCGGATCAGCTCTTGCAACATCCAAATCGGCAAAGTGGTTTGCTGCCCGGCGGTAAAAGTGGTGACGATTACCTCATCAAAGCTCAAGGCAAACGCCAATAGCGCTCCCGCCAGCAAGGCCGAGCCCAGCTGCGGCAACAAGACGAAGCGAAAGGTTTGAAAAGCATTCGCGCCCAAATCCATGGAAGCTTCCAGCAGCGAGGGGCTCACTCGCCGCAAGCGTGCGACGGCATTGTTATAGACCACGACCACGCAGAAAGTCGCATGCCCAATCACAATCGTCCAAAAGCTGAACGGAATTTCTAGCGTGTGATAGGCAGAGCGCAATGCAATGCCTGTGATGACTCCAGGTAAGGCAATTGGCAAAATGAGTAGCAAAGAAATGGATTCACGGCCAAAGAATTGATGCCGCGCGAGCGCGCCAGCCGCTAAGGTGCCGAGCACCAAAGCAACCAAGGTCGACAGCGTTGCCACTTTGACGGACAGCCCAATCGCATCCCACACATCTTGCCGCTCCCAAGCCACGGCAAACCATTGCGTGGTGAGCGCCGGTGGCGGGAAGATAAAGCTCTTATCTTCTGCGCTGAAGGCATACAAAATGATCAATGCCAACGGAACATGCAAAAACAACACGGCAGCCCAAGCCGCTAGCTTGAGCCCCCAGCCAGCTCCAACGCGAGGCTTAGAGTGCATCAAAAGCTCCCTTGCGTTTGGCCAGCCAAAGATAGATCGCAATAATCAAAATTGGCACGAGCGAGAAAGCCGCAGCAAACGGAATGTTGCCTGCGACACCTTGCTGGCGATACACCACCTGCCCAATATACAGCGTTGAATTACCGATCACTTGCGGAATGATGTAGTCGCCAAAGGTGAGCGAGAAAGAGAAAATCGTGCCTGCGGCCACACCAGGAATAGCCAGTGGCCAAATCACTTGGGTAAAGCTCTGCCAAGGCGTAGCACCCAGATCCGAAGAAGCTTCGATGTATGAGCCTGGGATGCGCTCAATCGCCGCCTGGATCGGCAAAATCACAAAGGGCAACCACATATATACAAACACAATGAATGTGCCCATTGGAGAGAAGCTGAGCGAATTGCCACCGATCACGGGCGTTTGCAGCAGCGCATCCAGCAGCCACTGCAAATGCAACTGCTGCGTGACCCAAGCAATCGCGCCTTCCTTGGCCAGCAGCAGCTTCCATGCGTACAAGCGCACCAGATAGCTCGACCATAGCGGTAGCATCACAGCCACATACAGAATTGCCTTTTGCGAGCCCCGCGCGTGACGAGCCATGTAGTAGGCCAAAGGGAAACCGATCACCACGCAAGCGAACGTCACGGCAATGGCCATCGTGGTGCTGCGAATGATCACATCCAAATTAGCAGGCTCAAAAATCTCTACGAAATTGGTGAAGCCAACTTCACGCACCACTTGGCCCGTGAAGTCATCCAAACGAAAAAAACTATTGGCCAGCAGGCTGAGCAAGGAGCCCAAATAAATCACGCCAAACCAAAGCAAAGGCGGCACCAGCAACACGCCAAGCAGCAAGCCTTTGCGCGTATAGAGCAAATACGACAGCTGATTGGCAAGGCTGCGTTTGGGCTGCGCTACCCATGATGACGCAAGCACTGCACTGCTCATGCATAGGCTCCAGCCGTGATGCCATGCGCTGCCTGCGACGACCAGTGCAAATGAATGGTCTTCCCAACCTCCGGCACATGATCAGCAGGCAAAGGCTGATCCACAATCCACTCAGCCTGCCCCATCTGCGCTACACGCAGGCGCACAAACGAGCCGAAGTATTGCACGCTACGCAGGGTGCCCGAGGCTTTTGCGCCTTGCTGCCCGCCCACACGAATTTGCTCCGGGCGAAGCATGGCCAAAGAAGCACCTGCAAGATGCCTAGCTTGCTCACCTTCCAGCACATTGGCCGTGCCCACAAAATCTGCCACGAAGCGAGTGGTAGGTCGGTTATACAGTTCCTCAGGGGTGGCCACTTGCTCAAGCCGTCCTTGGTTAAATACGCCAATGCGATCACTCATCGACAGCGCCTCATGCTGATCGTGCGTGACGAAAATAAACGTGATGCCCAGCTCTCTTTGCAGATTCTTCAACTCCACCTGCATTTGCTCGCGAAGCTTCAAATCCAAAGCGCCTAGAGGCTCATCGAGCAGTAGCACCTTGGGCTCGCTGATCAAGGCCCGTGCCAGCGCAATACGCTGGCGCTGCCCGCCCGAGAGCTCATTGGGCTTGCGCCCTGCTACTTGCGGCAAGCGGACGAGCTCAAGTAGCTCATGCGCTTTGCGCTCTCTTGCTGCTTTTTCCATGCCGCGAATGCGCAGCGCATAGGCCACGTTATCCAGAATGCTCATGTGCGGAAACAAGGCGTAATCTTGAAACACCGTGTTCACAGCGCGCTCATAAGGCGGCAGATGCGTCACATCGTGCCCCCCTAGGCGCACGCTGCCCGAGGTGGGCAACACAAACCCTCCAATCATGCGAAGGCAGGTGGTCTTGCCCGAACCTGAGGGCCCAAGCAAGGTGAAAAACTCACCCGGCAAAATATCCAGCGTTACGCTGTCTACCGCCAAGACCGACTTACCTGCTGATTTAAAGACACAAGACAGCTGATCGAGATAAACAGCGCCTGGCTCAATGGGAAGGATCATGTTGCGTAGTCCCACTCTTCATTCATACCGCATCAACGGCCACCCAAAACGGCGATGTAGTCCGAGACCCATTTGTGATAAGGCACACATTTGTTGTCTTGCGTTTTGCATTGGCTAGTGGGTGTGCGCCAGAAGGAAATTTTCTCGAAGGAATCAAAGCCTTGGCGAGCGCAGCCTTGATCGGTGAGGAGTTTGTTGCCTTTGCATGCAGCGGGCACGGCTGGCACAGAGCCAAACCAAGCTGACAAGTCACCTTGCAATTTCACATTGAGCGAATGCTCCATCCATTGGTAGGCGCAATTGGGATTTTTTGAATCGGTGTGCATCATGGTGCTGTCGGCCCAGCCGGTGGCGCCTTCAACGGGGACAACGGTAGCAATCGGCGCTTTCTTCGAGCCCAAAATATTCGCTTGGAATTGCCATGAGCCAGAAGCCACAACGCCTTCATTGGTGAAATCATCAATCTGCACAAAGGCATCGTGCCAGTATTTACCAACGATCTTGCGCTGGCCGCGCAGCAATTCAAGCGCAGCTTTGTATTGCGTTTCGTTGAGCTCATAGGGATCTTTGATACCAAGCGCAGGATTCTTCTTCATCAAATACAAAGCGGCATCGGCGATGTAGATCGGGCCATCAAAAGCTTGCACGCGCCCTTTGTTGGATTTGCCGTCCGGCAAGGTTTGCTCTTCAAACACGACGGACCAACTGGTGGGTTTTTTATCGCCAAAGACTTTGGTGTTGTACATCAACACATTCCAGCCCCACTGATAAGGCACACCGTAGTGGGTGTTGTTTTCGAAATGCCAAGGCGCTTTTTGCAGACGGGCATCGATGTTTTTATAACTTGGGATCAGCGCTGTGTTGATCGGCTGCACTTTTTTGCCACGGATCAAGCGGGTGCTGGCATCGCCTGAAGCAGTGACCAAGTCAAAGCCGCCTTCGTTCATGAGCGCCACCATCTCATCAGATGTGCCCGCTGTCTTCACGTTCACCTTGCAGCCAGATTTCTTCTCAAAATCTGTCACCCAATCAAAATTCTTGTCGGTCGCACCACGCTCGATGTAGCCAGGCCAGGCCACGATATCGACCTGCCCTTCAGATTTACCGAGTTTGGTGACCATTTTTTGAGCAAAAACGCTGCCGAAAAAGCCGGCGCAAATCGCCAGCACGAGGGTTTGCTTCATGAGTTTCATGGGAAGGCTCCTGAGAGGTTGAAGATCGGCAAAACGCTTGTTTACCGGTTGAAGAGTGTAGGGACGGACGCAAGATTGACAAAATTCAATATTTCTTGCGTTATCTATCTATTTTTGCGATACTCGGGGTTAACCCTTTCATTTTTCGATGGCATCGCTTTCTCACAGACACTTCACACTCAAGCAATTTCGCTATTTTCTAGCGATTTGCGAAGCTGGCTCGGTTGCGGCGGCCGCTCGCATGGTCAATATCGCTCAATCTGCTCTCACCAAGAGCATTTTGGAGCTGGAGGATTCGCTGGGCACAGCTTTGTTTGAGCGTTCATCGCGCGGCATGGTGCTCACGCAAGCCGGCTATCGATTTCAGGCCAGTGCGCAAAAAGTGTTGGGCGCTGTGGCCGAAGCCAGCATGATCCATCGGGGCGATGCGCAAAATCTTCAAGGCGTGCTGAGCATCGGCGTGAGCAGTTTGGTGGCGGGTTATTACCTGGCCGATTTATTTGCGCGATTTCAGCGCTCTCATCCTTCGGTGCGCATTGAAGTGGTGGAAGAAACGCCTCAGTTTTTGGAGCATTTGTTGATCAATGGCGAGGTGGATTTGGCCATGATGGTGAGTAATGACTTAGGCAATCCGCAAGCGCTGGTGGTGGAGACACTGACCCGCTCGAATAGCCGAGTGTGGATGTCCTCCAGCCATCCGCTGGCTCAGGCCAGCGATTTATCGCTCAGCGATTGCGCAGCTGTGCCGCAAATCATGCTTCAGGTGGATCGGATCGATGCTGTGTTGCGTGCGGTGTGGTCGCGCTACAAGCTTTTGCCTGATGTGATGCTGCGCACCTCTTCGCTGGAGGCATTGCGATCCTTGGTAGGCTTGGGCGCGGGCATTGCCATCTTGCCGGATTTTCTCTACCGCCCTTGGACGCTGGACAACGAACACATTGAGGTGCGAAATCTGCGCGAATCGATTCCTACAGTGGATGTAGGCTTGGTGTGGCGGCGCGGGCTACGCAATCGTACGGTGGTGGATGAATTTATCGCAGTAGCGCGAGAGAAATCGCCTTTGCTCAAACGCAGCGCTTAAGCTTCGCGCCCAGGCTCGCGGCCCATGAGCAACGAAACAGCTCGCTCTGCGGTGATTTTCCCTGCAAGCAAAGCGACGACGCATTGCGTGATCGGCATTTCCACGCCGAGACTCTGCGCACGAGCGAGCACTGCGCCAGCACAGCGTGCGCCTTCGGCAACGTGGCCGAGCGATGCGGTCGCTTCATCCAAGCTTTGACCTTGAGCGAGCAGCAGGCCGACTTTGCGATTGCGGCTCAAATCGCCGGTGGCTGTGAGCACCAGATCGCCCAAGCCAGACAAGCCCATGAAGGTTTCGGCTTGCGCGCCGAGCGCGACACCTAGTCGAGTCATCTCGGCTAAGCCACGGGTGATGAGCGCGGCTCGGGCATTCAAGCCAAGTTGCAAACCGTCGCACAATCCAGTGGCAATAGCTAGCACGTTTTTCACTGCGCCACCGACTTCCACGCCAACGATATCGCTATTTTCATAGACGCGCAGGCGATCACTGTGAAAGGCTGCGACCATGGTTTGAGTGATTTTTGGATGTGTGCTTGCTGCCACCAAAGCAGTAGGCTGGCCACGCGCAACTTCGAGCGCGAAGCTGGGACCACTGAGCACCCCGAGCATACGGTTTGCTACCAATTCAGGAGCTGCCTCCGCAGCTATTTCGTGACTTAGCAGCCCTTTTTCATCAAATCCTTTGCAAAGCAAAGCGACAGGCGCTGAGACTTCGCGTAAAGCTGTCAGGCTCTGCGAAAGACCGGCCATCGGCGTAGCGATCACATACAAATCCACCGGCATTTCAGCGGCTAGGATGCCATCGCCATGCAAAATTTGAAGCGATTCAGGCAAGGCCACATTGGGCAAATATCGGCGGTTCAAGCGCGAAGCCTGCATGTGCGTTGCTTGCTCTGCATCCCTTGCCAGCAGGCTCACCTCATGCAAGCGAGCAGCGCTACTAGCCAGAGCTGTGCCCCAAGCTCCTGCGCCGATCACTATTATTTTCATAGCTGCTTGCGCAATGAATACGCCGGCAAAATGGCTAAACTGCGGTAAAAATCGACTAAATATCGATTATTTAGCAGCTTCTGCCTGCTGAGCCTCATACATGGCTTGGAAGTTGATCTCAGCCAAGTGCACGGGCGGGAAACCAGCGCGGGTGATGATGTCGGCCACGCTGGCGCGCAGATAGGGATACACGATTTGCGGGCAGGCAATGCCGAGCACAGGGCCCATTTGATCCTGCGGCAGATTACGAATCTCAAAAATACCGGCTTGTTTGGCTTCCACCAAAAACACCGTGCGGTCTTCAATTTTTGTGGTCACGGTCGCCGTCACGCACACTTCATACACGCCTTGCGCGGCAGGCTGAGCTTCTACGCCGAGCTGGATATCTACGGCTGGCTGCGTTTGCTCCAAGAGGATCGTGGGCGAATTGGGCTGTTCCAGCGACAGGTCTTTCAAATAGACGCGCTGGATTTGGAAAACTGGCGCTTCATCGGTGTTGCCAACTGGGGCGCCTTGGACATCTGTAACTTGGTTCTCAGCCATGATCAATCTTTCGTGGGGTAAAAACAAAACAAAGCCCGCTCAACGTGCGGGCTGTAGCTTAGCGGGGGTTATTCGAATTATCGCAGAGCGCTTAAGCAGACTGCAGGAGCGGAACCAGCCCGCCCTTGCCATCCAGCGCCACCAAATCATCGCAACCGCCAACATGCGTGCTGCCAATGAAAATTTGCGGCACAGTGCGCCGCCCGGTGATTTGCATCATGTGATCTCGGGCAACTGGATCGGTATCGATGCGGATTTCTTCAATCTTCTCCACACCTTTGGCTTTCAGCACCTGTTTGGCTCGGACGCAGTAAGGGCAGACTGCTGTGGTGTACATCTTGACGGCTTGCATGATTATTTTTCCTGATTTAAGCTTTTTCCAGAGGCAAGCCCGCTTCCCGCCAAGCTTTCAAACCACCGGCAATCGCCTGCACATTGCCGTAGCCCAGCTTTTTGGTAGCAGCCACGAGCCGCGATGCGCGCACGCCAGAAGGGCACACCAAAATAATCGGCAGCGCTTTGTTTTTCACAGCGCCTTCCAGTTTCGACAGCATCTCATCTGCCGGCAGATTCTTCGAGCCCACGATATGACCCGTGGCGAATTCAGTGGCATCGCTCACATCCACCACCACCGCTTTTTCCCGATTCATCAGTTGCACTGCGCCATTGGCATTCAAGCTGCCGCCTCCGCCGAGCGAACCTCCCTTGATCGCGGGCCACAAAAGCATCGCGCCAGAGCCAAAAGCCACCGCAAAGAGCACCCAGTTGTCTATCAAAAACTTCATGTCTAAAACCAATTCGTAACAAATGCAAAAGCCGTATTTTAGAATGACGAGCTTTGCGGCGTTTTTCGCAGCTTTTTCAACATCCATGCGACAGGGAATCCCATGTACAAAATCGTCCTCATCCGCCACGGCGAGTCCACCTGGAATCTGGAAAACCGCTTCACCGGCTGGACGGATGTTGACCTCACGGACACCGGCATACAGCAGGCCAAACAAGCTGGCAGGCTCCTCAAAGCAGGAGGCTACGAATTCGATCTGGCCTATACCAGCGTCTTAAAACGCGCCATTCGCACGCTTTACCTCGCTTTGGATGAGATGGATCGCACTTGGCTACCAGTCATGAAACACTGGCGCTTGAACGAGCGCCACTATGGTGCACTTCAAGGGCTGAACAAAGCCGAAACAGCAAGAAAGTTTGGCGACGATCAAGTGCTGATCTGGCGCAGAAGCTACGACACGCCGCCGCCTGCGTTGGAGGCGAGCGACCCGCGCTGCGAGCGCTCAGACATTCGCTATGCCAAGCTCAACGCGCAAGACATTCCGCTGACCGAATGCCTGAAAGACACGGTAGAGCGCGTCATCCCCTTCTGGAAAGAATCCTGCGAGCCCGCGATCAAAGCCGGTAAGCGCATCGTGATTGCCGCGCATGGCAACTCGATCCGCGCGCTGGTCAAGTATTTGGATGGCATATCTGACGACGCGATTGTGAATCTCAACATCCCAAACGGCATTCCATTGGTCTATGAGCTGGATGCGAGTTTAAAACCCATCAAAAACTACTATTTGGGCGACGCGGATGCTGCAGCCAAAGCTGCCGCTGCAGTGGCCAGCCAAGGCAAGGCCTAGAGGCTGCGATAGCCTCACAAATTCTGCACCTTTTCCCCGGAACTGTCGCTCGCAAAGCCGCCTCCAAGGTGTATATTGCTCACATCGAGAATCTATGGTGATTCTCAGTCAGTATCGGGTCGTTAAACCTATGAACTCAAAACTCAAGATCGCAGGCTGGATTTCCATGGGCGTGGTGGCCGGTGCGCTCACCACGATTTCTGTGCAATCCGTGGCGCAGCGCGCACTGGCCCCTTTGCCGCTGGAGGAACTGCAGCAGCTGGCCGCCGTTTTCGGCATGATCAAGACGGATTACGTCGAGCCCGTCGATGAGAAAAAGCTGATCACCGAAGCCATCAATGGCATGGTCACCAGCCTCGATCCGCACAGCCAGTATTTCGACAAAAAATCCTTCAAAGAATTCCGCGAAGGCACGAGCGGCCGTTTCGTCGGCGTGGGCATTGAGATCGCGCAGGAAGATGGGCTTGTGAAAGTCGTCTCCCCCATCGAAGGCTCGCCCGCGTTTCGCGCCGGCCTCAAGCCCAACGATTTGATCACCAAGATTGACGATACCGCTGTCAAAGGCTTGGCCTTGAATGAAGCCGTTAAGCGCATGCGCGGTGAGCCCAATACGAAAGTGATCCTCACCATCTTGCGCCGCGAGGAAAACAACCGCACCTTCAGCGTGACGATCACCCGCGAAGAAATCCGCACGCAATCGGTGCGCAGCAAAAACATTGAGCCCGGCTACGCATGGTTGCGTGTGAGTCAGTTCCAAGATCGCACCGTTGAAGATTTTTCTCGCAAGCTCGAAGAGATCTACAAGGCCGATAACAACCTCAAAGGCCTGGTGCTTGATCTTCGCAACGATCCAGGCGGTTTGCTAGATGCAGCCGTGGCCATCTCTGCGGCGTTCTTGCCCGATAACGTCACTGTCGTCTCTACCAATGGCCAGTTGGCAGACAGCAAATTCACTTACAAAGCCTCGCCGGAGTTTTATCGTCGGGGCGGCGCTGATCCGATCAAACGCTTGAACGACAACACCAAAGGCATCTACAAAACCTTGCCCATCGTCGTGCTCGTGAACGAAGGCTCTGCCTCTGCCAGTGAGATTGTGGCGGGCGCTCTTCAAGATCACGCTCGCGCAAAGATCATGGGCAGCCAGACCTTCGGCAAAGGCTCTGTGCAAGTGATCCGCCCACTGGGGCCAGACACGGGCCTCAAGCTCACGACCAGCCGCTACTACACGCCCAAAGGCAATTCCATCCAAGCCAAAGGCATCGTGCCCGACATCATGGTGGACGAAACCGCCGAGGGCAATATGTTTGCCGCACTGCGCACCCGCGAAGCGGATTTGACGAAACACCTTGAGCAATCCAACGACCCCGCTTATTTAGCCAAGCAAAAAGAGCTGGAAAAAGAGCGTGAGACGGCTCGTGAAGAGGCTCGCAAGCGCTTGGAAGAGTTCAACAAGAAACCCGAAGCCGAGCGCCGTATGCCCGAGTTCGGCTCAGATAAAGACTTCCAACTCATGCAAGCCATCAACCAACTCAAAGGTCGCGAAGTACTGGTGAGCAAAACGCTCACAGCACGCAAGGATGCACCGAAAGAGCAGTGATCTTTCTAACTTTCTACGAAGCCCGGTGAGCCCATTGCTCACCGGGCTTTTTTATTTACACTCGCTTTATGAACGACAACCAACTCCTGCGCTACTCACGCCATATCTTGCTCAATGAAGTCGGCGTGGAGGGGCAGGAAAAATTCCTAGTAAGCCACGCCCTCATCATCGGTGCAGGCGGCCTAGGCTCTCCCGTTGCTTTGTATCTCGGCACAGCCGGTGTTGGGCAGATCACGATTGTCGATAACGATGTGGTCGATATGACCAATCTCCAGCGCCAAATTGCTCACAATATGGCAAGAGCCGGCATGAATAAAGCGCAGAGCGCTAGAGAATCGATAGCAGCTATCAATCCAGAAGTGCAGGTGAACTGCATCACGGAGCGAGCCGATACGGCGCTGCTTGACGCGCTCGTCACCAAGGCAGATGTCGTCATAGACTGCTGCGACAACTTCGCCACCCGCCACGCCGTCAACGCCGCCTGCGTCAAACACAAAAAGCCCTTGGTCAGCGGCGCGGCTATCCGATTCGACGGCCAAATCAGCGTCTTTGATCCTCGCCACGAGGCCTCCCCCTGCTACGCCTGCGTCTTCCCCCCGCAAAGCACCTTCGAAGAAACCCGCTGCGCCACCATGGGCGTTTTCTCGCCACTGGTCGGCATCATCGGCAGCATGCAAGCCGCAGAAGCCTTGAAGCTGCTCTGCGGTGTCGGCTCATCGTTAGCTGGGCGTTTGCTGATGCTTGATGGGCGCGGCATGGAGTGGAATGAAGTGCGTGTGCCTCGCCAATCGTCCTGTGCCGTTTGCTCTCATTGATTATTGGCGTTCTTTGGCTTGTGCTCGGCGCATGCGTCACGGCTTCATGGTCTCCCGCCGCAGTTGCGCGACACTTGTCGCGCGTGATGACGAAGCCGCATCGCTCAACAAATCAGCCATGCCGCATACGCCGATCACAAGCCATTGGCTGGCGAGGATAGGACTCATCGCAGCACGCCGTTCTCAAAATCGCTAACAGGCCACGGCTGTGCGGTATAGATCAACACGACTACGACGCTACAAAATAAATAGCAGCCTGCGCAGAAAATACGCCGGCGATATGCCCAAAAAGCTCCAAATTACTTCATCAAGCCCTGCTTAGCCAGCCACCCTTGAATCAAGCCAGCCACTTGGTCAGAATTCTTATCCATCATGATCATGTGGCTGTTGCCTTTGATGCCCATTTTGGGAAGATCCATCGTATCCACCACGCCGCCTTGCTTGGCTAAAGCTTCTGCAAAACGCAAAACGGGCGGTTGCACGGCGTTTTTCCATGTGGGGTTTTGATCGAGGAAATCGCCCCATACAAAGAGATGCGGCACGGTTTTCATGCTGCTGATATCGACCTGCGCGGCGTTCAAACCGCCACTGGGCTCAACGGCAACAACGGCTTTGATGAGATTCGGAAATTTGCGAGCCGCTTCAAAAGCAAAGGTGCTGCCTTGGCTATGAACCAAAATCACGCAAGGGCAGGCGCGCTGCACGTAAGCGTCGTACGAGGCTTGAGTGGGTGCATTGTTCGTTGCCCAGCGGGGCACGAATTGCTTGGCAAATTGATCGAAAGAGGCAATGGGGAATTGCGTGCCAGCTAAGGCCGCGCGCTTGGCAGGGTCAGCGCTATAGCTGCCCACTGCGCCGATGCGAAACAGCTCCCAGGCTTCTTGCTTGGCGCGAAAGAAGGGCTCGCTGCTGAAAATCTCAGGGTAGCGCGCCCACGAAGCGCGGCCACGCTCGGTGGCATCGCTCACATACACATCGTGACCATTTTTAAGGAAAGCCATCTGCCAGCCCTCGCCACCATCAGGCTTGGTCTCAAACGTCACACCCGTCAGGCCGCCGCCGTGCCACATCAGCAGCGGAAATTTCGCCTTTGGTGCGGCGAGCTTCACATACTGCACATACATTTGCTCGACTTCAAACTCACCATTCGGATTGACCTTGATTGGCGGGGAGCTCGGCGTAAAGCGCAGTTCCTTCTCAGGCAGGCCGGAGAGAGCGACTTGCTTGCCACCGATGTGGAAACTGCCCACATCGGCGACCTGCAGACCACCTGAACTTGCGCAGCCGGTGAGCAACACAGCACTTGCTGTTGCAAGGAAAGCAAATGTAGTTTTGATGTGTTGTTTCATGTCTGTCTCCTCGTAATGCGAGCTCCGCCAAGATAACGGTTTACTCTTAATTTCATAGCACCCTGCGCAGATTCTATGCCGGCGAACTGCCAAAAAGCCTCTTAATCCGCCGTTATCTTGGCAGACTTGATCACCTTGCCCCACTTGTCATACTCAGCCTGCGCATAGGCCATCATCTCGCGCGGGCCGATGAAGTTGGCCTCTGCGCCCAAGCTCGTGGCGCGGTCTTTGAAGGCTTGCACGGCCATGATTTTTTGCACTTCGCTCGCGATGCGATCCACCGCTGCTTTCGGCGCTTGTGCGTGGGTGTACAGCGCAAACCATGCATCTACCTCATAGCCTTTCAAGCCGGCTTCTGCGCCCGTGGGTACATTGGGCAAGCTCGCCAAGCGGCGCGGGCCGGCAACGACCAGTGGCGTGAAGCGGCCGCTTTGGATATGCGGCATGAGCGAAGGCGCAGTGGTCACTGTCAAATCAATCTGGCTGGCCAGCAAATCCGTGATCGTGGGGCCTGAGCCGCGATAGGGGATGTGGGTGATGAACGTACCGCTGATTTGCTTGAACAGCTCGGTGGCGATGTGCTGCACGCTGCCATTGCCTGAGCTGCCGTAGTTGAGCTTGCCGGGATTCTTTTTGGCGTATGCGATCAGCTCTTGCACCGTCTTGATGCCGAGATTGGAGCGCACCACCATCACCTGCGGCGCGGAATACACATTGGCTACGGCCTGCAGATCTTTGAGCGGGTCGTAGGGCAGCTTGACGAGATGTGGGCTCATGCAGTGAAAGCCTGAATAGGCCATGAGCAGGGTGTGGCCATCGGGCTTGGCATTGATCACCACTTGCGCGCCCACGGCACCGTTGCCACCGCCTTTGTTGTCCACCGCCACGGCTTGGCCGAGCGCTTTGCTCAAGGGATCAGAAATCGCACGTGAAGAAATATCTGCTGTGCCGCCCGGAGGCGCGGGCACAACGATGGTGAGTTGGCGCTCGGGGAAGCTTTGGGCGCGCGCCCAAGGTGCGGCTAGTAAGGCGGATGCTGCGCCGGACGCAAGCAGGCTGCGGCGATTGAAATGAGAACGCATGCAAAAAACTCCTTGAATATGAATGAAACGATTGAAGCAAAAACCCACCTTCCGCACACTCCATGAAAACACCATACACCCATCTCGCTTCACGATGCCTTGCTTCGCTATCCGTGAGAAAATCTGAGTCTTCCATCGCGAATCACGATTAGCAATTCATGAAACCCTCCGAGCGCAGCTTTGCGCGCCGCCTTGACCTGACCACGCTGCAGCTCTTCGCTGCGGTGTGCGAGCACGGCAGCATTGGCAAGGCGGCTGATAAGGAATTCATTGCAGCGTCGGCGGTGAGCAAGCGTTTATCGGATCTAGAAGCCGCTGCCGGCACCGCCCTGCTCTATCGCCATGCGCGCGGCGTGAGCCCCACGCCTGCTGGTGAATCCTTTTTGCACCATGCGCGCTCGGTGCTGCTGAGCCTAGATCGCATGCAAGGTGATTTAGGTGAGTATGCGGAAGGCATCAAAGGCCATGTGCGGATTCATGCGAATATTTCTGCGATTGTGGAATTCTTGCCGGAAGACATTGGCGCATTTGCCAAGCAGCATCCACAGATCAAGATTGATTTGCAGGAGCACTTGAGCGGTGATGTGATCCGCGCTGTGCACGATGGCGCAGCCGATATGGGCATTTGCAATCCGCAAGCCGATTTGCGCGGCTTGCAGCAGCAGAAATACCGGCAAGACAGTTTGGTCGCCGTGCTCCCGCGCAAGCATGCGCTCTCGCGGCGCAAGCAAATCGGCTTTGTGGAGATGCTTGATTTTGATCATGTGGGTTTGCACAGCACCAGCGCTTTGTATCTCGCGCAGCGTCGTGCGGCAGCTGAGGTGGGCAAGGTGTTGCAACTGCGCATTCAAGTCACATCGCTTGATGCCATGTGCCGCATGATTGATAACGGCTTGGGGCTGGGCGTGATGCCTGATCGCGCGTTTGAGCTGGTCGGCTCCGTGGGCGATTTGATCGCTGTGCCGCTCACAGATGCTTGGGCAGCGCGAGATTTACTCATCGTTGCCCGCGATTTTGAAGCGCTTCCTGCGCCTGCGCGCTTGCTTGTTGAACACCTTCTTTCTAAAACTTAAAATCTCATTCTTCAAGGAATTTTTATGCCACGTACTCTGTATGACAAGATTTGGGACGAACATGTCGTCCACACTGAAGAAGATGGCACGGCCATTCTTTATATTGACCGCCATTTGGTGCACGAAGTCACCAGCCCGCAAGCTTATGAAGGCCTGCGCCAAGCAGGCCGCAAGGTCTGGCGCGTGTCATCTGTGGTCGCTACCGCTGACCACAACACGCCCACCACCGGCTGGGAGCTGGGCTACGATGGCATTTCCGATTTGGTAAGCAAAGAGCAGATCACCACGCTGGATGCCAACATCAAAGAATTCGGCGCGGCGGCTTACCACCCCTTCCTCTCCAAAGGCCAAGGCATCGTGCATGTGATGGGCCCTGAGCAGGGCGCAACGCTGCCGGGCATGACGGTCGTCTGCGGCGATTCTCACACCAGCACGCATGGCGCTTTCGGCGCGCTCGCGCATGGCATCGGCACGAGCGAGGTAGAGCATGTGCTCGCCACGAACACCTTGCAGCAAAAGAAAATGAAAAACATGCTGGTGCAGGTTGACGGTACGCTGCAAAAAGGCGTCACGCCAAAAGATGTGGTGCTGGCCATCATCGGCAAAATCGGCACGGCGGGCGGAACGGGCCATTGCGTCGAATTCGGCGGCAGCGTCTTCCGGGCGATGAGCATGGAAGGGCGCATGACGGTGTGCAACATGGCGATTGAAGCTGGCGCGCGCGCGGGCCTCGTGGCTGTGGATGAAAAGACGATTGAGTATGTGCAAGGCCGCCCAATGAGCCCCACTGGCGTTGTGCTACAACAAGCTATTCTCTACTGGCGAACATTGGTGAGCGATGCCGATGCGAAGTTTGATACCGTGGTCACGATAGATGCTGCGCAAATTCAACCGCAAGTGACTTGGGGCACTTCTCCCGAAATGGTGCTCGGCGTCGATGGCCGCGTGCCTGATCCAGACAAAGAAAAAGACGCCACAAAACGCAAGGACATCGAACGCGCCCTCAGCTACATGGGGCTCGATCCCAACAAAGCCATCACTGACATCACGGTCGATAAAGTCTTCATCGGCTCATGCACCAACAGCCGCATCGAAGATATGCGCGAGGCTGCGGCAACTGTCAAGCGCCTCGGCCAGAAAGTGGCGAAGAACGTCAAGCTCGCTTTGGTCGTACCCGGTTCTGGCTTGGTGAAAGCGCAAGCCGAGCGTGAAGGCTTGCATGAGATTTTCAAAGCCGCAGGATTCGAGTGGCGCGAGCCAGGCTGCAGCATGTGCCTAGCGATGAATGCTGATCGGCTTGAGCCCGGCGAGCGCTGTGCCTCTACTTCGAATCGCAATTTTGAAGGCCGGCAAGGCGCAGGTGGCCGCACGCATCTCGTCTCGCCCGCCATGGCTGCTGCGGCGGCAGTACACGGGCATTTTGTGGATATACGCCGCTTCGCGTAAAGTAGAGTTTTCAACCCCTCTCATTGGAGACCTCATCATGAAATCTATCCTCACCGTTCTCAGCTTGGGTATCTTCGTTTTCTTGGCAGGCTGCAACACCGTCAAAGGCGTTGGCCAAGACATTCAAAAAGCTGGCGAAAAAATTGAAGATGTCGGAAAAAAGAAATAAGCATGAATAAATTCACCATCCACAAAGGCCTCGTCGCCCCACTCGACCGTGAAAACGTCGATACCGATGCGATCATTCCCAAGCAGTTCCTCAAGCGCATCAGCAAGAGCGGCTTTGGCGACAACTTGTTTGATGCCGAGCGCTTCCTCGACGTAGGCGAGCCGTATTCCAAACTGGCAGATCGCAAGATCAACCCGAATTTCGTGCTTAATCAATCGAGATACCAAGGGTCAAGCATCCTGCTCTGCCGCAAAAATTTTGGCTGCGGCTCCAGCCGTGAGCATGCGCCTTGGGCGATTGAGCAATACGGCTTTCGCGCCTTGATCGCGCCAAGCTACGCAGACATTTTCTTCAATAACTGCTTCAAAAACGGCCTGCTGCCCATCGTGTTACCCGAAGCCACCGTGGCCAAGCTCTTCGATGAAGTGAACGCCTTTCCCGGCTACCAGCTCACGATTGATTTGGATAAACAAGTGGTTCTGAAAGGTGACGGCAAGAGCATCCCCTTCGAAGTCAACGCCTTCCGTAAATACTGTCTGATCAACGGCTTTGACGACATTGGCCTCACGCTACGCCAGAGCGACAAGATAAAAACCTTTGAGGCCGAGCGCTTGGCCACCAAGCCTTGGCTGGCAGCAGTTTTATAAGCATTTTTGAATAAAAAGAGCATATCGCCGGCATAGAATCTGCGCGGGCAGCTATCAATTTAATAGTAACTGAATACCATGAAAATCGCCATTCTCCCCGGTGACGGCATCGGCACGGAAATCGTTGCTGAAGCGGTCAAGGTTCTTAAAGCGCTTGATCTGAAATTTGAAATGGAGTCTGCCCTCGTGGGTGGCGCGGCTTACGAGGCGCATGGTCATCCTTTGCCTGAAGCCACCCTCAAGCTTGCCAAAGAAGCCGATGCCGTGCTCTTCGGCGCGGTGGGTGATTGGAAATACGACAAACTGGATCGCCCGCTGCGCCCTGAGCAAGCGATTCTCGGCCTGCGTAAAAACCTTGGCCTGTTTGCCAACTTCCGCCCTGCAATTTGCTATGAGCAACTGGTGAGCGCGTCCAGCTTGAAGCCTGAGCTGATCTCTGGCCTCGATATTCTCATCATCCGCGAGCTCACGGGAGACATTTATTTCGGCCAACCGCGTGGCCGCCGTGTGGCCACCGACGGGCACTTCCCCGGCGCACAAGAAGCCTTCGACACCATGCGCTACAGCGTGCCTGAGATTGAGCGCATTGCGCACGTGGCCTTTCAAGCTGCGATGAAACGGAATAAAAAAGTCACAAGCGTTGATAAAGCCAACGTGCTTGAAACTTTTCAGTTGTGGAAAGACACCGTCACCGAAATTGGAAAGCAATACCCCGAGGTCGCACTCGATCACATGTATGTGGACAACGCCGCGATGCAACTCGTGAAAGCGCCGAAAGCGTTTGACGTGATCGTCACGGGCAATATGTTTGGCGACATTCTGTCGGATGAGGCGAGCATGCTCACCGGCTCGATTGGAATGCTACCGTCCGCGAGTTTAAACAGTAGCAATCAAGGCTTGTATGAGCCCAGCCACGGCAGTGCGCCCGATATCGCGGGCAAAGGGATCGCCAACCCACTGGCTACGATTCTCAGCGCCGCGATGATGCTTCGCTTTACGCTCAACCAGCCCGAGGCGGCTTTGCGTATTGAAGACGCTGTGAAAAAGGTTCTTGCTCAAGGCTTGCGAACAGGCGATATTTACAGCGCTGGAAACACGAAGGTCAACACGGTGCAAATGGGCGATGCTGTCGTCAAGGCGCTTTGATCACGGCAGGCTTCATGACGAGTGATAGCTGATCGCTTCTGATGCAATCCTCAAGCTAGCTAGTCTGTGTCTTCACCAAACATGATGCGGTGACCATCAGGAGTGGTCACCATGAATTCCCGCATGCCCCAAGACTTGGTTTCTGCTGAAGAGATCGACGTCAAACCGCGATTCAAGAATTCTGCGTGCAGATCATCGATTCCCTGTACTTCAACATAAGCGAAGTATGAGTGGTCATTGATTCGGCTTGCTGGCATCTCGTCAGGGCAGTGCCCCAACATCACATACACGCTATCTCGATTCAGGAAACACCATCCCTCGTATTTGACGTCAATGGCAAAACCCAGCATATCCCGATAGAAAGCCACCGATGCGTCCAGATCTTTGACGGCCAATACATTCCTGGCTCGCTTCATAACAACCATAGTCACTCACTTCTACGTTCTAGCTTTTAAATGAAAGTAATTTCGCGGCTACGCCACCAAGCGCCGCTCCCACGCATTGCGCAGCTACAAAACCCAATGCACTGCCCGGCGCTATTCCTGCAAAGCTGTCACTCATCATCCGGCCAAACACCGCAGCAGGGTTGGCGAAGCTGGTGCTGGCGGTAAACCAATAGGCCGCACCGATGTAGCAGGCCACTAAGGCGCTGGCTTTCGCATTCACGCCCGCGGCGCCGCTGCGGATGATGACGAAAAGCAAGCCCCCTGTGGCCACAGCCTCTGCCATCCACTGCCCCAAGCCACCGCGCAGTTTGGCGCTCGCCTGGAAAATGCTCATATCAAACATCGCATTGGCGAGCCACGCGCCGCTGGCCGCGCCTGCGAGCTGTGCAACGATAAACACAAATGCTATCAAACCAGGAGCTGCTCGCGCAATTTTTTCTTGGGTTTTAGGCACTTTTCGATCAAGGAACAGGGCCCAGATCGTCACCAGAGGGTTGAAATGCGCGCCACTGATGGGCCCCAAGGTTTCGATCAGCACATACAGCGCAAACACTGTTGCCAGCGTGTTGGCCAACAGCGCAACGCCCGTATTGCCACCCGAGAGCCGCTCAGCCATGATGCCAGAGCCGATCACAGCGCAGAGCAGCGCCGCCGTGCCGATGAATTCTGCGAAGGCTTGCTGGGGCAGTGTGGCTTTGTGAGCTGGAGCATCCAGAGACTCTTCGCTCATGCGCCAGCCCTCCGGCAGCAAGGCGGCTTGAGCATGGAGAGCAGTTGGGCTAGGTAACTGGCCTGCGCAGGATAGGCGCTGCCTGCATACAGGCCAATGCGCTCGGGCTGCATTTGCCCATCAGCCACCTTGCGAAACGTGCCAAACACATGATCCCAAATCAAGAGCGCGCTACCAAAATTAAGCTGCCCGGCACGTTCATCGGCATCGTGATGCCAGAGATGACTGCGCGGTGTGGCAAACAATTTGTCTAGCCATGGATTGCGCAGATCAAGATTGGCATGCTGGATCATCAGCACCGGCTGTGTGATCGCAAGATACGCCCACATCACATCGGCTGGGATGCCAATCAGCAGCATAGGCAGCACACTCATTGAAAAATTGATCGTGTAATTCAGCGGATGAAAACGAAAATTATTGATCGCTGAGAAGCGCTTTGGGCTGTGGTGCATCGCATGCAGCCACCATAGTGCGGGCAGCGCATGATGGAGGCGATGTGCGGCGTATTTGCCCAACTCCAGCAGCAGCACAGCCAGCAATACCTGCGCGGCAAAAGGCAGATCACTGGGGAACAAGCTGCTCCAAGCAGGTGCTTGTGATACACACCAAACGGCGACAGCAATGCCCAATGCTTTGAGCACAGGATCCACTGCACCAAGCAGCACAGCCATGCTGACTAAATCGGTGCGCGTGTCTGCATGTGGCGCATTCCAGGTCGCTTGCAAAGGCAACCAGCGCTGCAAGAACCATGCGGCAGCGAGCGTGAAGACACTGCCCAACGTGACGATGAGCTCTAGCGATGCAGCCTGAGAATAAGCCAGTGCGAAAGCAGAAAGATTGAGCAAGACGATGCTCGGCAAAAACAGACAAGAGACCGCCTGCTGCGCGCGTGAGCGCGGCGTGAATGAAGATTCAAGCATGAGATAAGTCTTTCGCGCTTTGTTGCAAGCTCAATTTGGCCAGCTTCTCATCGGGCAGATTCACCAGCAGCTCCAAGCGGCGGCGCATGGCATGCAGGGTTTGGCGGAAGGCTTCTAGCTTTTCAGCTGCAGAGCCTTCGCCAGCGCTGGGGTCGGGGTAGCCCCAGTGCGCAGTGGCTGGCTGGCCAGGCCAGTAGGGGCAGACTTCACCAGCGGCATCGTCACACACGGTGATGATCAAATCCATCTTGGGCGCATCAGCGCCGGCGAATTCATCCCAGCTTTTGCTGCGCAGGCCTTCTATAGAAAAGCCGTGGTCGCGCAAGACTTGCAGGCCCAGCGCATTCGGGCTGCCGCCTTCGCGCGGGCTGCTGCCGGCGGAATAAGCGATGAAGCGACCCTTGCCAATCTTATTAAGCAAGACCTCCGCCAAGATGCTGCGGGCGGAATTATGGGTGCAGAGGAACAGGACATTGAGGGGGGAAGAGGTGCTCATGTTGACTGACTTTCTATGGGTTAAATTGGCATGTGGTCGGCATAAAATATGTGCGAAGTGCTATTGAATTTATAGTGATCGGAAGATGCTTAGCAGCAGGCAGCCTGAGCGCCCGACTCTGGCGCTGTACCGCAACTGGCCGCTGGCCGCACCGCAATATCGGCCAGAGAAACCTTCGGCTTCGGTGCAGAGGGTGCGCAGCAGGCGCCGGCGGCACTCTCTGTAGATGCCGCGCTCTCCACGCCATAAGTCGTGGCCTCGCCCATCGTCACGAAGCTCTCCCATGCGATGCCCTGCGGGTCGTGTACCCAGCCCTTGTCGCTCTTGGCATAGCAGCAGGTCGTCTCGCCTTCATCCACCACCGCCAGGCCTGCAGCCTGCAACTGAGTGGTCATGGCATGCAATTCTGGCGCGGAATCCATCTGAAACCCCATGTGATCCAAGCCGGTTTGCCCAGCGTGAGCGGGGCGCTGGGAGATCGCAAAATTGATGTACGGATCATCGAGCATCCATTTCGCATAATCGGTTTTCGCCACGGTCGGCGACTGGCCAAACAAGGTGCTGTAGAACTGCGTGGATTGTTCGATGGATTCCACTGCAATGTGAACGTGAAAGCGTTTCATGATGTTTTTCCTTGAAAAATATAGGCAAAACTATCGTCTCGCCGGCATAAAATATGGGTTGTTTGCTCTCTTTTTAAGAGTGATCAACAACAGCCTCCCTCAGGATCGGCAGCGCAGCAGTTTTCGCCTAAGAAGCCCAGAAGCGCTGTCATTCGCGCAAAATCAGCGCGATAAATCAGGCTGCGCCCCTGCTGCTCTACTTGCGCGAGCTGGGCATTCACCAGCTCTTTGAGGTGAAAAGACAGGCTGGATGCCGGCGTATCCAGCATCGCCGCGAGCACGCTGGGTGTAAGCCCTGATGGCCCAGCTTGCACCAGCGCACGGTATGCACGAAGCCGCTGCGCTTGCGCCAGTGCAGCCAAGGCTTTAACAGCATCAGCTTCCGCTATTCGTGTTGATTTGGACTTCTTTTTTGTTTCCATAATTCGATAATAATCGAATTATGGAAACATAGCAAACACGATACTTATGCCCAATAAAAAAACACCTTCAATCAGCAAGTCGCCTCATGAAGATGTTCTATCGAGCCAAAAGCTCAAGCCTACCATCCTACTTGGATTTGGGTCTTCCCAAAGCAATCGACTGTAGCCTGCTGTAAGCAGCCAATTGTTGGGCTGCGTTGAGGGCGGCAAAGCTCTGGATGGCTGCGCGCAACACTTCGCTTTTTTTCGTTTCTCGTCCACCAGCAAGTGCAGTTTTTTTGCATTGTTTGATCAGATCATGATCTGCTTGAGGCAATGTAAAGCTGTCTCTGATCAGCTTGGGTTTTTTAATCGCTTCTGTCTTGACGGGCTTGCTCTTCTTGGCATCGGCTTTGATCGGTGCTTGCTTTGCAGGCACTGCTTTTTTCGTCGCCTTAGGTTGTCTAGCCGGCTTAGCGAGCGAAGCGATGGCCTTGATGGGACTTTTTGAATTCGAGACTGTTTTTGCAAGCTGTGTCGATTTTTTTGCAGCGACTGAATTTGGCACTTTGACTCCTGGATAAATGGAGTAAACAGTTTATACGATTTAAGACTAGCCCAAGATCGCAAACCACATGGCAGCTATCCAAGAAATTTGTCATGAATTTGACATGTGACAGTCACAGTATTGACATACAAGCCCACCATGATCAGCATATTGTTTATTTCACACCGCTGTTTCTAGGAGAAAAAAATGGCTAAAGATTTTTCGTTGATGGAAAACTCCAACAACTCGACCAACCCAAGCATTCATGATGTATCTGACCCAGCACGTCGCCTGTTCATGCGAGGCGGCGTTGCACTGGCTGCTGGTGGCTTGTTCAGTGGCTTGTCTGGCTGCGCCAGCATGGGTATGCCTGGCGCACCACTGATCAGCTTCAAAGGTATCCCGATTGGCACGCAGGATCGCATTGTCGTACCAGAAGGTTACACGGCACAGACGATGGCGCCTTGGGGAGACCCAATTGGTCTGGCTGGCAACATGCCCGCCTTCAAAGGCGATGCCACCAACACCGCCGCTGAGCAAGAAGCGCAAATCGGCATGCACCACGATGGCATTCACTATTTCCCTCTCGCCGAAGGCGCAGAAGCCAATAAGCGTGGCCTGCTCGTGATGAACCATGAGTACACCGACGATGGCCTGCTGCATGCCGACGGTATGAAAACATGGAATGCCGATAAAGTGAAAAAAGCGCAAGCCGCACATGGCGTCTCGGTGATCGAGGTGCGCGAAACTGCCGGCAACTGGGAAGTGATTCGTCCTTCGCGCTTCGCTCGCCGTTTCACCGCCAACACGCCCATGACCATCGCTGGCCCAGCCGCTGGCCACGCCATGATGCGCACGGCAGCGGATGCCACTGGCACACGCTCTTTGGGCACACTCAACAATTGCGGCAGCGGCATCACACCCTGGGGCACGTATCTCACTTGCGAAGAAAACTTCATTGGTTACTTCAGTGGCGGCGACACGCTCTCCGAGCATGAGCGCCGCTGGGGTCTGCGCAAGGGCGGCTCTGGCTACCGTTGGCATGAGCATGATGAGCGTTTTGATGCCACCAAAAATCCTAATGAGCCCAATCGCTTTGGCTGGATCGTGGAAATTGACCCGATGGATCCTACCGCTGCGCCCATCAAGCGCACAGCCATGGGTCGCGCTGCTCACGAAGGCGCGACTGTTGCAGTCACCAAGAGCGGCCATGCCGTTGTTTACTCTGGCGAAGATGCACGTTTTGAATACATCTATAAGTTCGTCAGTGAAAGAAAGATTCGCCCCGCGACTGCTACGCAAACAGCTGCGCAAGCCAACCGCAATTTGCTTGATGATGGCATTCTGTACGTGGCCAAGTTCAATGAAGACGGCACGGGGACATGGTTGCCATTGATTCACGGTATTGGAAAGCTCACCTCCGCGAACGGCTTCCGCGACCAAGGCGATGTGGTGATCCGCGCACGCCAAGCCTCCGATGCGCTAGGTGCCACCAAAATGGATCGGCCCGAGTGGATTGACATCGACAAACAAGGCTGGGTGTATTGCACGCTCACCAACAACAGCAACCGCGCTGGTGCCAACCAACCCACCATCGACGCAGCCAACCCGCGCGCCAATAACACCATGGGCAACATCATTCGCTGGAAAGACACCGGTGACTTTGATGGCGATACCTTCCGCTGGAATCATTTCGTGCTCGCTGGCGATCCGCAGAATTCGCGCGCTGACGCAAAAGGCAATATCAAGGGCGATATGTTTGCATGCCCCGATGGCTTGTGGACAGATGCGCGCGGCGTGCTCTGGATTCAAACCGATATGAGCACCAGCAACATGGGTAAAGACGATCTCGCTCGCATGGGCCACAACGCCATGCTAGCCGCAGACGTGACCACCGGAGAAATCCGCCGCTTCCTCACAGGGCCTGCAGGTTGTGAGATTACCGGAGCAACCGGCACGCCCGATGGCAAGACCATGTTCATCAATATCCAGCATCCAGGCGAGAGCCCCAGCGAGCGTAGCAATCCAGATGCGCCCACCGCAGTCTCCAGCTGGCCCTTCAATTCGCGCCCACGCTCTGCGACGGTAGCGATCCGTCGCAAAGATGGCGCGGTAGTCGGCACTTGAGTTTTATACAAAGCCCTCTTACCGAGGGCTTTTTTTCTCAGTAAACCATTCACAACACGAGGACTCCGCCATGAAAGACATCCCAGTGCCAACACTTGCGCTCTCGCCCACCCAGCTGATGCCATCGCAGTTGCCACGGGGGTCGCTTCATCCATCTTTGCCAACACCTCTTGCAAAAGCTGATGAAGAGCGCCAAACCCAAAGCTCGGCTCTAAAAGTATCTTGGGCTAAGCATCTCGATGAGGTACGCGAAGCACAGCGACTACGTTACGCCGTATTTGCTGACGAAATGGGTGCAAGACTGAGCAATACCCTCCCTGGTCATGATGTCGATCGATTCGACGATTTCTGCGAGCATCTGTTGGTCAGAGATGAGGCTACGGATCAAGTGGTAGGCACATATCGCCTGCTAACCCCTGTCCAAGCAAAACGTGCAGGTGGCCTGTACACGCAAACCGAGTTCAATATTGATGCCTTAAGCAGCCTGACTTCCAAAATGGTGGAGCTGGGCAGAAGCTGCGTACATGCCGACTATCGCCACGGCGCAGTGATCATGGCACTCTGGGGCGCATTGGCGCAATTCATGCAACGTAACCAGCTCTCCAGTATGGTGGGCTGCGCAAGTATTCCGATGCTGCACCAAGGCCGTGTCAGCGGCGACGCTGCGGTGAGCATCTGGCATCAGGTCTCACAAACACATTTAGCCGATCAGAAGTGGCATGTGTTTGCGCACACGCCGCTGCCAGTGACGCAATTTGATCTTGCGCTCAATGTAGAACCTCCCGCACTCATCAAAGGATACCTTCGCTTAGGCGCACGTGTGCTCGGAGCACCAGCATGGGATCCCGATTTCAACACAGCTGATCTTCCCATGTTGCTACGTATCGAAGATATGCCATCACGCTACAGAAAGCATTTTTTGGGCGCCTAGCCTTTGGTCAAACCCTCCGCCCTGATTGTTTATGACAGTCATCAAATCGTCATAACCTTATTGCACACTGCACGAGTCACTTTTAAATACACTCACTTGCATGTCCACATCACTAAGCACCTCAATCACTCCCAAGCATACCTATCTTGATCGTGACCTGAGCCTGCTCGCCTTCAATCAACGCGTTTTAGCTTGGGCTAAACGAGAAGATGTGCCTCTTGTAGAGCGCCTACGTTATCTTTGCATTGCAAGCTCCAATTTGGATGAGTTATTTGAGGTGCGTGCCTTTCTGCATTTGGAAGCGTATCAAACACAAGATACCAAAGGCAGTTATTCGGTCAATAGCTTCGAAGCTTTGCATAAAAGAGCACATGCTTTGGTCGCCGAGCAATATGATCTGTTTAACAATGCGCTCACAGTCAGTTTTGCCAAAGAAGGTATTTCTATCGTTGCGCATGGCGAGCGAGACGCGGCACAGCGACGCTGGGTACAGAAGTACTTTGAAGAAGAAGTGCGTCCACTCCTAGTGCCTGTGCTGCTCGATCCCGCGCATCCCTTCCCGCAAGTGGCCAGCAAATCACTCAATTTCATCGTGCAACTCGGGGGCGTCGATGCGTTTGATCGCAAAAACACCATTGCGATTGTGAAAGTACCGCGCGTTCTGCCGCGTGTGATCGCCCTGCCTGCCAAACTCTGCGGCAAAAAACAACTGTTTATTTCGCTGTCCAGCGTGGTTCGCGCGCACTTGAGTGATTTGTTTCCAGGTCGTGCGGTTGGGCAGTTTTCGCAATTTCGTGTCACCCGCCATACCGATATGGCGATTGACGAAGATGATGTGAAAAATCTGCGCATGGCCTTGCGTCAAGGTTTGCAACATCGCCACTATGGCCAGCCCACACGGATTGAAGTGTCTGCCAGCTGTTCTGCAGAACTGTCTGCCATGCTGCTCAAGCAATTTGATTTACCTGAGATAGCACTGTATCGCGTACCGGGGCCAGTCAATCTGGTGAGATTTGCGCAATTGGCGGATTTGGTAGAGAAGCCATCACTGCATTTTGCGCCTTACACACCCTCATATCCAGCGAGCATGCAACAACAAGTGCGCGGCCTATCCATCTTTGATCGGCTCAAGCAAGGCGATGCGATGCTGCATCAGCCCTACGAAAGCTTCGATGCCGTGGTCGATTTTCTTCGCGAAGCTGTATATGACCCCAAGGTACTTGCGATCCGGCAAACGATTTATCGCGCTGGTGCAGATTCAGTCATGATGGACTTACTGGTGGAGGCAGTACGGCGTGGCAAGGAGGTACTGGCTGTGGTGGAGCTCAAAGCACGCTTTGATGAAGAGGCCAATATCAACTGGGCGGAACGCTTGGAAGCTATTGGCGCGCAAGTGGTGTATGGCGTGGTTGGCCTCAAAACGCATGCCAAGATGCTGCTCGTCACTCGCAAAGAAGGCAAGCAACTCAGGCGCTACGGACATCTGTCTACTGGAAACTACAACCCGCGGACGGCGCGCCTCTACACAGATATCAGCTATTTCACCCAAGATGCTCATTTGACCGAAGACATGGAGCAGCTCTTCGTCCACTTAGCCAGCCAAAATCATGTTCCAAAGATGAAAAAACTTTGGATTGCGCCTTTCCAATTGCATCGAGAAATGATTGCGCATATTGATGCGCTGGCTGCGAAAGCTGCAAAAGGCAAGAGCACACGCTTGATCGCTAAAATGAATTCGCTCACCGATGAGCCGATCATGGATGCACTCGTGCGTGCAGGCCAAGCGGGCGTCAAGATTGATTTGATCGTGCGTGGTGCGTGCATGTTGCCAGCGCAAGTGGCTGGGCAGACAGACAATATCCGCGTGCGCTCCATCATTGGCCGCTTTCTAGAACATTCACGCGTGTTTTATTTCCGAAGCGGCGAAGATGAAGAACTTTATCTCTCCAGCGCGGATTGGATGAATCGCAACATGTTGCGTCGCATCGAGTTGGCATGGCCAGTCACCGATCCTGTATTGCGCCAGCGCATTGTTGAGGAATGCCTGAGTGCATATCTCTACGACAAGGTGGATGCTTGGGATATGCAGCCTGACGGCAGTTACACCGCTATGCATGATCCTGCAACTGGCCATAGCGCGCAGCAAGCTCTGATGCAGCGTTATCAGAAAAAAACTTGATCCGCTAGGGCATCATGGATCTACTCTTGTGGCGGCATGCGGAAGCTTGGGATGCCAGCGATGAACAACCGCATGACCTGCTTCGCCCGCTCACGCCACGAGGTACGAAGCAAGCCCAGCGAATGGCGAAATGGCTTGATCAGCACATGCCTGAGGGCGTGCGCATTCTGTGCAGCCCTGCGGTACGCTGCGAAAGCACGGCCGCAGCCTTGCAGCGAAAATACAAAATATGTACGGAGCTCGCCCCCACTAGCACAGCGCAAGCTCTGCTAGATCTGGCTAACTGGCCCGATGCGCGCACACCTGTACTCATGGTGGGGCATCAACCTATTCTTGGGCAAGTCATTTCTCATGTTCTGGGTATGCCTGAGCACAGTCTTTCCGTACGCAAAGGTGCTGTATGGTGGCTGCGTCATCGCACGCGAATGGATGCACCCAGCACCTTGGTGCATTGTGTGCAATCGCCAGATATGCTTTGGTAAATCTGCTTTAGGTTAAAGCAAGCTCAAATGACCAGGACGTTTTTTGCCAAGCAAGGACTTCTTGCTGTAAGAGATGCATTGATTGCGGAAACTTCGCGCCCCACGAGCTTGAATACTGCAAGCTAAATCGCTTTTGATCCGCATGACAGATCAAACTCAAGCCTTTGATCACCGGCGTGACCCGCGCATGGCAGAGCAATACTGCTAAGCGCAAGCACATTAACTGCTGCACAAAACGCACATCTTCAAAATCTGCATCCAGCTTGCGCAGCTTCCCTTTATGGCCCAGTACCAGAAGGCTCAAGCGATGCAATTCGTTGTTGGAAAAACCAAGCACGTCAGCGTTTTCTATGATGTAGGCGCTGTGCTTATGGCCATCGCTATGCGAGATGATCGCGCCCAACTCATGAAGTTGGGTTGCCCAGCCAAGCTTGCGTTGATGCCTCTGACGCTGCTCTGGCACGTCCTGCACACTATCAACCAAAGCATCGAAAAAATATGTCGCGGCCTGTTGCACGCGTTGCGCTTGCAAACTATCTACATCAAAACGCCGTGCTAGCCGCTCGATGGATTGACTGCGAATATCAGCTGTGGTGCTATCGCGCCCCACCAAATCGTGCAAAACGCCATGGCGCAGGCCTGTGTCCATCGCACGCAAGCGCGAAATACCCAGGAGCTCGAAGATCGCAATCAACACACTGACACCGGCGCCGATCAAGCTGCGGCGATCTTCTTTCAGGCCTGTGAGTGTCAAGCGATCAATATGCCCCGCACCTTGCAATTGCTCCCGTAAACCCGCCAAAGCATGCGCTTCAATCCAGCCCTCCGTATGCCCTGCTCCGTGCAAGATATCTGCTATTGCGCCAATACTGCCGGCAGAGCCGTAAGAAGCCGTCCAGCCTTTGGAAAATCCGGTCATGGCCTCATCGAGCACGGCTTTTGCGGCGATGATTGCGGCGTCAAATGCCGCGCGATCTAAGCGCCCATCGGGGAAATATCGCTCCGCCCACACCACACTACCCACGCGATAAGACTCCATCGCTGTAGGTTGCAAACCAGTGCCTACGATCAGCTCAGTGGAGCGCCCACCGATATCCATCACCAAGCGCTTCTCGTGATCTCCTTCGAGCACTTGCGAGACGCCTTGGTAGATCAAACGAGCTTCTTCACGCCCAGAAATCACTTCAATCGGAAAGCCCAGAAGTTGCTCAGCTTTTTTGATAAAGAGATCGCGATTTCGAGCTTCGCGAAGGGTTTGCGTTGCCACGGCACGAACATGCGTAGACTTGAAACCTGCCAAGCGCTCACCAAAGCGCGCCAAAGTCGCCCAGCCGCGTTGCATCGCCTCTAAACTCAGGTTGCGCTGATCATCCAGCCCCCCGCCTTGACGCACGGTTTCTTTGAGGTAATCAACACGAAGGATACTGCCATGATCCAACCTACCCAATTCCATTCGAAAACTATTGGAGCCTAAATCAACTGCGGCAATCAAACTGCCATCTTGCATGGGACTGCTTTCATACGGGTCATAGGTTCGTACGTTAGCATGAAAAGCGGGGCGGGCAGACATTGTTTTCGTCTCACCCAATCACGCGCCCTTCAGCGCTGAGCATCGACTGCGTGACGTAAGCGTTTTGCAGCTTGCCTTTGTCATAGCTCACGCGAAAACCTTCCATATCGATGGTCTGCCGGCGAGAGAAAGCCTCAAAAGCAGCGCTGCGGCTCATGCTGCGTGCCCCTTGCAACACAGCAGCGGTGTAGCGAGCAGAGAGATAACCAGCCAAGCTCAGCGCAGTGGGTGGTTCATCGTAATACTTGGCCAGAGCCTGGCGATAACGACGCACGATGGGCAACGAGCCTGACACCATAGGCACAGCTTGTGTGCCAATCACAGGCACATGTCGATTCCCCATCATCTGCTGGGCTGTTTGCAAATTCACATCTGCCAAGGCGATGATGTAGCGAAGAGTTTTGCCCGGATTCCAGCCGCGCATAAACTGCACCAGCTCTGGTGTGCCGCCGACGAATAGCACCAAAGGCGTGGTGGTGCGGCTGATTTGCTGCGCTTGATTGGTCAAATCCCCTTGTACAGGCATCTCACGCAGCGCTAATTTCAAACTTTGCGCCATGCGCTGAATATCTTGCATGTTTTGGCTACGCTCGGCTTGCGAGGGATAGACGACCATAATGTTATCCACGCCCACGTTAGTCATGCTCTTCAGCGCATGCTGGATCTGTTGCTCTCGGTTGGAGAAGATGGAAAAAGTATTGAGCCCT
>JAAFJC010000036.1 GCA_013297925.1 Comamonadaceae bacterium
TGCGCGGCTGCGCGAAGAAGCTGAGAAGGTGGCGATCAAAGTGTTTGCGCAAAACGTGCGCGATCTGCTGCTGGCCGCGCCCGCGGGCCCCAAAGCCGTGATGGGGCTCGATCCCGGCATTCGCACCGGCGTGAAAGTGGCCGTGGTGGATGCGACCGGTAAGCTGCTGGAGACGAGCACGGTGTATCCGCATGAGCCGCGCAAAGATTGGGATGGCAGCTTGCATACTTTGAAGTTGCTCGCGCAAAAGCACAACGTGGAGCTGATCGCGATTGGCAACGGTACGGCCTCGCGCGAGACGGATAAGCTCGCTGGTGATCTGATCAAGCTACTATCAAAAGAGGAGCGCTCTGCGCAGGAAATACGCCGGCAAGATGGCCAAAATGCTTCAAAAACTATCCAAAAAATCGTCGTCAGTGAATCCGGCGCATCCATCTACAGCGCCAGCGAATACGCCAGCCAAGAAATGCCCGATGTGGATGTGAGCCTGCGCGGCGCGGCGAGTATTGCGCGGCGCTTGCAAGATCCGCTGGCCGAGCTCGTGAAGATTGATCCCAAGAGCATCGGCGTGGGGCAGTATCAGCATGATGTGAACCAAAGCGAGCTCGTGAAAAGCCTCGATGCCGTGGTGGAGGATTGCGTGAACGGCGTGGGCGTGGATTTGAATACAGCTAGCGTGCCCCTGCTCACCCGCGTGGCCGGCTTGAACGGCTCGGTGGCCAAGGCCGTGGTGCGCCATCGCGAGGCCAAAGGCGCGTTTGCTTCTCGGCAAGATTTGCTCGCCGTGAGTGGCCTGGGCGCAAAAACCTTCGAGCAATGCGCCGGCTTCCTGCGCATACGCGGCGGCAGCAATCCGCTCGATGCCACGGGCGTGCATCCTGAGAGCTACGAAGTGGTGGAGAAGCTGCTCGCCTTGGTGAAAAAGCCGATTCAAGAAGTGATGGGGCGCAGCGAGATTGTCAAAAGCATCAAACCCGAGCAAATCGTCACTGAGAAAGCTGGCGCGCTCACCGTGCAAGACATCCTCGCCGAACTAGAAAAACCAGGCCGCGACCCACGCGGCAGCTTCGTTGTCGCACGCTTCAACGATGGCATCGAAGATATCAAAGATCTCCAGCCCGGCATGATCCTAGAAGGCACAGTCAGCAACGTCGCTGCCTTCGGTGCTTTCGTCGATCTCGGCGTCCACCAAGACGGCCTCATCCACGTCAGCCAACTCTCTCACAAATTCATCACAGATGCGCGCGAGGTCGTGCGCGCCGGGCAGGTGGTGAAAGTGAAGGTGATGGAAGTGGATGTGGCGCGCAAACGCATTGGCCTCAGCATGAAGCTCGACGCTGCGCCCGCGCGGCCAACTGGTGATCGCAATGATCGTGGTTCGCGGGGTGAAAGGGATTCACGAGGCGGGGCGAATGCTTATCGGCCTAGGCAGGAAGAAGTGCGGAATTCTTCCATGGCGGATAAGTTGGCGGCATTGAAGCGCTGAAATGATTGATATGACCTAGGAATTGGTGCAGTAAGCCAACTATCAAGCCGCCCGCAAATGCTGGAACCTGCTCAAAGGGTAGCTTCGTGGATGGCAGTCAGTCGGTGACAGAAAGTCACCGACTGAACTTGCCTACCGCAGATGACAAACGTTATCTCACCTATGCTGCATTGATTTTAGAGCTGTAGCCTCATTGCAAAGTACGAACTTGATTAAGAAAATTCGCGAATTGGGCTTGCTTTTCGGGGAATCTATTTAGACCTTCTTGAAAGACAGTCTCTGCGGCTTTCAGTTCACCAAGCTTCATAAGGCACTCTCCTTTGGAAAAGAAAGCGGTGACTCCAACTGGATTCACCTCCAGAGACTGCTCAAAGTCATTGAGTGCTTCACGAAACATGCTTAGCTCCATATAGGTAAATGCGCGGTTATCAATAGCCTCAAAGAAAAGCGGGAACAAATCAATAGATAGGCTGTACTCTTGAATAGCCTCTAATCTCTTGCCTTGATTAGATAGCGCATTTGCGCGCTGGTAATGCTCGTCAACTTTTCGAACAATCTCCCTGGAGTCTTGGCCTGTAAAAGTGACGTATCGAGCAAAGTCTGTGCTCTTTAGGTACTGCACAAAACCTACTAAATCATCTGTAGTTGGTGGTTGATTTCCAATTTTCTCCCATCCCTCACGAAAGCTGCCAGCATCGATAGGCGCATGCAACAGCATGATGTCCGCTAGCCTCAGCGAGGCGACGGTTGGCTTTTCCTTAACCGTTGCGAAAGCTAAGCAATGAGCGGTTGAACTCCCATCTGCCCATGGATCAATTGCGAGAATTTTGATTGCAGACCAGCCATTGCCCTTGTTTTGAATGATCAGGTCGCCAGGACTCAAGTTGAGACTCTCTGTCGCTAAAGATGAAGTACTTGAGCTTGAGGGCGCACCTCTTAACGCTGATGAAAGAGTAGTCCAAAGATGCGCAATGATTCTAAGCATAGTTTTGACTATAGCGGTTTAGACTGCTAACTATGTATGAGTTGTAAATTAGAGGTTTTCGTAAGTCTAATGATTAGCACTTGGTAATTCTGCTTGTACAGAATGAGAAGCTACTAGACCGGAGCGCATGGAACCTTCTAATGTCGAGGGATATGGTCCTTGCACATAGTCACCACAGGCAATGACTTTGGGTGTGATCTGAGGAGTTGGGCGCTGCAAAGCTGGGGTACAGGCAAAGGTGGCGCGTTTGTCGATGATGGTTTGGATGGCTTGGAGGCTGGGCAGGCCGAGTTGCTTTTGGCCTTGGGTGATGACTTGTTGTTCAATGGTGGCGGCATCGCCTTGGCTGGCGCTGACGACGAAGGCTAGCACGCCAGTTTGACCTGTGAGTGCGCCACGGTCGAAGACGAATTGGGCGGGTTCGGTGGGGCTGCTTTTGAGCGCCATCATGGGGCAGGGGAGTTTGGCATCTTTGGCGTAGGCATAGACGGTGGCGATGGCTTCGTGTTGTAGGGCATCGGCGGCGTCTGCCCATGTGCTGTGGCCGCTGGCTCTCGCGATGCGGGCGGCTTCTGTGGGGGGTGTGGCTAGCACGATGGAATCGAATTTTTCTACTGAAATAGTGCTCGAATCATCAGTTCGCCGGCAAGAAATACGCACGGCGCGCTCTGAATTTGATAGTGATTCGATTTTTGTGAGGCGCTCGCCTAGGCGCACTTCGCAGCCGCGCTTTGCGAGCCAAGCGGCGGCGGCTTGAGGAAAGAGGCTGCCTAGATCGGTTTTGGGGAGGAGGAGGTTGGAGCTTCCCATGTCACCCGCTGTGGATGCGAAGAGCGAATCTTTGAGGATGCGCAGGAAGACTTGGCCGCTGGCGCGATCTGCGGGGGTGTTGAGCGCGGAGACGCACAGGGGCTCGATGAGCATTTGCATGACGGGCTGCGTGATGCTTTTGCACAGCGCTGCGACTGTGGTGTGTGGCTCGCATTCGAAGCCTTTGAGCCGCCATAGGGCTGCTGCGCGGAGCAGGGAGAGTTTGTCTGCCCAGTTCCAGCCTTTTGCGTGCAAGACGCCCCAGGCGACGTCTAGGCCTTTGATGAGAGGGTTTTTCCAATCGGGGAGTTCCAACGCGTTCCCATCGGGGAAACGCAAGGTCAGCGGCATGCGGTGAAGAACGTCTTGTGGGTTCACGCCGACTTCGCGCATGAGGCGCAGGGTTTCGGAGTACGCGCCGATGAGGATGTGTTGGCCGTTGTCTAGGGTGCTTGTGCTGCCGTCGGGGAGTTTGACTTCGAGGGCTCGGGCTCGGCCGCCTAGGTGGCGGGAGGCTTCTATGACGGTGACTTGGTGGCCTGATTTTGTGAGTTCGATGGCTGCGGCTAGGCCTGCCCAGCCTGCGCCGGCTACTAGGACTTTCATTCGTCTGCCTTTGCGCGCCGGGGGCGTTGGTGAAAATTGGCGGCAGGGAAATTGGGGTCAGAGCCCAATTTCGTATTGACGTTGTTGTGCTCCGGGAAAGTGATCGTCCTGAATTGGGATCTGACCCCAATTTCCCCGCCCCCAATTCTCAACTGCATCTTCATCTTCCGAGCGCCTGCACCTTCCACGCTAGCCAGAATTTGCGCAGGGGGGTGAGGCTGATGCGTTGGTGGAGGACTTGGAAGTTTTCTCTTTGGATTTCGTCGAGCAGCGCGCGGTAGATTTTGGCCATCATGAGGCCGGGTTTTTGGGAGCGGGCTTCGCTTCTGGGGAGGAGGGAGAAGGCTTCGTCGTAGGCTGCTTGAGCGCGCTGGGCTTGGAATTGCATGAGCTTGGTGAAGCGCTCGCTGTAGCCTTTTTGCCCAAGGCTGAGTTCGTTGGCTTTGACTTCGAATTGCTGGAGTTCGTTGACGGGCAGGTAGATGCGGCCACGTTGTGCGTCTTCACCGACGTCGCGGATGATGTTGGTGAGCTGCAGGGCGAGGCCGAGTTTGTGGGCATATTGGGTGGTGCGCTCATCGCTCTGGCCGAAGATGCGGGCTGACACTTCGCCGACCACGCCTGCGACGAGGTGGCAATATTTTTGCAGGCCGGGGTAATCCAGGTAGCGGGTTTGCGTGAGATCCATTTGGCAGCCTTCGATCACGGCTTGCAAATGGCGCTCTTCGATGTTGAAGGCTTTGGCGTGCGGCAGGATGGCGAGCAACGCGGGGTGGCGATTGGCCGTGACTTCCGGCGCAGCGAAGGCCTGCGCCACTTCTTTGGCCCACCAGGCGAGCTTGGTGCCGGCCACGCCGGGATCGCTCACCTCATCGACCACATCATCCACCTCGCGGCAAAACGCATAAAACGCGGTAATGGCGGCGCGGCGCGCTGGTGGCAGGAAGAGGAAGGCGTAATAAAAGCTGCTGCCTGCTTGGGCGGCTTTTTGCTGGGCGTATTGCTCGGGGGACATGCGGTGATTATCCTTGACCGCTTTCAATGCCAGAGGGCTCGCCAGAAGATAACGATGCCATCCCATGCGGTGATCTTCGGTCTTGCGCTTAAAGTGCAGTAGTTCATCGCTTTGATTTTGTCTAAGATCCGCAGGCCGCCGTGGATCACGCAGCGCAGCTCTAAGCTCAGCCGCCAGCCATCAAAGCCTTTGATCTGCTGGCGCACGCTGCGGGGCAATCCAAAGCCTTTTTGCATGATCGCCGCAGAGAAATCTGCGTAGGCAGCTATCATTTTTATAGTGTTGGGTGTGTCTTGGCGTTTGAGTAGTTCGCCTGGTAACGCTTGATTTGCTGCAATCGCATTGAGCGCCAAGTAGTAGCGGCCACGCGGAATGTCTTTGCTGAGGTCTTGCCAAAAGTTGATGAGCTGAAGCGCAGAGCAGATCGCGTCTGATGCGATTAGCTCGTGCTTTCCGCTCACGCCATATAAATGCAGCAGCAAGCGCCCCACGGGGTTGGCCGAGCGGCTGCAATAGTCGAGCAATTCGCCGTTGTTGTCATACCAACGCCCAGCAGCGGTGTAGCGCACGTCTTGCTCAAAGGCTTGCAAGAGTGCATCGAGCAGGGGCACGGGCAGGGCATGAGTGAGGATCGCTTGGCGCAGTGGGGCAAAGACTTGCGGCCAGCGGAGCGATGCTGCATCGCTGTTTGAGCAAATCAGTAAATCAGCGCGAAACGCGGCCAAATCAGCAAGCCGCAGCCCCGCCGTCGCATCGCCTTCATCCGCCATATCGTCCGCAGTGCGAGCAAACCAATAAATCGCCACAATCGCCGGCCGCAGCCGAGCAGGCGTGAGCCATGAGGCGACGGGGAAGTTTTCGTAATGATCAACGCCGTGGGCGGCTGGGGTTTGCATCTAGGAATTGTCGCCGGGTTTTTGAGGGGAACGACGGCAAGCAGGGATAATCCACCCATGCTCATCGAATCCTCTGCCTCCCAACTCGTGCTCATTGATTTGCAGGCCAAGCTGATGCCTGCGATGCATGAAAGCTCTTTTGTTTTGCAAAACGCACTGCGGCTGGCGCAAGCTGCGCGCTTGATGCGCGTGCCGATTACTTTAACTGAGCAGTATCCCGAGGGGCTGGGCGCGACTGTGGCTGAGCTCTCAGACTTTGCACGCGAGCCGCTGGTGAAGACGGAGTTTTCTGCGGTGGATGCGGGATTGATTGAAGTCTTGCAAGAGATCGGTACGCCCAAGGCTTCGCCGAATTTGAAGAGCGTGCCCAAGCATTTGCAGAAAGCGCCTGAGAACACGCGCACCGACATCGTCATCGCCGGTTGCGAGGCGCATGTGTGCGTGCTGCAAACGGTGATGGGGATGCTGGAAGATTTTGATGTGTTTGTGGTGACGGATGCGTGCAGCAGCCGCACCGAGCGCAATCGCGATGCGGCTTATGACCGGCTGGCTGCCGAGGGCGCGAGTCTGGTGACGACGGAGATGGTGCTCTTCGAATGGCTGCGCGGCTCGGAGCATGCGCAGTTCAAGGCAGTGCAGGCGCTGATTAAATAGGAGGACGATATGAAGATAGTTCGACGTATTGTTTGTTTGGTATTGGCTTTTGCCACGGTAACTTCAATGGCTCAAGCCGTTGATCCAGCCCTGCAACAAGCCAAGCGCCAAGAGATCATGAAACTGCTTGAGTCAACGCAAGTGATGGCACTTATGCAGCAAATGTCCGCCGCCATGATTACTCAAATGACGGGCGGTATTCGATCCAAGCGCCCCGACATTCCTTTAACGGCGCTTGATTTCTTACCTTCGACGGTTTCAGAAGTTGTGCGTGACAACGAAAAATTCTTTCAGGAAATGTTCGTATCGTTATATGACCGGCACTTCACTTTGGACGATATTCGAGCTCTCAATGCCTTCTATGAGTCTGCAGCAGGAAAGAAAATGGTGGAGAAGCAACCCATCCTGATGCAGCAAGGCATGACGCTTGGTACCGAGTGGGGGCGATCCATCGGGCCTGAAATTGATCGACGAGTGCGTGAAAAGCTGGCTTCGCAAGGCTACAAGCTCTGAAATGTTCACGCCACCCTATACCCACCCCCTCAATCTTCAAGCCACGCTCAAGCAGCGCGGCTTTGCGCTGCTGCCTGCTGCGGATGTGGCATCGCTCTCTGGCTGCACCTTGAACGATCTGCTGGCTTTGAACGAATCTTGGAGCCGATTGGGGGCAGACAATTACTTGAAAGACGGCGGCAAGTATCGCTCGCGGCGGCATGGGAGTTGCGTGGTGTCTGGCTCGGGCGTGAAGCCCGTGCCGCATCGGGCGCATTGGCAGCCTGTGGAATACAACGCGCTGCATGGCGGGATGGAACGGATGTTTGAGCCGTTGGAGGATGCTACGCTTTCCGGAGCGCTCCGCGCAGTATTGGCTTGGCTGGGGGGCTTATCCAGCCATCTGCGTTCGCCGCAAGATTGGTTCACCGAAGTGCATCAGTTTCGCATTGACACCGCTGGCGGCATTGGCCGGCCTACGCCTGAAGGTGCGCATCGCGATGGCGTGGATTTGGTGGCTGTGTTTTTAGTGGCGCGCGAACGCGTGAAGGGCGGCGAGACGCGCGTCTTTGAAGCCGATGCACCGGGCGGGCAGCGATTTACTTTGACTGAGCCTTGGAGCGTGTTGCTGCTCGACGATGCGCGGATGATTCATGAGACCACGCCGATTCAGCCTGCGGGTGAAGCGAGTGAGCTGCGCGGGTATCGCGATACGCTGGTGGTGACGTTGCGGAGCAACGGGTTTCAGGATGCGGTTTAGTCTGTTTTATCTGCATCGCTATTTTTCGTCAAAGATCTAGCGAGAATCTTGAGGAACTCAGTTGATCCTGAATGCAGTGCTAAAAGTAGTGGCGCAATGTAAACGAGCGCAGGCAGTATGAGAATTAGCCACTGATGCAATTCGGCTTTAGGGTGGCTTGAAGCATGTGCCATACAAGCAAGCATGATCCCAACAGCAGCAGCAAAGAACGCGCACACGTGAAGCATTAGCCAAGCCCGAAAGGATTCGCTGCGCTGCATGATGAATGTTGCAAGACAATCGCGGATCGCAAGCAGCAATACAGGCAACGCAAGAAAAATGAAGAGTAGCCACCAAAATATAGCCCAGTTACTCTCAGTAGCTGTGTTACTTATTCCGAGAAAAGAAACAAGCAACAATGCAACTGCTCCAGCTAAGCGGACTAATGCACCAAGCATGCTGAGCGCTGTAAATTAGGTGAATAAACATGTCGCACGGTAGGTGGGCGCCAAGGCATTACTTAAACGAAGTAATTTATACAGAGCATTACGCTATGTCGCGTACATCAGCCACAGCATTGCTCCCAAAATCCGAGCGTGAGAGATAGGCGATTAGCCGGCCAGCGGCTTCGAAGGGGCTGGTGAGGGTGCCTTGGGTTTTCATGCCGACGAAGGCGGATTTGTCGGGGAAGTTGGCATCGGGGGCGCTGCGGAGTTGGACTTGCATGTCTGTGTCGATCACGCCGGGCGCGAGAGAGCAGATCTTTGCACCGTGGGGTTTGAGGGCTTCTTCTAGTGCGACGCATCGCGTGAAATGATCCATCGCGGCTTTGGCGGCGCAGTAGCCTGCTTGGCTGGCCATGGCGCGGCGGCCTAGGCCGGAGGAGATGTTGAGTACCTTTTTCGGGATACGCCAGTTGGCTGTGGCTTGGAGGAAGGCGGAGGTGAGGAGCATGGGGGCTTCGATGCCTACGCGCAGGGCGCGGGTGATGTCTTGCGCGGGAACGTCGGAGAGTGGAGCGATTTGCGGGATGACGCCGGCGTTGTTGATGAGGGTGGCGCTGTCGTAGGCCAGAGGCTTCTCTACGAGCCACGCCTTGAGTTGGTCTGCTACAGGCGCAGCATCGTTCAGATCAGCGGGCCATTGCGTGAGCGGAACTTGCTGCTCTTCTGCGAGGGATGCGAGTGCATCGCTCTTGCCGCGAGAAATGCAGAGAAGGGCGTTGCCGGGGAGGATGAGTTGCTGGGCGAGCGCCAAGCCCATGCCGCGCGATGCGCCGGTGATGATGTAGAGATTCATGCCTGATACTTTAGCAAGTTATGACTTCGTTTGGGCTGAGCTTGTCGAAGCATTGAAGCTTATGCGGCGGCAATCAAGGGTTTCCTCACCCTTCACAAAACTTCTTCGCTTCGGTTAGACGCCCGCCAGAGCAGCCGGGGCGGATGGCTCCATGTCCTCCGGCGGCGTTTAGGGTTGGTTTGTTTTTTGGGAAGTTGATCGCGCCGCCTCCCCCTTTACTTGCGCCATCCGCCCCGACTGCTCTGGCGGGCTTGTTGGAGGTGAGAAAGCTTGGCGCGCTAGCAGAACCTATGCCCGTGCGATGTGGCTTTGCGTCTGGCGCAAGTAAAGGGGGAGGCGGGGCAACGATATCAATCGGAGAAATACAACTCCAATCCCCGCCGGAGGACATGGAGCCAGACGCAAAGCCACATCGCACGGGCTGCCACTCCAAGCCGTCAATAGGGTGCAGCAGTTCAACCCATGATTGCCGCATCAATAGCCGTTTGGATGTTATTCTGAGCGGATGAAAAGACTCGGCCAAGCGCCCAATATTGCGATTGCTCAGCTGTGGGTGGATATGCTGCGGGATCAGGGAATCGACGCAAATATGCAGCGCTACTTTCTCAATGGCGCTGCGGGGGATTTGCCGCCTGATCAGTGTTTGCCAGAGATTTGGGTGCAGGACGATACACAGTTTGATCGTGCGAAATTAGCTTTTGCTGACCTACAGAGGATGCCGCAGCACAACTGGGTGTGCCAAGCTTGCGGAGAGCGGATTGAGGGCGGCTTTCAACAATGCTGGAATTGTGGCACCGACATGCCATAGAGCACTTTTAACTGACAAATATGATAAAAATGGCCTGATGGCCGGCACAGAATATGCGCGGAGTGCTACTGAATTAATAGTAGCTTTGAATCTCAAGCAGGCTCATCGCACAGGCGATCTAGCTCGGCGCAGACATCGCGCATGCGGCCGGAGATGACGATGCGGCCGTCTTGGGCGCGGCGGGAGCGGAGGATTTGGGCGGCTGTTAGGCCATCCGTTGTGATGTTGCCCATCAAATCACTGCTCACCATGCGGGTGCCGGCGGGTTGAATTTTTTGCTGCGCGCTGGCTGGGTGTGGGCTGCTTGGCAGAGCCGGGGCTTTGGCCAAGCGGGGTTGAGCGCCGATGACTGCGCCTGAGAAAGAAGCTGCGGGCGATGCAATGGGATGGGGCGGCGAGAAGAAATCCACCACGCCTTGGAGAGGAAGGAGCAACTGACTAAAGAGATTCTGAGAAGAAGCAGCCATGATGCGCCTCGTTCAGTGCGTAAAGGAATTACGAATGAGGCCGACGGCTAAGCCTTCGATCTCAAAGGGCTCGCCGGGCTCGACGATGATGGTTTTGAAATCTGGGTTCTCGGGATGCAGCTCGATGATATTTTTGTTGCGCTGGAAGCGCTTGACGGTCACGTCTTCCCCAATGCGGGCCACGACGATTTGGCCATTGCGCGCATCTTTGGTGGATTGCACGGCGAGCAAATCGCCATCCATGATGCCGATATCGCGCATGCTCATGCCGCGCACTTTGAGCAAGTAATCGGGCTTCGTTGGAAACATGCTGGGCTCGACGTAATACGTTTGATCAATATGCTCTTGCGCGAGGATGGGCGAGCCAGCAGCCACGCGGCCCACCAAGGGCAGGGCGAGCTGCATCAGGCTTTGCAGCGGCAGGCCGAATTGCTTGGTGCGCGTTTCGTGAATGGCGCGCAGCGTCTCACCACGGAGACGGATGCCGCGCGAGGTGCCTTGTAGCAGCTCGATAGCGCCTTTGCGATGCAGGGCTTGCAGATGCTCTTCAGCGGCATTGGCCGATTTGAAGCCGAATTCAGCAGCGATCTCAGCGCGCGTGGGCGGCGAGCCGGTTTTCTCAATCGTGCTTTGAATGAGGGTGAGAATCTGTTGCTGGCGAGCGGTAAGCTTGGGGCTGTCGAACATGGCAAACTCCTTGTGGAATTGGGTTGACCGGATGTGCATCACACTGATGGCAACTGCGATTGAAAACAGCCTGATTGCGCATCCAGTAACTGGATATTAGCCCAGTTTTCTGGGTTTGGCAATATTTTTGAAAAATATTTTTATGGCAGAGCAAATCATCGTTTTGGGCACTGGTGGGACGATCGCGGGCACGGCTGCGAGCAGCGCTGACCATACGGGCTACACCGCTGCGCAGATCGGGATTGCCGCTCTCTTGCAACCTGTGCCGGGGCTACACGAAGCTTTGCAGGGGCGCGAGCTTGTGAGCGAGCAGGTGGCGCAGCTCGATAGCAAGGATATGGATTTTGCAACGATGCTGCGAATAGCCCAGCGCTGCGTGCAGCATCTCTCGAAGCCGGATGTGAAGGCAATAGTGATCACGCATGGCACGGATACGCTGGAGGAGACGGCTTATTTTCTGCATCGCGTGATTCCGCGCGAGCTGCAAGCAAAGCCGGTAGTGCTAACTTGCGCGATGCGGCCGGCGACGAGCAGCGAGGCCGATGGGCCGCGCAATTTGCGGGATGCTGTGTTGCTTGCGGGTGATGCAAAGGCGTGCGGCGTGCTCGCAGTGTGTTCGGGCGACGTGCATCATGCGTTGGCGGTGCAGAAGATTCATACCTATGCGCTGAATGCGTTTTCTAGCGGGGATGTGGCTCTGGGTGAGCTCGGCGCACTGGCGCATGTGGTGGGTGATCGGGTTAACTGGGGATCGGCATCTCTGGCAGATTTAGATAAAAATAGCCACCTCGCACTCATGCAGTATGAGTCTCATGCTATGAATTTAGTAGTAATTGCATTCAGCCAAGGTATGGCGTGGCCGCGCGTGGAGATCGTGCTCAATCATGCGCAAGCCACGGGTAGCATCGTGCTAGCTCTGCTCAAGGCATCTACTTCTGAAGATCCGTTGCGCGGCATCGTCATTGCTGGAACGGGCAATGGTACTGTGAGTGAATCCTTACAAACCGCTTTGGATGAAGCGCAATTAAAGGGAGTGGAAATCGTTATCACCAGCCGATGCGCTTGGGGCGGGATTCACGATGCGAGCGCGCTATCGGCCGTGAAAGCGCGCATTGCGCTCGTGCTCAAGCTTCTTGCAAGCTAGGCAGCCGCCGCTGAGCGAGCACGCTCACCGCATGAGCCGACTCTGCTTTCAGCCGATGATCGCTCCACACCTGTCGCCAGCCGCGTGAGCCGGCTTGGCCGTGGCGCAGGCCAAGCATGTGGCGGGCGACGGAGTGCCAAGCGGTGTCAAACTGATCTTTGCGGCGCGCCATGTAATCGCACATCTGCGCTTCGATCTCTTCGCGCGAGGGCGCGGGTGTTGACACGTCGCCATAAAACTCAGCATCCCAAGAAGCCATCCAATACGGGTTGTGATACGCCTCGCGGCCAATCATCACGCCGTCAACGTGCTTCAAATGCTCGTTGACTTGTTCAGTCGTCGTGATCCCGCCATTGATGCAAATCGTGAGCTCGGGAAACTCCCGTTTCAGCTGATAAACCATCTCATAGCGCAGCGGCGGAATATCGCGGTTTTCCTTCGGCGACAAGCCTTTGAGCCACGCATTCCTCGCATGCACAAGAAATACTTTGCAGCCTGCATCAGAGACCGTGCCCACAAAATCGCGCACGAATTCATAGCTCTCGGTTTTGTCTATGCCAATGCGATGCTTCACCGTGACAGGAATGCTCACCGCATCCAGCATCGCCTTCACACCATCAGCCACAAGCTGCGCTTCATTCATCAAACAAGCGCCAAACGCGCCGCGCTGCACGCGCTCGCTCGGGCAACCGCAATTCAGATTGATTTCGTCATAGCCCCATTGCTCGCCTAGCTTGGCGGCCTTGGCCAAATCTTCCGGCTCGCTGCCGCCGAGCTGCAGCGCAACCGGATGCTCTTCATCATTGAAATCTAAATGGCGCGGCACATCGCCATGCAGCAAAGCGCCCGTCGTCACCATCTCGGTGTAGAGCAGGGTGTTCTTCGTGAGCAGGCGATGGAAATAGCGGCAATGCCGATCCGTCCAATCCATCATCGGGGCGACAGACATTCTCCAAGGCGAATGCCCATTGACCATTTTCAAGCCGCCCACTTCACCCATCCCGTGTAAGCCGTGACGAGCACGACGATGCCAAATACGATGCGATACCAAGCAAATGGCACAAAGTTATTGGTGGAGATATAGCGCAGCAGCCAGCGCACGCAAAGCCACGCGCTCAAGAAGCTGAAGACGAGGCCGACAGCGAACATGGGAATATCGCCCATTGAGAGCACCGCGCGCTCTTTGTAGAGGCTGTATACGCCCGCGCCGATCAGCGTGGGCATGGCGAGGAAGAACGAAAAATCTGTGGCTGCTTTACGTGAGAGCCCAAGCAGCATACCGCCGATGATCGTTGCGCCGCTGCGGCTCGTGCCCGGCACGAGAGCGAGGCACTGCACGAGGCCAACTTTGAGCGCATCCATCGCGCTCATATCGTCAACAGTCTGCACGCGAACGGCGGTTTGTTGGCGCTTCTCCGCCCACAGAATAATGAAGCCGCCGATGATGAAGGTGCTGGCCACTACAACAGGCGTGAACAAATTCGCCTTGATCGCCTTGCCAAACAGCAGCCCGAGCACGACGGCTGGCAGGAACGCGATGAACACATTCAGCGCAAACTGCTGCGCCTTCTTATCCGTTGGCAAAGAAGCAATAGTTTCCCGAATCTTCTGCCAATACACCAAGATCACCGCAAAAATCGCCCCGGTCTGAATCGCAATATCAAACACCTTGGACTTCTCATCAGTGAAGCCGAGCAGGCTGCCTACCAAAATCAAATGCCCCGTGGATGAAATCGGCAAAAACTCCGTGAGCCCCTCCACGATGCCCATGATGGCGGCTTTGATCAGCAGGGTGATATCCACGGAAGACTTTCTTTGTGTGTAAAAGTGTTGATTTTAAAGGAGCAGGGCACAATGCTGAGATGTCTATTGACTCAGCCACTCCACCACCACCCAAGCAAGCGCGCAATCCACTGCACGGCATCACACTAGAAGCTGTCGTTACAGCATTGGAAGCGCATTACGGCTGGCCGGGCTTGGCGCAGAGGATCAATATTCGCTGTTTTGCGAGCGATCCAAGCGTTGCATCCAGCTTGAAATTTCTGCGCAAAACACCTTGGGCGCGCGATAAGGTGGAGAGCTTGTATCTGTATATGCTGCGCGAGCAAAAGCGAAGGGGTTGATACGCAGATGCAGCGAAATGTGTCTGCATTATTTTTTGATGTCTTGATAGATGAGGCCATCACCCTGCAAAACAAGTAGGACAACACCTCTTTGTTTTTATATCTTTTTTCGGCGGGGAATGCGCGCGAATAGGCATACAGTCCGCCCACGCTACATTTTTAGCGCGGCATCTATCGCACCCTGAAGGGACGCATCATGACCACAGCCACCACCTCCACCCCAACCCCCGCCACAACTACTTCGACTTTGCACAACATCGTTGAGACAGCCGTAGCAGCCGGAAATTTCACCACCCTGGTCACCGCAGTCAAAGCCGCTGGCTTGGTTGAAACGCTCAGCGGCGCAGGCCCGTTCACAGTGTTCGCGCCAACAGACGAGGCCTTTGCGAAAGTGCCAAAAGAAGCGCTCGAAGCTTTGCTCAAAGACAAAGACGCGCTCAGCAAAACGCTGACCTACCACGTCGTTGCAGGCAAAGTCATGGCTGCTGACATCAAAGCAGGCGCAGTCAAAACCGTGCAAGGCAGTGATGTCATGCTCGCTACTGAAGGCGGCGTAACTGTTGGTGGCGCAAAAGTTGTTGCTGCTGACGTGCAGACCAGCAATGGCGTGATCCACGCGATTGATACTGTGCTCTTTGTGAAGTAAGTTTCTCGTTTTTCAACAGCGGCAACCTCAATGCCGTCGTTGTTGACCGCCTCGTTGCATGTTGAATGCAGCGAGGCGTTTTTACTTTTGCGCTAAGCGCCAAAGCGATGTGATTTCACGCGAACGCGCCGCATGCAGCGGGTCGCTCGCATCTTGCGCTTTGGGATGCTGGGGCTGTGTATCGATGCGCTCCATGACGCGCAGACCTGCGTCTTCAATGGCCTGCATCAGCTCTTCGCGGCTGCGCAGGCCCAAGCGCTCTGCCAAATCGGAGAGGATCAGCCAAGCTTGGCCACCTGAAGCAAGCCGCTCGCCCACACCTTTCAAAAACCCCAGCAGCATTTGGCTGCCTTCGTCATACACCGCCTGCTCAAGTGCCGATCCCACCGGGGCGGGCAGCCAAGGTGGGTTGCAAACTATGAGGTTGGCTTTTGCATGGGCGGCCGCTTCAGGAAATAAATTGGCCTTCAGCACCTCCACGGCCTTGCCCGTGCGGCCAGAAGACTGTTGCAAGCGCTTCAAATTCTCGCGGGCACAAACTAAAGCGCGCTCTGATACATCGGTAGCAACCACCGAGCCGATACCGCGCGAAGCCAATAGCGCTGCGATCACGCCCGTGCCCGTGCCCACATCCCAAGCGATCATGTCTGCGGGGGAGCCTTTGGGCAAAGCTGCTTTGGCAATCAAGGCGAGATACTCGCCGCGCACCGGAGAAAACACGCCGTAGTGCGCATGAATACTCTGCGCCTGCCCTGCGCGGTCTTTGCCCAAGGCCGCCACTTCTACGCCCTTCTTGCGCCATTCATGTGCGCTGATGATGCCCAGCAGCTCGCGCAGGCTGCATACATGGCGCGAGCCAGCAGTGGCCTTTCCCCAAGCTTCAGTGCAAGCCAAGCGCACATCGGGCGCACGTCGCAATGCAATGGCGTAATCAGCCCCAAGGTGAATCAACACGCTGCCTAAAATCTTCGCGCGCTGAGCTTGCGATTGGCGCTGAGCCAGAAACGCGTTAGTCAGCGTTTGCTTGGCTGAAGGGGGGCGCGTGTTGCGCTTTGCCAATCGCCGATCTAGCGCCTGCACCAAATGCCGCGCGTTCTGAAAATCTCCATTCCAGAGCAAGCCCACGCCGCTTTGAGCCAGCTTTATCGCCGGATCTGCCGCAAGCGTGTCATCCGCCAATTGCACGCGTTGCGGCGCACTCAATCCGCGCTCGCTGTGCCAATGCGCGGTGTGCGGCTCGTCGTGTTGCGTCCAATGAATCTGAGATGAATCGGTCAAAGCGTTTTTCCAGTCGATAAATAGGGCGCGAGAAGTTGGGTAGGGGGAGTATGCAGGTCTTTTTCTTGTTCAAGATGAGAAAGCACATAGTCCACAAAGCTGCGCGTGCGCGTCGGCAGGTTTTTACGGTTGGGGTAGTAGAGATACACCTGCAAATCAGTGCTGATAAAAGGGGCTAATACGGGCATCAGGCGGCCTTGGCGAATATCCGGCATGGCCAGCGGCAGGGGCACGCAGGATAAGCCCAAGCCTTGCGCTGCAGCAGTCTGCAAAGCAGAAAAATCGTTGAGCGTGAGATTGCCGCGAATTTGCGCGTCGAGCGAGGCATCCAGACCTTTCAGAAACCAAGGCATGGGCTCTTTGCTGCCGATGCGGGTGAGGCGCAGGCAGTTGTGCTCTGGCAAATCGGCGAGCGACGAGGGCACGCCGCGCTGGCGCAAATACTCTGGGCTGCCGCACACCACAAAAGGCAAAGGCGCAATAGGCCGCGCTACCAAGCTGCTGCTCTTCATGCGCCCCACGCGAATGCCCACGTCATACCCCTGCGCCACCATATCGCTCACGCTATCGTCCAAATGCAGCTCAATCTGAACGCGCGGATGCTTGGCATGAAACTGCTGGATGATGGGCAGCACATAGCCCGTGGCAAACGGCGCAGCGCTGGTGACGCGCACCAGGCCCGAGAGCGATTTGCTGCTTTTTTCAATCACCGCCTGCGCCGCTTCGAGCTCGCGCAGCGGCCCCAAGCATTGCTTGTAGAACAGGCTGCCCTCGGGCGTGAGGCTGAGTTTGCGCGTGGTGCGCTGAAAAAGGCGCACGGAGAGCTGCCGCTCAAGCGTGGCCACATTTTTGCTCACCGCCACCGCGCTCACGCCTTGCAGCTTGGCCGCCGCTGCAAAGCTGCCGCTGCTGGCTACCGCTACGAAGCTGCTGATTCCTTTGAGGCTTTTCATGGATTGAGACGTAGTTGATTGCTAACCATTGGTTAGTTCTGATCTTACCCACTGCCGCCTAGGCAAGCAAGCCTTGCCTGCCTACAGTCAAGCCATGTTTGATTCAAAGCCTCTTCACAGCATGTTGCCGCCCCTGATCTCGGCGATGTATGCCGCTGGCCTGGGGTTGGTGTTTGTGTTGCTCAGCTTGCGCACATTGCGCCTGCGCCGCAAGCTGCGCATTGGCTTGGGTGATGCGGGCCATCCTCAGATGCAGCGCGCGATTCGCGTGCACGCCAATTTTGCGGAATATGTGCCGCTGTGCTTAGGGCTGATGTGCTTGGCGGAAGTGCAGGCAGCGCCTGCTTGGCTGCTTCATGGCTTGGGAATTGCGCTGGTGTTGGCCAGATTGATCCATGCGCGTGGCGTGAGCCAGGTGCAAGAGCAAATGAAATTTCGCGTGATCGGCGTGGCGCTGACTTTGAGCATCTTGCTCATTGCCAGCAGCTATCTGATTTTTAACCACCTGAGGTAACAACATATGAACACCCTCCTCATCAACATCTTCTTTAGCTTGCTGGTTTTCAATGCGGCCTATCGCTGGTTGCTTAAGCCTATGCTGCCGCAGATTCAGCCGCGCAATGTGCTGATTCCGATTTTGTTGCTGCATAGCATGCGGCATTTGGGGCTGATGTTTCTCACCACGGGCGTCACTTCTAGCGCGATGCCTCAGCAGTTTGCTATTCCCTCTGCAGCGGGCGATTTCCTATCGGCCACGCTGGCCTTGATTGCAGCATTTCTGATCCAGCGTAAGAGCAAATTCGCTATACCGATGACGTGGATTTTTAGCGTCGTAGGCATCGCAGATTTTGCAATGGCCGTCGTGCTCTCGCGGGTTTACAACGCAGCAGACTTCATGGGCGGCGCATATTGGATCCCCTCTTTTTGGGTGCCGATGCTGATCGTGGGCCACATCATTGTGATCACTGTCCTGCGCCAAATGAAGCGCGATGGTGTGAGCTTTAGCGCCTGAGCTTCATTAGTTGATCTTGCTATGACAACGCCCACTCAACTCATCGTGCTTCAGCGCCCCGCATTCGATGCGATCACTTATGGCGGCATGCTGATGCTCGTGGCTCTGATGTCAGCTGCTTGGCTGGTATTGATAGGCCGGCGCAGCAAGCGAGCAGCGACTTGGGGCGGTGCGGTTTTGCTGATGCTCGTTGCGGCCAGTGTGGCGGGCGATCAGCTCGGCATGTTTAGCCGGCTAGATGTGCAACCGCCGGCTTTCGTGATCTTGGCTGCGCTCAGCATGGGCTTGGGTGCAGCAGTGGCCATGGGCTATGTGGGCAGCGTTGGCGATGAGCTGGTGCGCAGCTTGCATGTGGAGACTTTGGTGGCGCTGCAGATCTTTCGCTTGCCGCTGGAGCTGCTGATGCTGCGCGCTGCGTATCTGGGCATCATACCGATGGAATTTTCCATGCGGGGCTACAACTTTGATGTGCTCACGGGCCTCGGCGCGCTGCTGATCTCCATCTACTGCGCTTGGACGTGGCGCTTGCCCATCCGTGTGATTTGGCTTTGGAACATTTTCGGCATCGGCTGTTTGCTGGCTATCGGCCTGCTCGCCGCGATGACTTCGCCCAATGTGCATGCCTTCGGCATCGAAGCCAAGCATATCAATAGCTGGGTGTTGTATTTCCCGTATTCCTTGCTGCCGATGGTGTTGGTGAGTTTCGCGGTGTTTGGCCATGTGCTGCTCACGCGCAAATTGCTCGCTCAGCAGCATCTCACGCCGCTGCTGGGTGCATACGCCAAACCTGAGCCTGCCGATCCATGGTGATTTTTTTGAAGGAGATCTTTATGCTGCGATTCATTGTGACCCAGGCCTTATTTTTCGTGAGCCTGCCGGGCCTTGCGCAATCCACGCCGGCTGGCCTGTGGCAATCGATTGACGATGCAACTGGCAAGCCGCGCGCTGAAATTCGCATCAGTGAGGCTGCGGGTGTGTTCACAGGCCGCATAGAGCGCAGCTTGCTGCCCACCACGCCGGGCGAGGTGCAACTTTGTACGCTTTGCCCAGATGATCGAAAAGATAAGCCCTTGATCGGCATGGAAATCATCCGCCAAATGAAGGCAACCAGCGATGCGCAGACTTGGGAGGGGGGCGAAATTCTGGATCCCGATAAAGGCAAAGTCTTCAAGCTCCGATTGCAATTGCAAGAGGGTGGCAAAAAACTACAAGTGCGCGGCTATATCGGCCCTTTTTTCCGTAACCAAACTTGGATTCGCGTCTCATGAAAAAATTTCTCCTCCTTCTTTGCATCCTGGTCTTGGGCGGATGCGCCAGCCCACCGAGCAGCCAGCCGATTTTTGATGCACACATCGCGCAGTTCAAAATCGCTCAACCGCACACCGATCACACTGTGCTGCGCAAAGATGGCAAGCGCATTCAGGCGCGTGAATTCAACCCCGCCAAGAAAGGCCAAGCGCCCACGCTCGTGATGATGCATGGCTTCCCGGACAACCAGCATTTGTATGACCTGCTCATCCCGCAGCTCTCGCAGCAATACCATCTGGTGAGCTTTGATTTTCTCGGCTGGGGCGCATCTGATAAACCGATGCCGCATGTGTATGACGTGGCTAGCCAGCGCGCTGATCTGGAGGCCGTGATCAAGCAACTTTCCTTGAGCCAAGTGGTGCTCGTGTTGCATGACTTGTCAGGGCAATCGGGCATTGATTGGGCGCTGGATAACGAGGCGCAAACGGCTGCGCTGGTGTTGCTCAATACCTACTATTCCCCGATGGATAGCTTGGTCGCGCCCGAGGCGATTCAGTTTTACGCCACGCCTAGCTGGATTCGAGATCTTGCTGTGTGGGGCGCAACGAAATCAGGCGGCAATTTTCAAAACGGCGTAGGTGGGCAGCTGGCGCGGTTTTTCAGCAATGCAAAAGTGCGCGATGAGTTCACGCCGATCATTACCAACTCCTCAGTGAGCATCCGCCCCGCGTTTTTCAGCTCCACCTCAGTGCTCTGGCAAGAGCTAGAAGCGCGCCGTGCATTTGTGCCGCGTGTGCAGCAATTCAAAAAGCCCGTGCATATCGTATTTGGTGCCGACGATCCTTATCTCAATCCCGGTGTGGCGCAAGATTTCAAGCGCTTGTTTAGCAACAGCAGCTTGGATTTGGTGCCTCAAGCAGGGCATTACGTGCAACTGGATCGTGCCGATGAAGTCGGCCGCATCCTGCGCGAAAAGTTGAAATAGGCATCACCACACCTGTAGAGAACGGAAATCAATAAAAATGGCTGATAGCCGGCATAGAATATGCGCAGGCAGCTATCAAATCGAGAGTGAACCGATTTGATAACTGCCTGCGCATTGTGCTCACTGAGCCAATTGTTTGCGGAAAAACTGCACGATATCTGATGATGCTTGGACGTGGAGCGCTTTGCGATCTGAGCCCTCAGAATCTTCACAGACTTGGCCAAGAGCCAGCTTACCCAACACGGGAGTGCACACTGGGGCATAAACGAAATGCCCGGCATCTCTCATGATTTCTTTGGCGCTGGGTATCGAGCTGGCGAACAAGCTCGAACCTCCCTCGGGAGCGAGCACGGTGTCGTATTTCGCGGTTTCAAACACCATGGGCGCTGTAATGTTCTTGAGGGAAGAGGCTGAGAAACCAGCGGCTACGCCACTGGCCAGCGCATAAAAAGCCTTAAAGCGCTCATCTTTGAAGCTGCGCTTGCCGTCTTCAACCGGTGTTTGTGGGTTGTGGTTTTTGATCAAACCGTCGCAATACTGATCTTTCTTGAGCGCGGCTTCGCAGTAGCTCAGCTGCTGCTTGTAGTCATATTGGCCGCCAGCCAAGCTCACACCCGTCCAACCGCCAAAAGAGTGGCCGATAAAGCCGATGCGTTGGGTGTCAACACGCGCCGCCCAAGCAGGGTCAGCAAGAAATTGCGTTAGCGCAAAACTCACATCTTGCGAGCGCTCCCACAGCCGCGCCCGATACTCTGGGCGTAAGTCTTGAAACATCGTGCCTGGATGCGTGGGCGCGAGCACCACAAAGCCAGCTTTAACCAAATCCGTGATGAGCCAGCCATAAGCGGTCGGGTTGGCGAAGTTGCCATGTGAGAACACCAGTAAAGGCTTGGGCGCTGCTGATGCTGGCGTAGCATTCGGTGCTGCGCTAAATGCCTGCAAGATAGGTGCTGCTGAAATAGATTGAGCTTGCGCACCTTCTGCGGCCTCAAACCAGACTTCAGAATTCACGTTGCGATCGCGGCTGGCATCCTTCATCGCAATTTTTTGGATGCCAACGACGGCTGTGCTTTGCGCGTGGCTTGGCAAAGCGGCAAGCGCGCAGACAGCGGCACTTGCCAGAGATACAAGCCTGGGTAAGTAGGGCATGCGTTTCATAAAAATCTCCAGTGTGATGGTTTGTCAAACCGATGAATCGACACTGGAGATTTTGCGAAGGCAGGCGCTTCGCGACTAGTGAGTCAGAGGTGAATTCAGTCGCAACCTTAGGTTAAGAGTTCTCTTTTAAAGCCTCTGATCTTCATCTTCATTTCGCTTGCAGCAACTCGCGCACGCGCAGCAACACAAACTCATTGTCATCCGCTTGATTGGGCTCGCGGCTGGATGAGAAAGGCAGATTGTTGTCGTTACCGACGATGATGTGATCGGCATCGACGATATCGACGTTTTCAATCGTGAAGAAGGGGAAGGCGAGCTTGCCGGCTTGCTTGGGCTTGCGGGCGAGGTTTTGCGGGTCGTTGATGGCGAGCAAATCGATGAAGCCGATTTTGCGCACGGGGTTGTTCACGTTGGCTTCCGTCATTTCGATTTTGTAGACGCGCTTGAGCTTGGGTAAATCGTGGAAGCAGTTTTCAGCGCGTTGGATAGCGCCGTTCACTGTAGGGCAGGCTTTATCGGGCGTGCCTTCGCCGTTGTCGCGCTCGATCACGAGGGCGGTGGTGGCATCGATCATGTTGAAATCGCCGATCGCCAGGCCATTGGCCTCCAGCACGTATTTCCAATGGCGGCCTGTCCATTTCTCTGTGGCCACATCGAATTCAAGCACGCGCAGGTATTCGCGGCCACTGAGCTTTTCCCAGTCTTTCGCGGCCGCATCCCACACCGGGCCTTCGAGCATGGCATAGAGCTTTTTGCCATCGGGTGAGGAAGCCATGCCTTCGTAGCCGCGGGAGCGGCGGATCGTGAAATCGACTGTGCCGTTTGGTGTGGCGGGCGTGGTGATCGCTGGGTGATCGGGTGAGCGCGCGGGTTTGCCATCCACCTGCGTTTCAAACACAGCGAGTACTTTGCCCGTCATATCCGCTTTGATCAGCCATGGGCCGAGCTCATCGCCGATCCACAGCGCGCCGCCTGCGAATTGGAAGCTCTCGGTGTCAAAGTCTGCGCCTGTGAGGTAGCGCTTGGGCGTGCCTTCGTGCACGATGCGAAAGGGCACTTTTTTATCAGGGTCGTGCAGGAAGATGGTTTGCTGGCGGTTGAGCGTGCCGGCTGTCCAATCAATCGTGTAGCGGTTTAAAAACAGCATGCTGTCGGGCGAATTGGCTTTGGAGCCGAAGCCGTTGTCAGTGAGCACCCAGTAGCTGCCATCGCTCATGCGCTTGATGCCGGAGTGGCCTTGCAGCGGTTGGCCGGCAAAGGGCACAGAGATGCCGGTGGGGCGATTGGCCGAGCGGCCTTCGACGCTGTCGAGCCGCTCCACGCGCGAGCCAGTGGTGAATTTGCCGCTGGTGCGAAGGTCGGTGGGTGCATCTGCGGGCGCGGCGATGAAGCTCGGTGCGGGGAGGATGGCGTGGCCAGCTAAGGTCGCAGGGAATTCCGTTTGCGCTTGGGCGCGGGGCAGGCAAAGAATGGCTGCTGCGAGTAAAGCGATTGAAGGAGCGAGGAAGGGCTTGTTCATTTGGGTTCTTTAAGTGGGTTTCAAAGTTCGTTTAATTTGCTGCGGGGGATCAGCTTCCAAATCGCGGGTGCGCCGGTTTTGGGAAGCACGATTTGGTAAATCTCGTCGTTGCCTTGGTTGATGGCGCTTGCGCCTTCCTGCGGCGGCACGCCAATGAGATGCGAGACGAGCAGGGGATTGATGCCGCCATGGCCGACGATCACCACCGTGCCGCCGTCTTTGTGTTTCTCGCGAATGGTTTTGAGGGCGGCTTCGGCGCGGCGCGATTGGCTCTCCAGCGTCTCGCCGCCTTCCATATCGTCTGTCCATGTGAAGCGGCGCTTGTTCCAATCGGCAACTATCGCAGCGTCTTTGTCGTTCGCGCCTTCGAATTTTCCGAAGAAGCGCTCGCGCAGTTCGTCCATCGCCACAATCGGCGTGCGCCCTTGGAAGACTTCTGCCGTCTGGCGCGCACGCTGATGCGAGCTCACATAAACGGTATCTACTTTCACTTCCGCCATTAGGCGGCTCATGGCTGCGGCTTGCTCGCGGCCAGTTGAGTTGAGTGGGTTGTCTGTGCCGCCTTGGATGCGGCCATCTTTGTTCCAATCCGTCTGGCCGTGGCGCACCACATAGACGGTGAGCTGGGCGTAGGCAGCGGTGGTGAAAAGGCTGGCGAGCAGCGCGAGGGCTGCGATGAGGGTGCGTATGGATAGAGTGTGTTTCATGATGGCGGGGCGCTGCTTTTGGTAGCGCTGTGGATTGAAAGTAAGGAAGAGTTTCAATCCGCCATATGACAAAGGCGTGATGTTTATTTGACAGCTTGATGACAAGCCATGCCAAATGTTTCAAGCTGCTTTCAGCTTGATTTAAGAGCTTTTTCGGCGGATCGCCGGCATAGAATATGCGCGGCGTGCTACTGATTTAGGAGTAAGAAGTTCTCGATGCTGGCTAATTCGTGGGCCAGTGCCGTGCGAAACACCTTGTCTTTCGGCGCGCTGCCTGTCACATAACCCAACTCGCTTTTCAGCTTCCCGTCCATGACAGAGAGATTCCCCCAGCCAATCACTTGATCGCGCCAAAGCAAAGGCAGTGCGTAGTAGCCGCGAATGCGTTTCGGTGCGGGCGTGTAGGCTTCAAAGCGATAGGCCCAGCCCCAGAAGAGCTCAAAGCGACGGCGATCCCACACCACCGGGTCAAACGGGGCGAGCAGGCGCACGGCATCGCCGGGCTCTGCGGCGTAGCGTTTCGTGGCGGGTGATTCGCCCTCTGGCCAATACCATCGCGTGCCGTCCAGCTCCACGCTTGGCAGCCGCGCCTTAGCGCGAGCAAAGGCAGTAGCGCGCAGCGCATCCCATTGCGGCACACCGCCGCGCAGCAGGGCAATCAGCTCGCGCAGACTTCGCTCTGGCAGCGGCGCGTATTTGTGCACGATCACATCGATCAGCTCATCCATCGCCTGCGTCGCGTCATCGCAAGCTATCGGCAAATGCTCGGCCACAGCGTAGGTGCGAATCCCACTTGCTCGCCCTGCCACGCGCAGCATGCCCCGGTAATGCATGCCATCCAAAAGCTGTGTGCTCGCATTCGATGAGCCGCCAAACCAGTTGCGCACCCGCCCATGCGCGAAATGCGTGTCAACCTCTTTGGGATGCACCACACCACGCTCTTGCACGTAAGCCTGTATGGCCTGCGCCTGCGCAATTTGCGTTTTCGTCCAGCTTCTGCGCGTCACGCGCGGATGCATCAGCGCCTGCACCTGCCTGGACATAAAGCCATAGTTCACAAAGAAATCTTCTTCAATGCCCAGCTGGCCATAGCGCCGCTCCAAATCTCCAGCCGCGTAGTTCGTCACCCGGTGCCGAAGTGTCAAATCCTGCGCCCGAGCCGGCGCCCGAATCGGATCGGCCTGCACAAAGCCCAGCTTCTCAATCGCCTTGAGTAGCGTTGTTGGCGCAAACAAACTGCGCGAAATCGCATATCGGCGCAGGGTGGCGAGTGTGATGGGTGCTGTTGGCATGTTGTGGAGAATTTTATGAAGGTTTGCAGCAGGTTGATGGCATAGGCCAGCCGATTGAAAAACCCGCACCAGATAAGATTTTTTGCTCTTAGTTTAAAGTGGTAATGTATAAAAGCTGTCGCGTACCGTGGCCAACCGTTGAGAATGATGACTTACTTGACAATGAAGGATGGCAATATGAGCGTGAATCAACTGTCCCAAGCCAGCGGTGCCGCACATCCACCGTTGATCGAGCAAACGTTGGGCGATTTTTTTGATGCGATGGTCACTCGCCAGCCTGACCATTTGGCGCTTATCAGCGCTCATCAGGGTATCCGTTACAGCTATCGTGAGCTACAGGCGAAGTCCGATCAGTTGGCCAGCGCGCTCTTGCAGCTGGGGCTGAACACAGGTGATCGTGTTGGCATTTGGTCGCACAACAACGCCCAGTGGGTACTGATGCAGCTGGCCACTGCCAAGGTCGGTTTGATTTTGGTCAACATCAACCCCGCGTACCGAGTCTCTGAGTTGGACTACGCGTTGAACAAAGTCGGTTGCAAAGCGCTGGTAACGATGACGCAGTTCAAGACCAGCGACTACATTGGCATGCTGCGCGAGTTGGCTCCCGAATTGGACAGCGTAGGCGGTTCGTTGCAAAGCTCTCGGTTGCCGCAACTGAAATTTATTGTATGGATTGATTCACCAGATGACGCACAAGAACAGCCCGGCATGCTGCGCTTTTCACAACTGCTGGCCAGCGGTGACGCGAACGATCCGCAAGTTGCGGCAACGGCCAGCACTCTTGAATCAACGGATGCCATCAATATCCAGTTCACCAGCGGTACCACCGGTTTTCCCAAAGGTGCGACCCTCACGCACCGCAATATTTTGAACAACGGGTACTTCATTGGTAGAGCGATGCAGCTTACGCCCGCTGATCGGCTGTGCATTCCAGTGCCGCTTTATCACTGCTTTGGCATGGTGCTCGGCAACTTGGCCTGCATCACGCACGGCGCCACCATCGTCTATCCCAACGATGGCTTTGATCCGTTGAGTGTGTTGCAAACCGTGCAAGATGAAAAGTGCACTGCTCTGCATGGTGTCCCCACGATGTTTATCGCTGAGCTGGATAACCCGCGCTTTGAAGAGTTTGACCTCCGCACTTTGCGCACCGGCATCATGGCGGGCTCTCCCTGCCCGACCGAAGTGATGAAGCGCGTGGTGGAAAAAATGCACCTGAGCGAGGTGACCATTGCCTATGGCATGACCGAAACCAGCCCAGTTAGCTGCCAAAGCAGTACCGATACGCCCTTGGTAAAACGCGTGTCCACCGTGGGGCTGGTGCAGCCGCACATCGACATCAAAATCATTGACCCTGAGACCGGCGCTGTTGTGGCACGGGGCGAACGGGGTGAGTTTTGTACACGGGGCTACTCCGTTATGCAAGGCTATTGGGGCGATGCTGAAAAAACAGCGGAGGCGATTGACCGCGAAGGCTGGATGCACACGGGTGATTTGGCCACGATGGACGATGAGGGCTATGTCAATATAGTGGGGCGCATCAAAGACATGGTGATTCGCGGCGGTGAAAACATTTATCCGCGCGAGATTGAAGAGTATTTGTACCGTCACGCAGCAGTGCAGGATGTGCAAGTCGTTGGGCTACCCGACAAAAGATACGGTGAAGAGCTCTGTGCATGGATCATCGTCAAGCCAGGCCAAGCGCTCACAGAGCAAGACATTCGTGACTTTTGTCATGGGCAAATCGCTCACTACAAAATCCCCCGTTACATCCAGTTTGTGACTGAATTCCCCATGACCGTCACAGGAAAAATCCAGAAATTCAAAATTCGCGAGGTGATGAAAGCGCAGCTGGGTTTGTCGGATGAGAAGACGGCTTAAGACGCCTCTTGAGGGGAAAACAAATCGATGCGATCAGTGATGATGCTGTCGGTCTCTAAGCCCAATAATCGATGGGCTGCAGGCGCATCGTTGACGGTGTAGCTCATGCAACGCAACCGCGCGCCCTGGACTTGCTTGACGAGAGCCGAATCCCACAGAGTGTGATTGCAGATGATCGCGGCGCATTCCAGTTTGAGAGCAGTCTCTAGCCAACCCGGCCACAGCGTATCCAGCAGCAAACTGCGTGGCAGGTGAGGGGCTGCGGCTTGCGCGGAGGCGAGGGCTTCGGGGCGAAACGAACTCAATAGAGGCGGAACGCCAGCGTCTTGCCACAAGCGTGCAGCATGTTCAGCGACTACTTGACCTGTTGGCGTTTCTTGACCAATGGTCGGCTTGATTTCGATGTTGAGGAAGTGGCGATTTTTTAAACAGAATTGCGCAATATTTGCGAGCGTTGGAATGGCTTCGCCCGCAAATCCACGCGATTGCCAACTACCAGCGTCAAGCTGCGACAGGTCGTTCCAGGTGTGCTCCCCAGCGATGCCTGTGCCGTTTGTCGTGCGATTGAGGGTGTTGTCGTGCAACAAAAATGGAATGCCGTCGCTGCTCAGTTTGACATCGCACTCGAACATACGATAGCCGTGGCTCGCGCCAATTCGAAACGCTGCGAGCGTATTCTCAGGCGCAAGTTCGCCTGCGCCTCGGTGGGCAAGCCACCGGGGGTACGGCCAGTTTTCAGAATTGACTTTTTGCATACTGCACCTTCGAATATCAATTGCGATGCCATCGCGCAGGCACCAGTCCTGCAAAACCACCAGCGTCCGCGTGACGGACAACTGGTGGTTGGGAGATTTGAAGGTTCAAACTCACTTTGCCGGTGGCGTAGGCGCTCCAAATGAAGGTGGAGCTTCTTCGGTTTCTTCCTGAGGCGTGATGTTCATATTCACCCCTTTAACGTCCAGCACTTTGACCTCGCCTAAGCCGTAGGTGACGATCTCAGGTTTGTACATAATCGCCGCCACCATGATCACCTGCAGCACCACAAAGGCCACGGCACCTTTGTAGATGTCGCCGGTCTTCAATGCCGGTATTTTCGCTGCGGTCACCCGGTCCACATAGTCTGTTTTTGGTGCCACACTTCGAAGGTAGAAGAGTGCAAAACCAAAAGGTGGCGTGAGGAACGAGGTTTGCAAGTTCATCGCCATCATCACACCAAACCAGATCAAGTTGATGTCCATTTCTATGAGCACGGGCAGCAGCAGTGGCAGCAAAATAAATGCAATTTCAAAGAAGTCCAAGAAGCAACCAAGCAAAAAGATCAGTGCATTCACAAACAACAAGAACCCGATTTGCCCACCGGGCAAGGCTGCGAACAATGCTTTGACCCAAGTCGGGCCGTCAATGGCCTGAAAAGTTAAGGCAAAGATCGTCGAGCCGATCAGCACAAACAGCACGAATATAGACAAGCGAGCAGATGAGTCCACTGCCTGTGCAAGCAACTTCATCGGCAAGCGTCTTCTGAGCATGGCCATCAGAATGGCGCCGGCTGCGCCCATCGCGCCACCTTCAGTGGGCGTTGCAATGCCCAAGAAAATCGTGCCCAGCACCAAAAACACCAAGAGGAGTGGCGGTATCAAAACGAACGTCACTTGCTGTGCGAGGCGGGAGAGCAAGCCAGTTTTGGCAAACTTGTCGATAACTGCAACCAGCCAAGCAAAGAAGATGCTCATCATCAACATCATCACCACTTTTTCGTCGGTGGGCGCTTTCAAGCCTGCCTCGCCGCCAAACATGGGCTTGATCTTGTCGTAGTTTGCAAACACCTGAGAGCCGACAAAGACGCTCAATGCGGCAAGCACGCCGAGTGAGCGATGGCCTGTGTTGCCGTTGCTCTCATGAAACGTCAACGCCTCTGGTGGCAAAGCAGGAAGCCACTTGGGTCTGACCAAAGCCAAAACCAACATCGCAACGAGATAGATGCCAACCAACGCAAACGCTGGAATAAAGGAGGCTTTGTACATATCGCCGACGCTTTGCCCCAACTGATCAGCGATCACGATCAACACGATGGACGGCGGAATGATCTGCGCAAGCGTGCCCGATGCCATGATGACACCCGACGCAAGCGGGCGGTTGTAACCATAGCGCAGCATGATGGGCAAAGAAATCAGGCCCATCGAGATCACGCTGGCCGCCACCACGCCCGTCGTTGCAGCCAGCATCGCACCGACCAATACGACTGCAATAGCCAAACCACCGCGCATCCTGCCAAAGACTTGGCCAATCGTCTCAAGGAGGTCTTCCGCCATGCGGCTGCGCTCCAAAATCAAACCCATGAGGGTAAAGAACGGGATCGCCAACAAGACGTCGTTGGCCATGATGCCGTACAACCGCAGCGGCAGTGCATTGAAAAACGCTGCCGGTACGATGGCCAGTTCGACCGCGATCCAGCCAAACACCATACCGGCGCTTGCCAGTGCGAATGCAACTGGGAAACCCGTCAGCAAAAACAGTAACAGCGACCCAAACATGATGGGCGCAAGATTCGCGATCAGCCAAGTGGTCATGCTGACGCTCCTTTTGTAGGTTGTTTGGCAGCGGCAGCTTTGGCTTCTTCTTCAAGGCGCAGCTCTTCTAGCAAAATTTCTTCGTCAGTTTTCTCTGGCTTGGCGTGGGGGTCGGGGCCGTGCCCGGTCAAAAAGGCCACGCGCTTGATTAATTCAGACAGACTTTGAATCGCTAAAAACGAAAAACCGATGGGCACCAGCGCATAGACTGGCCAGCGCAGCAGGCCACCGGGATTTGCGGAGACTTCTTTTGTCTCGATGGCTAGCTGCAGGGACGGCAACGAGGTCCACGCGACAAAGCAGCACAACGGCAATAGAAAAATTGTGATGCCGAATACGTCGAGCCAAACTTGCTTGCGACGCGACATGCGGTTGGACAGCACATCAATGCGCACATGCTGGTCGTGCAAGAAAACATAGCCTGCTCCAAGCATGAATACAGCGCCAAACATGTACCACTGCGCTTCTAAAAACGCATTGGAACTGAGATCAAAGGCTTTTCGGATGATTGCATTGCCAGCACTGATGACGACGGCTGCCAGCAGCAGCCAGCCAATCGATTTACCAATTTTTTCAGTGATCCAGTCGATGCGACGACACATTGCTAAAAGAAGGTTCATGAGCTTGTCATTTATAAGAAGATGTTTTGTAAGAAAAGAGTCAGTCAACCTGTGGCACAACGAACAACCCCCGCTGGTCGCGGGGGTTGTTCAGGTTGTCAAGGGACTCCTCAACGCAATGCTTGCGCCATGAAATCGTCAAACGTGTTTTCAGTGAAGCGCATCCAGCTGACGGTTTCCTTCTGAAAAGCCGCGTAGCTATCATGAATCTTCTTGAAATTGGCGTTGGTCGAGCCGATTTCTTTGTACAGTGGTACGGCCAGCTTGTACATTGCGTCCATCACGGGGCGTGGGAAAGGTTTCACCTCCGTGCCGCCAGCGATCAGTCGGCGCAGCGCTGGTGCGTTGCGAGCGTCGTATTTGGCCATCATGTCGGCATTCGCCTCTTTGGCAGCCGACCACAAAATAGCGCGGTACTCCGCCGGCAAAGCCATCCAAGCTTTCTCGTTCACCAGCCAACCCAGTGCCGCGCCACCTTCCCAAAAGCCGGGATAGTGGTAAAACTTGGCGACTTTGTTGAAGCCTAGCTTTTCATCATCATAGGGGCCCACCCACTCGGCAGCATCAATCGTGCCGCGCTCAAGTGCGGGATAAATATCGCCACCGGGTATTTGCTGCGGCACCGCGCCAGCCGCTGAAAACAAGCGTCCACCCAGACCGGGAATGCGGATTTTCAAGCCCTTGATGTCTTCCATGGTTTTGATTTCCTTGCGAAACCATCCACCCATCTGAGCGCCCGTGTTGCCAGACAGGATGTAGCGCACGCCTTGCGGTTTGAGGAAGTCATTGAACAGTTTGTCGCCGCCACCTTCCATCCACCATGCGTTCATCTGACGGAAGTTCATGCCGAAAGGAATGCAAGAGCCAAAGGCCCATGTGGGATCTTTGCCGACATAATAGAAAGCAGCCGTGTGGGAACATTCGACGGTGCCAGCAGCTACGGCATCGGCAGCCTGAGGCATCGGCACGATTTCGCCAGCCGGTGCAACGGAGATGATGAATTTTCCGCCAGTGGCTTCGCTCACCCGCTTGGCCGCGTCTTCAGCTGCGCCGTAGATCGTGTCCAAGGCTTTGGGAAAGCCAGACGAACAGCGCCAGCGCACCGTTGGGCCGCCCTGAGCGCTAACAATTCCAGGCGCGGCTAAAAGTGCGCCTCCCAGACCTGCGCCGATACCGGCCTTGGTCATAAATGAACGACGCTCATTTTTGGGCGTTGTATTAGATTGCATTTTTGTCTCCGTTAGGATATCAATGGAAGGGTTGAAGGTCAGCCGATGGATGACTTGGGCGAATAGTATGGAGAATCAGGCACGTTGAAAACTCGAATTAATATGCAGCTAAACTCCAGTTTTTGGAGGTATTTCAGAGGCAGGCAAAAAGCTATGGAAAACCCGAGCTCGTAAACCCGAATCATCATTGCGCGAAGAAAGCTATGGAAAACCTCAACTACAAGCACCTTCACTACTTCTGGATGATTGCCAAGTGTGGCGGCGTGGCCAAGGCGGGCGAGCGGCTGCATGTGACGCCGCAATCCATCAGTACGCAAATCCGTCAACTAGAAGCGGCCGTTGGCAGCAGGCTGTGGCGACGGGCGGGGCGCAAGCTGGAATTGACCGATACCGGGCACATGGTGATGGACTACGCCGACAGGCTGTTCACCGTCGGTGAGGAGCTCAAGGACGCGCTGCGTTCGGGCGTGACCGGTCATGGGCACTTCAAGATAGGTGTCACCGATGTGGTCGCTAAAACCATGGCTTATCGCTTGATCAAGCCCGCGCTGGGCATACCTGACCCGCCAAGGCTGGATTGCCGAGAAGGCAGTTTTGTCGACTTGCTGGCGCAACTGGCCGTGTACAAACTTGACGTCGTGATTTCTGACCGGCCGATGCATACATCCATGAGCGTGCGCGGCTACAACCACTTGCTGCTGGAGTGCGGGGTCAGTTTTTTGGCGCAACCCAAACTGGCGAACAAGCTAAGGTCAGGCTTTCCGGCCAGTCTGCACGCCGCTCCTTTTTTGCTGCCTGGGAAAGACGCAGCCGTGCGGCCACGCCTACAAGCTTGGTTTGATAAGTTGCACATTCAACCGCAGGTCGTTGCTGAATTCGATGACCGAGCGCTCATGAAGGCCTTTGGGCAAGAAGGTGCCGGCGTGTTTTCTGTCCCTAGTGTTGTGGCAGACGAGGTTTCGAAACAACTTGGCTTGCAAATTTTCGGCAAAACAGCTGAGGTGCAAGAGCAGGCGTATGCCGTCACCAGCGAGCGCCGAATCAAGCATCCAGCCGCTATCGCCATCAGCGAAGCGGCTAAGCTGGTGGCTTAAGCTTTTGCTTCGTCTGCAAGATTTCGCAGTCTGTGATGTAACTCATCTTCTGTGTCAATCGCCAATTGATGCTTTGCTTGCAAATAATGATGCGTGAACACATCCAGATAAGCCTCCAGCGTCTGAGCCGCATGCAACTCATCGGCTAGCGCGAGGCAGAGCGCCGCCACTTCAGCGGTGCAGAAATGATCATCGCGCTTGGAGCGGCGCAGCTTGTAGCGCGAGAGATGCTCGCTTTGCAGGCTGAGCACAGGGAAACGATCCAGATACGGGCTTTTGCGCAGCATCTTGCTCGCCTCAGGCCAAGTGCCATCGAGCAAGATGAAGAGTGGGCGTTTCGTTGTCGCATCGCTAGATGGCGCAGGCACAGCATTCACTACTCGCTCGCTCTCTACAAACTCCCCTGGAAACACAACGACAGGTTGCCACTGCGGACAGGCAAGCAAGGCCAGCAGCGCCGGATCAACCACCGTGCGCGCCCAGCCGAAGGCAAAGGTATCGCGCACCACATCCGCAATCAGCCAACCCGTGTTGCTCGGCTTGAGCGGCTCAATATCCGCCATCAGCAAACATACGCCAGAGCGCGTCGGCAGATTCGCTCGCAGCTCGCAAATGCAATGGCTAGGCGCAAGCCGGCAGAGTGCGCAGCGCTCAGAGCGCATGCCGCCCCGCGCGAGAAACGGCTTACTGCTCCGCGCCAAGCGCTCCGCGCGCAAGCGATGCACAGCATGCGGCGTGTGTAGCGCACTCAGCATAGAAATTTCAAGCCAAATCGGCTACTCGCCGGCATAAAATATGCGCGGAGTGCTACTAAATAAATAGCAAATGAAGATGCACACCATCAAGCAGGCTTCGGCGGCCGATGCAGCGCGCAGAGCTTGTTGCCATCTGGGTCACGCAGATAAGCCAAATAAATCTTCCCAGTAGGGCCATCGCGAAAGCCAGGAGGATTTTCACAGCTCACGCCGCCGTTGGCCAGCCCCGCCGCATGCCAAGCATCGCCTTGGCTTGCAGACTGCACCGCAAAGCCAATCGTGCTCCCATTGCCATGCGTAGCCGGCTCGCCATTGAGCGGCTCCGTGATGCCGAAGGTGCCGGTGGGCGTGCGATAAAAATAGCGGTTGACCACACCATTGTGGTGATGCATACCGGGCTTGATATCCAGCGC
>JAAFJC010000038.1 GCA_013297925.1 Comamonadaceae bacterium
TCTCCACTCACGGCATCGTTTGGCTCGACATGGGCCTGTGAATGATGTGTCGCTCGAAATGAGCGGCGAAGGAGAAACGCATGAAACGCATGCTGATCAATGCCACGCAAGTGGAAGAAAAACGCTTGGCCATTGTCGATGGCCAAAAACTGCTCGATTACGAGATTGAGATTGAAGGGCGCGAGCAGCGCAAAGGGAATATTTACAAAGCTGTTGTGACGCGCGTTGAGCCGTCTTTGGAAGCTTGCTTTGTGGATTACGGCGAAGATCGCCACGGCTTTTTGCCATTCAAAGAGATTTCCAAACAGTATTTCAACGGCAATGTGTCGCCATCACAGGCGCGCATTCAAGATGTGATCCGCGAAGGCCAAGAGCTTTTCGTGCAGGTGGAAAAAGAAGAGCGCGGCAACAAAGGCGCGGCGCTGACCACCTTTATCTCGCTGGCTGGCCGCTATGTGGTGCTGATGCCGAACAACCCGCGCGGCGGTGGCGTATCGCGCCGCATCGAGGGCGATGATCGCGCTGAGCTCAAAGAGAATATGGATCAGCTCCAGTATCCCAATGGCATGAGCATCATCGCGCGCACCGCCGGCATTGGCCGCAGCGCGCCTGAGCTCCAGTGGGATTTGAACTATCTCTTGAAGCTGTGGACGGCGATTGACGGCGCAGGCAAAGGCGGCAAGGGCGCTTTCCTGATTTACCAAGAATCCTCGCTCGTGATTCGCGCGATCCGCGATTATTTCAGCGCCGAAGTGGGCGATATTCTGATCGACACCGACGATATTTACGATCAAGCCAAGCAGTTCATGGATCATGTGATGCCTGAGCATTCGGCACGCGTGAAACGCTACCGCGATGATGCGCCGCTGTTCTCGCGCTTCCAGATTGAGCACCAGATTGAAAGCGCGTATTCGCGCACGGTGCAGCTGCCATCTGGCGGCGCGATTGTGATTGACCATACGGAAGCGCTGGTGAGCGTTGACGTGAACTCGGCGCGCGCCATCAAAGGCGGCGACATTGAAGAGACCGCGACGCGCACCAACCTTGAAGCCGCCGACGAAGTAGCTCGCCAAATGCGCCTGCGCGATTTGGGCGGCCTGATCGTGATTGACTTCATTGACATGGAAGAAAGCCGCAATCGCCGCGATGTAGAAAACCGCCTGCGCGATGCGCTGCGCCAAGACCGCGCCCGTGTGCAGTTCGGCTCGATCTCCAAATTCGGCCTGATGGAAATGAGCCGCCAGCGTTTGCGCCCCGCTCTCTCCGAAGGTGCTTCGATGCCTTGCCCACGCTGCGGCGGCTCGGGCCATATTCGCGATACGGAAAGCTCTGCGCTGCAAATTCTGCGCATCATCCAAGAAGAATCGATGAAAGAAAGCACGGCGGCTGTGCATGCGCAAGTGCCGGTGGATGTGGCTTCTTTCCTGCTGAACGAAAAGCGTTTGGAAATTCAGAAGATTGAATTGAAGCAGCGCGTGGCTGTGATCTTGATTCCGAACAAGCAACTGGAAACGCCGAACTACAAACTCGAGCGCTTGAAGCACGACGATCCGCGCCTGGACAATCTCGACGTGAGCTACAAAATGGCCGAAGAGATTGAAGACGCGACCGCTGTGACGCGCCGCATCAACGAGCCAACCAACAAGCAAACGCCGATCATCAAAGGCGTGTTGCCGGATGCTCCAGCGCCTGCACCGGTGGTGAAGGAAGAGAAAATTGTTGCTCCTGTTTTTGTAGCGCCTGCCGCAGTATCTGTGCCGGCAACAGTGCAGAAACCTGCTGAAAAAGGCTTCTTCTCATGGATCAAAGGTTTCTTTGGTGGCAGCGATGCTGCGCCAGTTGCTACGGAAGCTAAAGCCGAAGTGACGCGTGATCGCGCACCGAGCGTGGAAGGCAAAGATGGCCGCCCAGGCAGAGATGGTCAGCGTGACGGCGAACGTGGCGAGCGCGGAGGCCGTGATGGTCGCCGTGGTGAGCGCGGTGGCCGTGGACGCGGTGAACGTGGCGGAGAGCGCAGCGGAGACCGCCCAGAGCGTGGTGATCGTCCTCCAGTTGAAGGTCGTGAGCCCCGTGAAGGTGGACGCGGTGAGCGCGGCGGCCGTGGACGTGGTGAGCGTGCAGATCGCGCACCCCGTCAAGATGCTATTGAAAACGGAGCAGCTGGCGCAGATTCTATGCCGGCGAATGGCCAAAACGGTGCACAAAACGAGATGCAAGATCAACGTCCACCTCGCGAACCCCGTGAAGGCGGTCGCCGTGAGCGTGGTGGCCGTGGACGCGGTGAGCGTGGCGAACGTGCAGAGCGCCAAGATCAGCGCAGCGACAGCCCAGAAGGCATGAACGCAGCCACGGCATTGGCCGCTGGTGGTGTGGCTGCTGCGGCAGGTGCTGCCATGGCAATGACCGCAGATGCCGCACAAACTGATGGCGCATCCGCAGAGCGACGCGACGGCGAGAATGGCGAACGCCGCGAGCGTCGTTCCCGTGACCGCTATGGCCGTGACCGTCGTGAACGTGGCGAGCGCGGTGATCGCGCAGAGCCAAACCCGCAAGATGCTGCTCAAGGCGAAATCTTTGAGCAAAATCAGCAGATCACCGGCACAGAATCTGCGCGAGGTGCTGCTGAATTTGTAGCGAACGAACAACTCACCCAAGCGCCCGCCGCAGACGTTGCAGCCCCTGCATCCGCACCGATGGCCGCACCGGCAGCGCAGCCCGCAGTCAAATCAGGCATGCCAAAAATCGGCAGCTTCTCCCTCCCCGTGAGCGAGATGGATACCGTGGCTTCAGGCGCAGGCTTGCAGTGGGTCAACTCCAACCCCGAGCGCATCGCAGCAGTCAAAGCCCAAATCGCCGCCGAGCCTAAGCCCATCCACATCCCCCGCGAGCGCCCACCAGCCATCGTGTTGGATGACGGCCCACTGATCTTGGTAGAGACCAAACGCGATCTACGCAACATGACCTTGCCGTTTGAGCAGGCTGCACAACAGTAGCAGTAAAGCATTTGTTAGCCAACAAAAAAGCGACTCTCGGGTCGCTTTTTTGTTTTCTGGGGCAATTCGTTTCTGCGTGGGCGGTGGATCGCGCTGCCTGCGCGTTTTGCTACGTGTCCTCCGGCGGCGTTGAGTTGTATTTCTGTTCGGTGAGTTGGTTTCGCCGCCTCCCCCTTTACCACGGGGAAGATCTGAACAAGTCGAATCGGGCGAATCAGACTCGCTTTCGGGCGGTCTGCGTCGTTGAAAAGCCTCGCTTTAGCACCGCTAAAGCTACGTTTTTCGCCTAGCATCCCATCCCGAAATCAAGCCTGCTTCATCCCGACGACTTATTCAGATCTTCCCCACAAAACGCACAGGTAGCGCAATCTTGCGAGTGAAGTGGTGTTCAAAGGAAAAGTCATTTCCTCTGAACCGTACCTCTTAGCGCACTGTCATATCAATTCGCAGCCATCGGCATGGTGCATCTACCGCAGCGAAATAAAGGGGGAGGCACGCGCGCAGCGCCAGCCGGAGGACATTCGCGGAGGTAGGTGCGCCGTGGCGGTGGCGAGCTCAGCAAACACGCCGAGAACGACTCAACTCGCGCTACAAATCTTCAGCATATTCGTACCACCTGGAGCGCCCATCGGCTCGCCGCAAGTGATCGCATAGATATCGCCTGATTTCACGATGCCGCGCTTTTTCAAATGCGCTTCTGCGGCTTCCAGAGCCGAATCACGATCGCTCACTGCTTCCATGAAGAGGGGGCGCACGTTGCGATAGAGCGCCATTTTGCGCTGCGTGCTTTCTTTGGGCGTGAGCGCATAGATCGGCACGTGAATGCGGTGGCGGCTCATCCATAGGGGCGTGGAGCCGCTGTCGGTCATGGCCACGATGGCTTTTGCGCCCAAGTGATGGGCGGTGAAGAGTGCGCCCATCGCGATGGATTGATCGATGCGCTTGAAGGTCTTGCCGGTGAAATCGGCATCGAGTTTCACGTCTTCCGCTTCCTCGGCCGCTTCGCACACGCGGCTCATCTCTTGCACGGTCTCTAGCGGGAATTTGCCGGAAGCCGTCTCGGCGCTGAGCATCACGGCATCTGTGCCATCGAGCACCGCATTGGCCACATCGCTCACCTCGGCGCGCGTGGGCACGGGGTTGGTGATCATGCTCTCCATCATTTGCGTGGCGGTGATCACCACCTTATCCATCTCACGCGCCATCTTGATCATGCGCTTTTGTAGCGCCGGCACAGCGGCATTGCCCACTTCGACCGCGAGATCGCCACGTGCCACCATGATGCCGTCTGATGCAGCAAGAATCGCTTCCAAATGCGGGATAGCTTCTGCGCGCTCGATCTTCGCAATCAAGCCCGGCTTGTGTTTGAATTCCGCGCCGGCCACGTTGCACAGCTGGCGCGCCATTTCCATATCGGTGGCGTTCTTCGGGAAGCTCACGGCCACGTAATCGGCTTGGAAGCTCATCGCGGTGCGGATGTCTTCCATGTCTTTGGCGGTGAGCGCAGGGGCCGTCAAGCCGCCGCCTTGTTTGTTGATGCCTTTGTTGTTGGATAGTTCGCCACCCAAACGCACCACGGTGTGCACTGCCTCGCCTTTGATAGCCGTCACATCGAGCACGATCAAGCCATCGTTGAGTAAAAGCACATCGCCTTTTTTCACTTCACGCGGTAGCTCTTTGTAATCTAAGCCGACGGCGTTCACATCGCCCAGCTCCGTGCGATCACCATCCAGCACGAAAGCCGCGCCGTTTTCCAGCTGCACTTTGCCCTCAGCAAACTTGCCCACGCGAATCTTCGGCCCCTGCAAATCCGCCATGATCGCCACCACGCGGCCCGCGCGGCGAGACGCCTCGCGCACCATGTGAGCGCGGTCAATATGATCCTGCGCCTTGCCGTGGCTGAAATTGAGGCGCACCACGCTCACTTTGGCGCGGATCATCGCTTCAAGCATCTCCACCGTTGAGGAAGCGGGGCCAATTGTCGCCACGATTTTGGTGGCATGACGGGGGATGCGTTCTTTCATGAGGTCTCCAAACTTTTGTAACTACCAAGTAATCAGATGTCATTGTGCCTGTAATCGAGTTACATGTCAGGTACAAAGTAGGTCGCCTAGCAAAACGCCCCTTGCGGGGCGCTGAGTGAGCAAGGCAAAAGGTCAGTTGGAAGCGCCAGCTGCAGGCGCAGTCCCTGGCTTTGCAGGCTGCGGCAGCATACGCTGCAATTCCTCTTCGCTGATGATCTCAAACACACGCACCACGCGCTGTACTCCGGGTGTCGTGCGGGCGATCTCCGTAGCGCGCGTTGCTTCCCGCTGCGTCACACGGCCCATCAAATGTGCAGTGCCGCGCTCGGTAACGACTTTGAAAGCATTGGCATACAGATCTTTTGCATCGACAAAAGCGGCTTTGACGCGGCCTGTAACGAGTGCATCGGAAGAGCGAGAAGTCAATGTGGAATTGCCCAGCACGGCCAGCTCATTGACGATGCTGCGCACATTCTCCACGCGGCTCACGATGTCTTGCGCGCGCGCTTTATCAGCCTCGCTGGGTACCTCGCCTGTGAGCAGCACCTGGCGGTTGTAGCTGGTGACGTTGATATGCACGCGCTCCAAGAAGGCATCGCGCAGACGGTTCACGCTGCGCAATTCAATGCCTTCGTCTTCCAGCTGTGCGCCGGAGGTGCGGCGATCTGTGGCCACCAGCGAGCCGCCCACCACAGCGCCACCCACCACCAAGGGCAAGCAGCCCGAGAGTAGATAAGAGCCAATCAGGGCACTCACTGGGATAAATACTGCGCGGCGTGCTACTAAATGATGAGCATTGGGGCTTTGGTTCATGGGTTCTCCTGATCACCTAACAACATGGCATCCACACCGTCGCACAGGCAGTGCAACGTCAGCAGATGGACTTCTTGGATACGTGCCGTGCGGTCATGCGGCACGCAAATATGCACATCGGTCTCAAACAGCATGGCGCCGATCTTGCCGCCGCCCATTTTGTCTTTTGCGGCATCTTTGCTGCCCGTCAAGGCAATCACAATCATCTCGCGCTCTTGCGCGGCTTCTATCGCAGCGATGATGTTGGCAGAGTTGCCGCTGGTGGAAATTGCCACCAAGGCATCGCCACTCGTGCCTAGAGCGCGCACTTGCCTGGCGAAGATTTGCGAAAAATCATAATCGTTGGCAATGGCCGTGAGGACGGAGCTATCGGTCGTCAAAGCAATCGCGGCAAGCTCTGGGCGTTCGCGTTCATACCGGCCCACGAACTCAGAAGCAAAATGCTGCGCATCCGCCGCTGAGCCACCATTGCCGCACACCAATACCTTGCCGCCATTGGTCACGCAGGCAAGCAGCGCTTCTGTGGCCTGCGCAATCGGCTTGGCCAAGACTTGCGCCGCCTGGTATTTCAGGTCAGCGCTGTCGATGAAGTTTTTTTCGATGCGTTGTTCGAGCATAGTGGCAGTGTGTTGCTCGGTATGATACTAAATTGATAGCAAAGTTTCTTGTGTTTTTCGAAGTGAATCGGCATTTTTACTGAATATTTGCATCAAGACGCATCAAAAGCAGCCTGCAACCAGTCTATTTGCGCGTCTGAGCCTTTACCTTGCAGCGCGATCACATCAAAGCGGCAAGGCGGGATGCGAGCCAATCGGCTGAGGTAATGCTGCGCCGCAAAGATGATGCGCCGGCGTTTGGTGGCGCTGATGCTGGCCGCCGCGCCGCCATGGCTTGAGCCGCTTCGCTGGCGCACCTCCACAAACACCAAAGTGCCATCGGCAGCGCGCATGATCAAATCCACCTCGCCACCACCGCGCCCCGGCGTTTTGAAATTGCGGGCCACGAGCATCAGGCCATTTTTGAGCAAATAGCGCAAAGCCAGCTCTTCGCCGTTGTCGCCCACGGCTTTTGTGGTCAGCGAAGTTTTTGCCGCTATGCTCTTGAATAAACTCATTCGATCATTGTGCCTTGATTACTTGCCGTGAAAGCTGATTTCTCCCCCGCTCTTGCCGCTGCGCAATCCGCCGCAGGCGCGCAGCTGTATCCAAGCAGCACGCTATATATGCTTGCCACGCCGATTGGCAATTTGGCTGACATCTCTCTTCGCGCCCTGCATGTGCTGCAGCTGGTTGACGCCATCGCCTGCGAAGACACGCGTCACACACAAGGCATGCTCGGCATCTATGGCATCAGCAAACCGCTGCTCGCCGTGCACGAACACAACGAGCGAGAAGCTGCGATGGGCATCATCGCTCGGCTGCAGAATAACGAGCGCATCGCCTATGTGAGCGATGCGGGCACGCCTGCGGTGAGCGATCCTGGCGCTAGGCTTGCTGCTGCAGTGCATCAAGCGCATCTGCGCGTGATGCCGCTGCCCGGCGCAAGCAGCATCACGGCGCTGATCAGCGCAGCGGGTTTGACGGGTGATGCGGGTTGTTTCGTCTTCGAGGGTTTTCTATCTTCCAAAGCCAAAGAGCGCGAAGCACAGATTCAACGACTGAGCAGCGAACCCAGAGCCGTGATTTTGCTCGAAGCACCGCATCGCATTGAAGCCTTGGCCACTGCACTCGCGGCACTGAAAGAGCGCCCACTCACTGTAGGCCGCGAGCTCACCAAACAGTTCGAGCAAATCGCCACGATGCCCGCCAGCGCATTTAGCATCTGGCTCGCACAAGACAAGCATCGCAGCAGCGGCGAATTCGCCTTGGCGATTCATCCGCAAGCAGCCACTGAATCCGCTGCGGGCGAAGGCGAGCGCGTCTTAAAGCTCTTGCTGCCCGAGCTGCCTACTAAAACAGCCGTGAAGCTTGCAGCAGACATCACAGGCGAGCCGCGCAATGCGCTCTACGAAACTGCTTTGCGCATCAAAGGCGAATAATGGCTCGCGGGCAGTATCACGTCTATGTGATCGAGATGGATGATCGCGTTTGGAACAGCGCCAAATTCCGTCGCTGCAACCCCGATTACGTGGTGGGCAAGCCTTTCGTCTATGTCGGCATGACGGGGCTCGATCCTGATACGCGTTTTGACAAACACAAAGCCGGCATTCAAGCCAACAAATTCGTCACAGATTTTGGGCTGCAATTGCTGCCAGCGCTGTATGAGCATTTGAACCCCATGCCGCGTGAGACGGCGAAAAAGCTAGAGGTTGAGCTAGCGATTCAGTTGCAGGCCAAGGGCTATGGAGTGTGGCAGGGCTAAGCCACACAGCGCTCACGCATATGTCACCCAATCCGGCTTGTCTTCAAGATGCGGCAAGGTGTTGTAAGTCACCAGCATATGGCGCTTGGGATTGACATCAAACTCTGTCACGCTGCTGTTGCGAATCCGAAAATTCAGCTCAATCGTCATTTGCGGCGCAGTGCCCAAGATATGCCCCACCGCCGTGCTGATCGGCCCGCCGCTGGAGCAGATCAAAATACGAGCATCATCGCGTGCGCCAAACTCCGCGCGCACCTCATCTAACACATCCGTGATGCGTTTGACGAAATCGGGATAGATCGGCATGCCTTGAGGCGAGACTGTTCCCTCCATCCAAGCGCTCAATCCATCGCGCAGCAGGCGAAAGTGTTTGCGGTAATTCTCAGGTGAGCGCTCACGAGAAAGCGGCTCGGGATGAATGGCCTGCACCAAGGCATCACTGTCGTATTCGTTGAGCCCCGGCCGGGCCATTGCGCTTTGATCCATCCCCATGCCCTGGGCAATGCCCGCATAAGTCTGCGCATGCCGGCGCAGCGTGCCCATGTAGGCCGCGTCAAAGCGCAGGTTCTTCGCTTTGAAATACTGCCCCAGCGCCAAGGCTTGCTTCGCGCCAAGATCGCTCAAATTGTCATAGTCAGCCGCACCAAAACTGGCTTGGCCGTGTCGTACGAGGTAAAGAGTAGGCATAGACAGATTATTCGCAGCGCTCGAAGCTTCGTCTATCGATTGCGCGACAGCTCGGTCTTACTGCTTTTTACGTGCAAATCGACTCTTGGCCGGCATAAAATGTGCGCAATTAGCTCTTAATTTGATAGCAGACTCATGAATCTCACCGATCTCATTGGCACACTCGCTGCCCTCCTCACTACCTTCAGCTTCCTGCCCCAAGCCATCAAAACCTTCCGCACAAAAGATGTGAGCGGCATTTCCCTGTCGATGTATGGCTGCTTCACGGTCGGCGTGGCACTCTGGCTTGCCTATGGCATCTTGCTTATGGCCTGGCCCATCATCGTCGCCAATGCCACCACGCTGAGCTTGGCGCTGAGCATTTTTGTGATGAAACTGCGTTACCACTGATCCAAATTGGAGTGGTTTTTCTAAGCCATCTCAGTGATACTATCCCCCCGGCACACGGTTACTCAGATTTACGATTTGAAATCAGACGAATACTCTATTGTGAATAGGGGTCGGGTTTTAAGAAGTTCAAGTGGTTAGCCATAGCTGCGATTGCTGCAGTATTGATAGGGGGTTGCGGCGGCAGCGGAGAAGCCAGCTCCAACAATTTGGCTTTACCTCGTTGGTTTCATTTGGGGATAGCTTGAGTGATGTGGGCGCGCATGGGGTTGGTAGCGCGGCGGTATTGGGTGCCGGTAGACACACCATGCACCCTAGTAACCCGACCACACCAACCCAAATTTGTTTGGATTTGATTGCCGCGCAATATGGCCTGCCCCAGCTTTGCCCTGCCTTAACGGGCATATATGCTAATGTTGCTTTCGCACTCATTGCCACAGTTTCGGCCGTAGTTGCAATAGGTAAACCTGGTTGCACGAATCCTTTCGGCCCAGCTAATCAAATCCTGTCAGCAGACGCGGGCGGCGAAGTGAGCAGCTGACATATTCATTGGTAGATCAAGTCGCCAAATCAGTGCTCGCCCGAAAAGCCAGCATCTGGCCTGCTTCCATCGGCTTCACGCAAGTTTCGCCCGATGTCACCAGTGGCAGCCTCAGCGCTCCGAGCTTGCCAAACACCAAAGTTGATGTGAACAGCAAGACGCAGCTCACGACAGCTTTGAATTGTGCCGTGTCTGACAATGTCGTGATCAATATGCCCCTAGGCTTTGGCTTCAAGCATGAAGTCAGTAGCGCTGGCGCGATTGCGGGCGTGGGCGTGATCGTCACCACCAAAGTACCCCCGATCACGCTGATTGGGCAGTATCGCTTTATGGATGCGAAATCAGCGTTTCGTCCCTATGTAGGCGGCGGTATGTCGTACGTGAATTTCTACAAAGAAAAAGGCAAAGCAGTGTTAACTGCACTAACGAACCCGGGCGGCCCTGCAACGACCATAAAGTTTGAAGATAAGTTTGCTCCAACCATTCAATTGGGCATGGTCTACAACATCAATGAGAAATGGTATGTGGATGCGAATTACACAAAGACATTCCTCAGAACCGTTGGTACGCTGTCTACCGGCCAGACTTTGAGCACCAAGCTCGATCCAGACGGCTACACCTTCCAAGTCGGCTATAAGTTCTAATTTTTTTAGTTCGCTCACTCCAGCCCCTCTGGCTCATGCCGAGGGGCTTTTTTCTGGGTCTCCGGTAAAATTATGGGAGTTACAAGCCAGTTACCAAAACCGACTGGCTCACGATTTTTCATCATCCCCGGAGTTTTCTATGGCCCTCGTCTCGATGCGCGAGCTGCTTGATCATGCAGCTGCCAACAATTACGGCATTCCCGCCTTCAACGTCAACAATCTTGAGCAAGTGCAAGCCGTCATGGAAGCAGCAAAAGAAGCTGGCGCGCCGGTAATCTTGCAGGCCAGCGCGGGCGCGCGCAAGTATGCAGGCGAGCCGTTCATCAAGCATTTGATTCAAGCGGCTGTGGAGCAATATCCGCAAATTCCTTTAGTGATGCACCAAGATCACGGTCAATCGCCAGATGTGTGCCAAGGTGCGATCAATTTGGGCTTCAGCTCAGTGATGATGGATGGCTCATTGGAAGCCGATGGCAAGACGATCGCCAGCTACGATTACAACGTCGATGTGACGCGCAAGGTCGTGGATATGGCGCACAAACTGGGCGTGACGGTGGAAGGCGAGCTGGGCTGCCTCGGATCGCTGGAGACCATGAAAGGCGACAAAGAAGACGGCCACGGCACAGACGCGACGATGACGCGCGAGCAGCTCCTCACCGATCCAGAGCAAGCCGCTGATTTCGTGAAGCGCACCCAGCTCGATGCCCTCGCGATTGCCATTGGCACGAGCCACGGCGCGTATAAATTCACACGCAAGCCCACGGGCGATATCCTCGCGATTGAGCGCATCAAAGAAATCAACCGCCGCCTGCCCAACACGCATCTCGTGATGCACGGCTCATCTTCTGTGCCGCAAGATTTGCTCGCGCAGATCAATGCCTATGGCGGCAAGATGAAAGAGACGTATGGCGTGCCCGTGGAAGAGATTCAAAAAGCCATTCAATTCGGCGTGCGCAAGATCAACATCGATACCGACATTCGCCTCGCGATGACGGGCGCAGTGCGCAAATTCCTCGCTGAGAATCCCGACAAGTTCGACGCCCGCGAATGGCTCAAGCCCGCCCGCGCCGCAGCGCAGGCGATTTGCAAGCAGCGCTATATCGAGTTTGGCTGCGAAGGCCAAGCTGGCAAGATCAAGGGCGATACGTTGCAAGTGGTGGCTGCGAAGTATTCCAAGGGTGAGCTTTCGCAAGTCGTTCACTGATCGCTTGTATACCGCTTCTTGCCTCTAAGGCGCGATAATTCAAAGCCCGCTGCACATCTGCAAGCGGGCTTTTTCTTATCCAGATGTCCTTCCTCATGAGCCTCGCCGTCCACACCTCTAGCATCACCAGCCTGCCACTGCTTGCGCGCGGCAAAGTGCGAGACAATTACGCTGTTGGCGAAGATCGCATCTTGATGGTGGCCTCCGACCGCCTCTCAGCTTTTGATGTGATCATGGGCGATCCGATCACGGGCAAGGGTATTCTGCTCACGCAAATGGCGCTGTTTTGGTTTGGCAAGCTCGGCCACATTTGCCCGAATCATTTGACGGGTGATGCTCCACTCGGGGCAGTGACTGATGCTGAAAAGCCGCAGGTGAAGGATCGCTCGATGCTGGTCAAGCGCTTGAAGCCAGTGATGATCGAAGCCGTGGTGCGCGGCTATTTAGCAGGCAGCGGCTGGGCGGAGTATCAAGCAACGCAATCTGTTTGTGGCGTGAAGCTGCCAGCAGGCCTGCAGAACGCCAGCAGATTACCTGAGCCGATTTTCACGCCAGCGGCCAAAGCAGCCGTCGGTGAGCATGATGAAAACATCTCTTTTGAGGCCGCAGCAGGCATGATCGGCGTGCAGTTAGCTATGAAAATAAGAGCACTTAGTCTCGCTCTTTATAAAGAGGCTGCAGACTTCGCGCTTACCAAAGGCATCATCATTGCTGACACCAAATTTGAATTCGGCTTGGACGATCAAGGCGAACTGGTCTTAATGGATGAAGTGCTCACGCCAGATAGCTCTCGCTTTTGGCCTCTCGATACTTACGAGGCTGCTTTCCTTGCTGGCAAAAACCCACCGAGTTACGACAAACAGTTTGTTCGCGATTGGCTGGAAAGCGTGCAGATCGATGGCAGGCCTTGGAACAAGCAAGCGCCTGCACCCAAGCTACCTGTGGATGTGATCGAAAAGACAGCCGCCAAATACCGTGAGGCGCTGCAGCGCCTCACGGCTTAAAGCACGCTTCATTTCTTCACTGCCTTCGCGCGCTCATACAGGGGCTCGACTTTGGGTAAGTTGGCCTCGATGTCTTTGATTCGCGTGGGGCCGCTGGGGTGGGTGGAGAGGAATTGAGGCGGCGCGCCTTTATTGGCGGCGCCCATTTTTTGCCAAAGGCTTACACCAGCGCGTGGGTTGTAGCCGGCGCGAGCAGCAAGCTCCATGCCCACCAAGTCTGCCTCAGATTCGTCTTCACGACCAAACTTTAAGCTCAGCAGCTGCCCGCCCATGCCGGCCAGTTGTGCACCTGTGTTGCCTAGGCCAAGCAACGACGCGCCTAGACTAATACCGATATTGGTGGCCGCGCTTTTGCCCATGCGCTCGCGAGCATGTTCGCGCAAAGCATGCGCCACTTCATGGCCCATGATCATAGCCACTTCGTCGTCAGTCAGCTTGAGTTGCTCCAAGATACCGGTGTAGAAAGCGATCTTTCCACCCGGCATGCAGAAGGCATTAATCTGATTGCTGTTGAGAATATTCACTTCCCATTGCCAATCCTTGGCCCGCGAATTCCATTCATAAGAGAAGGGAATGATTTTTTGTGCAATCGCACGCAGGCGCAAGGTTTGTGGATGATCAGCGGGTAAGAGCGCATTTTTGGCGGATGCTTCTTGCAGCATTTTTTGGTATTGCTGAGCCGCAGCTTGCTCTACCTGCCCAGCTGAGACAAGCTTGGAAAATTTTGAGTTTCCACCCACTTCCACGCCTTCGCGCGCTAGCGTAAAACCCGAGCCCAGCCCAAAACAAGCAGCACAACCCCAATGCAAGGCGCGGCGGCGGGCGGATGACTCTGGCGTGTCGTGTGTGAGCGTCTGGGGCAGCGTATTCATGGCAAAGCAATCCTATAAACAGGTTGATATTCCATGTTAACGCGCATCCCAAGCTACTGGCAGACAAAAAAACGCCACGGCTTGCGCCGTGGCGTGAAGAAGTCCTCAAGAGGACATCGTTGGGAGACTATCTGTGTGCATTGTGTGATGAAGTAAGCATTCTATGCATCCCCAGTTCTGGGGAGATTCCGCTAGCTTGTTGCTTGCTGGATACAGATCGTTTGGGCTTAAGCGGCGGCTTTGGGCAAGGTGACGAGAAAGCGCGCGCCGCCGCCTGACCGCTCTAGGCATTTCACGCTGCCGCCATGTTCGCGAGCGATGGAGCGCACCAGCGAAAGCCCAAGCCCTACGCCGCCATGTCTTTCACTCGCATGGCTGCTCCTGTAAAAGGGCTCGAAGATGCGCTCGCGCTCATCGGCTGGCACACCCGGCCCGCGATCAGCCACTTCTATGAACACATGGCCAGGATCGGTAGAGACTGTAAGGCTCACATCTTTCTCGCCATGGCGCTGCCCGTTTTCTAGCAAATTGCGAATCAAGCGGCGCAGCAGCCGCGCATCGCCACTCAAATACGCATCGCTAGCAAGCCCTTGCCAAGCCAGCTCCACCTTCACACGCGAGCTTTCCTCGACAGCGAGCGCTAACATATCAACATATTCGCGATGTGACTCTAGCGCGCCAGCGGCTTGCGTCTCTAGCCGGCTGGCCAGCAAAATTTCATCGATCAAAGCATCAAGCTCTGCGATGTTTCGCGCCAATTCAGCTTTGAGAGCAGCGCTTGGCGCAGATTCCATCAGCTCCAAGCCCATCCGAATCCGAGCCAGCGGCGAGCGCAGCTCATGCGAAGCATTTGCGAGCAGGGATTTTTGCGATTGCACCAAGGCCTCAATTTGATCGGCGGCGCGGTTAAATCGCTGCGCCAAATACGCAGCCTCATCTTTGCCTGAAGCATCCACTCGAGCGCGCAAATCCCCTGCCCCCAAGCGCTCTACGCCCTTCTGCAGGCTCTCTAGCCGCTGAGTGAGCCTTCGCACCACCGGATAGCTGCCCAGGGCAACAGCCGCTGCAAAAGCAATCAGCAGTATGACAAAACCAAATGATGGAGGCGCGCCGCGCTCGCCTGGGCCCGCGCCCAAGCTCCACCAACGTGCCTCCTTCGCGCCTGGTATGCCTCCATCTGGGCGCGCACGTGGTGGCAAAGAGATGGCCAACTGCTCGCCACCTTGAACGCCTTGCGGCAACTGCACGTGAAACTCCACGCCGCGCCCCGGCACACGAACGGGCTGCACTGTCATCTTCCCGATCACATCACCAGCTTGGTTGCGCATCAATACTTCACGCGCTGGCACTTCAGCCAAGCGCTCCGCGCGAATCCGCTCTGCCTGCGTGCGCATCAGCCACCCCACCAACATCGACAGCACGATCACCGCAAACACCACAGCGAGCCAGATGCGTACATAAAGGCGATGAAAGAAAGGAATATGCATTTTTAGACCAAAAATGCATGCTGCCCGGCATAGATATTGCGGGAGGCGCTATTATTTTTATAGTAACACAGCATCGTTTTAATCTTGCTGCTTGGCAAAAACATAGCCTACGCCACGCACCGTGAGGATGCGTTTGGGCTCTTTCACATCCGCTTCAATTGCAGCGCGGATGCGCCCCATATGCACATCGATCGAGCGATCAAACGCTTCTAGCTCTCGCCCGCGAACCGCTTCCATGATTTGCTCTCGCGTGAGCACGCGGCCTGCACGTTCGGCCAGAGCCACAAGCAAATCAAACTGATAAGACGTCAGCTCCGCAGCTTGGCCGGCCACGCGCACCACGCGCGCATCTCGATCAATCTCCAGGCTGCCAAAAACCAGTTGCTGCGCAGCGCTTGCGTTTGTCTCAGCCGCAGGCTGGCCTTGGCGGCGCAAAATCGCCTTGATCCGCGCCAGAAGCTCACGCGGCTCAAATGGCTTGGCCACATAATCATCCGCGCCAAGCTCTAAACCCACCACGCGCTCCATCGGATCGCCCTTGGCTGTTAGCATCAGTACAGGTGTATGCCGTACAGGCAGTTGCAAAGCTCGTAATTGCTTGCATACCTCTAACCCATCAATACCTGGCATCATGAGATCCAGAATCACCAAATCAGGCTTTAAGGCCTGAATTTGAGACAGGCCAGCGCGGCCATCTGGCGCATGCTGGAAGCCAAATCCTTGTGCACGCAAATAGTCGCCCAGCATGCCGCCTAAGCGCTGGTCGTCATCAATCAACAGCAGGTTTTGCATAGGCTGATTGTGAGCTGATCGTGTTTCGCTTGTGTAAAGAGAAAAGGCTTGACGCTTTTTGCAAACGCCAAGCCTTGGATCGATGAAGCGGTGAACCGATGGGATCAGCGCGCTCGATTTACTTTACTGAGCCGGTGACCTCGATCGTCACTCGGCGATCGGGTTGCAAGCAAGCGATCTGCTCGGCACGTGGCAGTTTGTTGCTGCATTGCGTCGTCACTGGCTCACGCTCGCCTTTACCAATAGCCTCGCTCTTTGCAGCCTTCACACCCAGGGAACCCAGATACTCGAGCACAGTAGCGGCGCGGCGGGCTGACAGGCTATCGTTATACGTATCTGAACCCAAGCGATCTGTGTGACCAGCGATATTGAGGGTGGCAATTGATTGGTAAGTCTTCAAGCGGTTGGCAACAGTCGCCAATCGCTCTTTGCCGCCAGGCAACATATCATCGCGGCCAGACTTGTCAAACTTGAACAAAGTATCGGCCAAAATCACAAAAGTTTCTTTGGTAACTTCGCGTACCACAGGTGCTGCAGCGGAGGCTGGCGGGGCAACTGATGCAGGTGTGGCAGCTTGCGCTGTGACGACAGCAACGCAGCTATCAGCTTCAACGCGCGCACGGCGCAGACTGTCTTCCGCCATCATCACATGCGGCGTGGCGGCGCGCCATCCGGTTTGTTCATCGGCATGGCCAGCACGAACCAAGCGAATCTCTGCACAAGCTACGGTGCGTGCATTGCAAGCGAGTGTGGCGGTATTGTTTTTGTATTTGCCCAGCTCCATCCACAAATCATCACGCAAACGGCTGCTACGCGCAACCAAGGGCGTATCAAATCCAGCTCGGGCGTTTTTATCGGCCTCTAAGGCCTGAATAATTTTTTGAGACTCTGTCAGTGATTCTTCGATATAACCTGTGCGATCATTTTCGTGAAACTGCGTCTTTGCAGTATCCAGCCAGCACTGCGCTTTGGCCAGCGGGTAATTGTTTTGCGGAATACCGGATTCATTGAGCTTGCGCAAGCGCTGCTGTAGTGCTTCAATCGTTTTACGATCTGCGAGCACTTTCTCTTCAGTAATGCGCTGCTGCTGAGCGGCGAGGCCTGTGGCTTGACTCGCCGGGCCAGGCGCTTCGTTTTTCGTAGCGGTCTGCGCGCATCCCATGAGGACGAGCGGTATAAAAAGGCTTAAAAACAGGGGTTTCATAGCGGGCCTCTTGAAAACTTGGCGCTGTAGCTGGTGATTCATCGTGGAGTAGGTGGCAAAGCATTGCCGGGCGCAGCACCGGAGCCAGTGCTGGGTGCGCCTTTGGGATCGAGCGTGCGGTTCACGCCAGCATCTGATCCTTTGAACAAGTCTTCATCAAATTTGTAGCGCACATTGAGCACCCAGCCGCGGTTAGTGTAGTCACTGCCTACCAGATCTCCACCATTGAAGCCGCGCCAGTTGTAGCCCAAGCCTACGATCAGGTTGTCCATCACGGTGTAGCCGACTTCTAGGCCATAGGCATACTGACGACCACCTCCGCTGCCTACCAAAAGCGTTGTGATCCCACCAATACTCCAGCGATTAGTGACGTCATAGGTGATGCGGCCACCGATCAATGTTGCGCTGTAGGAATCGTTCACTGTACCGGCCAGTAACTCATTCACCTGCTTGTAGGCAAAGCGGCCGGTCAACCACCAAGGGCGTGAGGGGTGGTAGTTAGCGCGCAAGCTGATGATATTGGTATCGCTGTCTTTGTCAGCAGAGCGCTCTGCCTTTTGCTCGTAGAGGCCGAGCGCGTCAAACTTGTTGTTGTCTACCGGGCGATAGGCAAAACCAACTTGGAAACGGTTTTGGCGTGTATCTGCACTGCCGTTCTTCGGATTGATAAAGTTCAAATATTCGCGAGCAATCAGCGTCCAATCGCGATCCAGCTTGCGGGCTGCGCTGGCTGTGAACAGCCAATTGGTGTTGTCTTTGTCTTCACGCCAAGAAATGCGAGAAGAACCTTTCCAAAGCCGACTGGCGGTGTATTCGACGCCTAAGCTCAGTGCTGTTGAATTACCCGCTGTGCTGTTGATATGCTCTGCATTGGTGAGCAAACGCAGGCCTTCAGCAACATTCCAGCCGTTGCGTAATCCAATGGCGTTTTGGATCGTCTTGCCCGAGCCGCTGTCGTTCAAACGGTATTCGCTATAGAGCGAGCCATCTTGCATGTATTGGGTATCGACGCCCAATGCAAATGCGCGCGACAGAGAGCCGATGCCTAAGTCATAACTGCTGCTATAGGTGTGTGCATATTCATAGCGCGAGTACAGACGCGTTTTTTCTGCAACGCGCCAATCTGCGCCGAGACGGTACAGGTTGTTGTTACCTGAGCCAAACTCACGTTGCATCTCAGCGCTGAGATCAACTGTTTTGCTAGCGGCATAGCGCAAGCCAATCTTGGCCGTGCTGGCTGGATCGGTGCCAGAAATTTTTTGTAGCTCGCCATTGACTGTAAGATTTTCAGTCGCTTGATAGCCTGCCCTTAAGAAAACTGAGGTTCGATCTACAGCTTGTGCGGGGGTAGTGACTGGATTACAGACAACCGGCAAGCCAGTGGCTGGATCAATTTGCTGATTGCCTACTTGGCTGATACCAAAGCCCGTGTTGTAGCCTGTAATCGTGCCGCTGTAGGTATTGTTAAAAGTCAAACAATTATTGATGGACTGTTGAGCAGAACTCAATGCATTTTGATCTACACGACGAATACCACCGCCGATCGTTAAACGATCCGTCATCTTCAGGTCGGCGGCAAGTGATGCCGTCGTGTTATCAGTACCTACATTTTTGTCTTGAGAGCGTTGCGCGTCCGCTGTAACTGTTATTTTTTCAGTGGCTTTGTAAGTGACTGCGCCACCAATTTCTTGCTTACCACCAGTAACGCCACTCGAAGCATTATTGAAGTCCTGATCAGCGCGTTGCACATAAGCATTTGCACGCAACTGGTCATCAGCATGGCGAATTTCGACGCGAACTGCATTTCCATCGAATTCGCCTGATTTATTAGCGAAATTAGCGCTGTTATTGGTATTAAATCCTGTGTCAGTGTTCACCAAACTCTTTGAGCGCGCCACTTCAGCAATCACTTCTGTGTTTTTACTGAGCTTGAGTGCTAAGTTAGCACCAACAATCGTTTGCCCCGTTAAAGGATTGGAATCACGCGCGACAGCTGCGCCCAATGTCAAGCGATCCGAGAATTTGTACTGCGCATCAGCACCATAAGTAAAGTAGCGCTTGCCACCTTGCTCTATTTCATAGCTGATGCGGATCGAGACAGGATTGAGTTGGTCGTCAATACTCGGCACTGCGGTTCGGAACAAGATCTGACCATTGAAGGGCTCAAACTCGTAGTCAGACTCTCGCGCCAGGGGCGTGACTTTCAAAATTACCGAGGTCTGATCGCGCTTGCGCACAATCAACTCAACGCGCTCTGTGCCTTTGATGCCATTGGGATTAGATACCGAATAAGGGCCAGAAACACCTCGCGCAGGGAATTCATCCACGACTTGTTTGAAGCTTTCTTGCGCCACAAAAGTGTTAACGATAGCATTACCTTCTTCATAGTGGCCGCGAAGGCCAGGCAATGTCCGGTTGTATTGGCTCAAGCGGCGTGCGGGATTGGGGTCTTGTGTGGTGTAGTCACCCCACAGCAAGTAGCTACGGTTTTTGTCCAAACGAACGTAGAGCTTGCCCGTACTTTGTGCATCCTTGGTTTTGAGGCTGGAGTCACCATACACCGGATAGAAGGCATTGGGATCAATGGTTTCAAACAGCTGTTTGCGCGTATCTTTATCAGAGTCATACGCGACAGTCAGCAGATAGTCACCTTTGACTTTGCCTTTCAAGTAAAGCGCTGCTCGCGCTCCGAAGTTGGATCGGCCGCCATTGAATTCTTTGTTGAAGCCTTTCAGCTCTTCTTCAAATCCATCGTTTTCGCGCACTGGAACGATAGCTTTCGGATCAAACTTATCCGAGCGCAGACGACCTTCAATCAAACCAACCGCGATCATCTCGCGAAGATCAGGCACATAGCGCACGATCAAGCGTTCGCTCACACCTTGAATACTCACGCGGACAGTCACAGCATCGGGCTGGTAAGGGGCAAGCAACTTGAACGACAGTTGTCCATCTACCACTTTGGCTTGCACACCCGGCGTGACGCGATCAATATCTCCACGATCAGCACCAGATTCAGACGTCAGCCGCCCCGGCAACAAAATACGCGCGCCGCCATTGACTTCAATGGTGACCAACTGCTCGCCCTTGAGGATTTGACCTTTGTTGTCAAACAATTGCAGACGGATTTCATTGCTGCTCACACCATCAGCTGGCAAATTGTCTTTAGCAGATTCAAGTTTTATTTTCTCAACGGGTGAGGCCAATCGAGACAAGAAAGAGTTGAAAGGACGTGGACCGATGTCAGCTTGACCACCCGTCTCAAACAAACTTTTTGCTTCGGGCACGTCAGCGCTCGTCGCAGCCATGGTGGTGGCAGATGCAGGCTGCGCCCAAACTGTTGTAGGCAGCAAAGCGATCGCTAAGGCAATAGGGGTGAAACGTAAGATCATGGCGCTTTACCTCCAGCATTGCCCGGTGCTGGCGCTTCTGGACGAAGACTTGGCAGGATTTGCTGCTCAATCTGCAAGGGTCGGTTTTCGATCTTCAAATCAGAGTCTGTTTCTTTCTGCGGCGCTAAGACATCGGCTTGGGTACGACGGGCCTTCACTTGATCCAATACTTCGGGTGAGCATGAGCCTTCGATAAAGTCTGCGCGAGCTAACTCACCGCCTTTGAGATCAACGAAGAGACTGTCACCCACGCCGGCATTGCGGTTAGATGACGGCAAGAGACGCGAGCCCTTAGGCAAGGTCGTGCGATCGACTTTGATCACATGGGTTTGTGGTTTCACGCCGCAAATGCTGTACTTACCTTCACTGTCTGTTGTGATTTGCGTGCCATCGAGCATGATCAAACGTACGCCGGGGATGCCCAACTCACGTGAACCACTTGCATTGTTTTGTGTGTGCGTGCCATCGCAGTCCACATACACCTTGCCGATGATGCAACCTTCATTACTGAATACGCCACCTTGCACACGCACTCTGAACTGCGCAGTATTTGAGCGGACCTGACCTGATACGCCTTGGAATACGGCGGTTGCACGGTTAATACCGTCACCCTGCTGAGAGCCTACACCTAAGCGAACGAAGTAGGTCAGCTCCCAAGTAGTAGCGGCAGGGATCACACCAGCCGAGCCGATATTGAAGGTCAAGGCACGACCAATGCCACCCGCTGGATCAGCCAAAACAGCGCCATTCAGGCGGGCTGTACCACGGATGTATCTGAAGCCAGCAGGCAACAAATCTTCCAACTGGACATTTGGAATAGCACCAGCAGTCGTATTGCGCATGCGGATGGTGTATTTCACGGAATCGCCCACTTCAGCAACTGACTTGTCACCCACCTTGTTCACCAAAATAGCGCCGCTGGCCAGAGGATCGAGCGGAATGTGGTTGTGAATCACGCCCGAGCTGGTCGCAGGATTGATGTTTATGCGTAAGAAATACTGTGTACCCACGCCACCGACTGCCGCCGCACCATTCACACCTACCGCAGGCGCAGTAGCATTCGGCTGCATTTGCACCTCAAGACCAGGAGCGTTTGGCGGCGTGTAGGTGTTGCCAACAACACCTACCGCTACACCCGCTGCACTGACACCACCTAACGCTGCTTGAGGTGCTGCATAGCCGGATGGTGGCGTTACTTGCAATATATAAACACCCGTCTGCAGAACGCAACCTACCGGCGGCACGCTAAACAAATCGAAACGATAAATACCGGTCGCGTTCGTTGTCTGTGACGATGCACCTTGGACCAAGCATGCGCCCGGTACTGGCAGGTTGTTCGGGCCAATCAAGGTTACAACTGCACCACTCACAGGAAGACGTGTTACCGCATCATAGATAACGCCGCTCGGGTCAATCGGCAAGTTTTGCAGGACTGTGTTGTCGCCAGGATAAAGCGTGATATTACCAATGGCTCCACCTATAGTACGTGTGCCGTTTACCGCGCTGGTTGTCGTTCCAGTTGATGGGTTGCCACTAAATGTGGAGGTTGCTTGGTTCAGTGGCGTTGTAACTATCACTTCACCACTTGGATTGCGGAAGCGGATGGTGTACGTGCCTGCGACGGAACTGGGAACCTGCCCAGAAATGATGTACGAGCCTGTGACGCCGGTCGTTGCTGTACCGACTATGGTTCCACTGCTGTTCAGCAACTCAACGCGCCAGCCCGCGAGATCCTGATCAGTTCCGGGGGTGTAATTGCGATCACTGTTCACATCCAGCCAGACCCGTCCCGATACGCTTGAATCCGGTGCTAGAGGGGTAACTGTCCGAGTTGCCGTGTTGTTAGCAGCCGAGGTCTCTGGTATGTTCGTCACTCCGACGGCCGCAGTAACTGTTACGCCACTAAGACCCACAGTAATTGTCCCAGGTACGACCAGTGTTGAACTGGCACCAGCAACAAGCGTAATTGCTGGGCCCGTTACCGTTATCGAACCAATGACATAGGTGGGAGTGAACGTAACTGCAGCACCACCTAAATTAATATAAGTCGCTGTACCACTCACCGTACTGCCAACTGGTGAACTACTTGCAGACAGAACCAAACTCACGCTGACATCTGCGAACAAAGCTGTCAGAGTGCGTGTCTGGGTGTTGTTGGTCAGATCCGTCTCTGGCACCGTGGTCGTGCCCACGCCAGCGGTGACGGTCGCCCCTGCCGTGGTCACGGTGACCACGATCGGGATGGTGACCGGTGTGCCAGGGGCCACCACGGTGGTGGTGACGGTGGAGACGCCGTTGATGGTGATGGTGGCCGTGAAGGTGGTGGTGGCCGCGCCGTTGTTGGTGAAGGTCACCGTCGCGCTCACGGTGGTGCCCGCCACGCCAGAGCCCGGCAACTGGATGGTCGTGCTCACATCGGTGGTGATGGTGGCCGTGAAGGTGGTGGTGGCCGCGCCGTTGTTGGTGAAGGTCACCGTCGCGCTCACGGTGGTGCCCGCCACGCCAGAGCCCGGCAACTGGATGGTCGTGCTCACATCGGCCAGGTTGGCTGTCAAGGTTGCCGTAACAGTAGCAGTGTTGGTGCCTAGTGTTGTCGATAACGAGCCTGCAGGCAAAGTGTTTGTCCCAGAGGCCAAGCTAGTCACAACAGCAGAAACTGAGCATGAGGCCCCTGGGGGGATGACCGTTCCAGATGAGACGCTCAACGATCCCGCCCCGGGAGTTGCAGTCACTGTGGAGCTGGCACATGTCGTAGCTGCCAATGGGGCAGCTGAATTGCTCATATTCGCAGGATATGAATCCACAAAAGCCGCTGTGAATGTGGCAGAAACCAGTTGGTGTGTATTGGTGAATGTAATCACCAAAAGGGTGGTGCCACCGGCACTGATCGTGCTTGGCGTAAACGATTTGGAAATCGTTGGGCGGCTGGGTGTGATGGGGTCGGAGTCAGCAGCGGTACACGTGCCACCCGTACAGCCAGCACCTGTATTCGTTACGCCAGAGGGAACAGAAATGAAAGCGGTATTGGTAATTTGAGTTTGTGCCTGAGCGGGCGCTTGCAACATCGCCGCGCAGGAAAGCAACAAGAAGCCAAACGCCCAAGCGTTAGCTAATCGCAGTCTCCACAACGAAAAGAAAAGAAAGTTGATGACCTTCTTCTTAATATTTACCAAAATTGCTCGCCAATATTAAAAACACACGCAGCTAGAAGCAGCACGAGTTTACCCAACCAAGTCTTTGTTAATACTATTGTTTTTTTACTTTACGGTATTTTCTCACAATTTGTCACGAAGACTGATTGTGTTACTTTCTTACGAATTCGCATAAAAGTCTCGAGATATAAAAAAACAGCATTTCTGGCATTGCTGGACTATCCTGAACTGCGTTACGATACTTCTCTGTGTCCACACAAAAAACCTCCCTTACTGCATTAGTCATCGGCGCTGTCGGCGTGGTGTACGGCGACATCGGTACCAGTGTGCTATACGCCATGAAGGAGATTTTTGGATCTGGGCATGTGGAATTTACGCCACAAAACATCTATGGCATCTTGTCGCTGATCTTCTGGACTTTGACGGTCATTGTTTCCGTCAAGTACGTCGCGCTGGTGTTGCGGGCTGACAACGAGGGTGAGGGTGGGTTGGTAGCGATGCTGACATTGGCTTCGCGCGCCGTCAGCGACAAACCTGAGCTTCGTCGTGTATTGCTGATTGTCGGCATCTTTGGTACTTGCTTGTTTTACGGCGATGGCGTGATTACACCGGCGATTTCTGTGCTCGGAGCAGTGGAAGGCCTAGAAGTGATTTCGCCGCAGTTCAAGAAATACGTTGTGCCGGTCTCTTTGATCATTTTGCTGTGTTTATTTTTGGTACAAAAACGCGGCACGGCAGGCATTGGTAAATTTTTTGGGCCCATCACTTTGGTGTGGTTCACCACGCTAGCCGGCTTGGGCATCTTTCACATTTTGGATTACCCGGCGATCCTGAAAGCCTTAAGCCCACACTACGCGCTTTTATTCATGTGGCACAACCCAGGCACGACTTTCATCATTTTGGGTGCGGTGGTGCTTTGCGTGACGGGCGCAGAGGCCCTATACGCAGACATGGGTCATTTCGGCAAACGCCCTATTCGCATCGCTTGGTTCCTGGTCGTGATGCCAGCGCTGACGCTCAATTATTTCGGTCAGGGCGCCTTGCTGCTGGCTCGGCCAGAGACGGTGAAGAATCCTTTTTATATGATGGCACCAGGGTGGATGTTGATTCCACTCGTGATCTTGGCAACGATGGCTGCCGTGATTGCATCGCAAGCCTTGATTTCTGGCGCATTTTCTGTCACCAAGCAAGTGGTGCAGCTCGGCTTCTTGCCGCGCTTACGCATGCTACACACTTCGACCAAAGAGACCGGGCAGATCTACATTCCCTTCGTAAATTGGGCGCTGTTTGTGGCGATTGTGCTGGCGGTGGTGATGTTCAAATCTTCGGGGGCATTGGCCTCGGCTTACGGCATTGCGGTAACGACCGACATGCTGATCACGACCATCCTCACTTTCTTCGTGATCCGCCATGCTTGGAAGTATCCGCTGTGGCTGTGCATTGCGGCGACGGCGGTGTTCTTCGTGGTGGATTTCGCTTTCTGGGCATCGAATATGCTCAAGTTGCTAGATGGCGGCTGGTTTCCGCTTGTCATTGGTGCAGCCATCTTCACGCTCATGATGACTTGGAAGAAGGGTCGCAAACTTCTGCATGAAAAGACGAAGCAAGATGGCATCGACTTGAGCAGCTTTCTGGAAGCGGTGTTTGTCAGCCCGCCAACACGCGTGGAAGGCACCGCTGTGTTTTTGAGTAACGAGCAAGGCACTGTGCCCAACGCGTTGCTGCATAACTTAAAGCACAACAAGGTATTGCATGAGCACAATTTGTTTGTGACGGTCAAAAGCCATGAAGTGCCGTGGATTGGCTTGAACAAACGCGTACAGATCGAGCCGCTGGGGCATGACTGCTGGCAAGTGACGCTGAATTTCGGCTTCAAAAACGATCCCGATGTACCCGAGGCCTTGCAACAGATCACCAGCCGAGGCTGCGAGCTCGATCCGATGCAAACCAGCTATTTCCTATCACGCGATGTGGTCGTGCCAACCATTGGTGGCGGCATGAGTGAATGGCGTGAAAAACTGTTTGCGCAAATGCATCACAACGCCAGCGCTGCGGCTGATTTCTTGCGCTTGCCAAACAACGCCGTGGTGGAGCTGGGCTCTAAGGTTGAGATCTAGCCGAGATTTGATTTGACGGCCTTCTTCAAAGATTTTTCGCTCTCTGCGGCGACTGCGGGTTTCGTCGCGGTGCTCGTGGGCTTCACCAGCTCGGTGGCCATTGTGTTCTCGGCAGCACTAGCCTTCAAAGCCACGCCTGAGCAACTCACCTCTTGGATGTGGGCGCTAGGCATTGGCATGGGCTTGTGCTCTCTTGTGCCATCGCTCATCTTGCGCAAACCCGTGATGGTGGCTTGGAGCACGCCGGGGGCGGCGGTGCTGGCTGTGGCGGGCGTGGCCGGTGCTTCTGGCCAAGGCTACTCGATGAACGAAGCCGTGGGCGCTTTCATGATTTGCGCTGTGCTCATCACACTCGCTGGCGTGACTGGCCTGTTTGAGAAACTCATGGATCGTATCCCGATGGCGATTGCTGCTGCGCTGCTGGCTGGCGTTCTCGCGCGCTTTGGCATGCAAGGCTTTGTGGCCGCGCAAACGAATTGGATGCTGGTCGTGCTCATGCTCATCACCTATCTGCTGGGCAAACGCTGGAACGCACGCTATGCCGTGGTGCTCACTTTGATAATCGCTATTATTTTCGTAGCGCTCCGCGCAGAATATACGCCGGCGAACATCACTTTTTCTTTAGCAAAGCCAGTATTCGTGATGCCTGAGTTCTCTTGGGGCGCAGCCATTAGCCTGGCGCTGCCGCTCTTCATCGTGACGATGGCTTCGCAGAATTTGCCTGGCGTGGCAGCCATTCGCGCATCGGGCTACCAGATGCCGCTCTCCAAAATCATCAGCATGACGGGTGTGGCCACATTCCTGCTCGCACCCTTTGGCGCATTTGCACTGAATCTCTCTGCCATCACCGCCGCGATTTGCATGGGCAAAGAGGCGCATCCTGATGCAGACAAGCGCTACATCGCCTCTGCTGTCTGCGGCATCATTTACATTTTCATTGGCCTGTTTGCCAGCATCGTCACCGCACTGCTCACCGCCTTTCCCAAAGAACTGATCGCGGCGATTGCTGGCTTGGCGCTCTTAGGAACGATTGCTGGCGGCCTCGCCACCGCCCTGCAAGACGAAAAGCACCGCGACGCAGCCATCATTACTTTCTTAGTCACGTTGAGCGGCGTAACGCTCGCCGGTATCGGCGCGGCCTTCTGGGGCGTGGTGGCCGGCAGCTTGGCGCTGTTTGTGCAAAACTATCGGGCTAAACAAGCCTGAGAAAACTGATGCACATCCTCTTCATCGCCGATCCACTCGAAACGTTTAAAACCTACAAAGACAGTACCTTCGCCATGATGCGAGCGGCTGTAGCGCGCGGCCACACGCTCAGCGCTTGTGAGCCCAAAGACGTGATGTGGCAAAGCGGCAGCCTAGTGACTGCTTATGTGCGCGATATTGAGTTGACTGGCGAGCTTGAACATTGGTTCAACGCGAAGCAAGCCAAGCCCGATGAGCGGCCACAGGCCTTGAAAGATTTTGATGGCGTGATCATGCGCAAAGATCCGCCGTTTGACAGCGAGTATTTCTATGCCACGCATCTCCTGGAGCAGGCCGAGCGTGAAGGCGCGAAGATATTCAACAAGGCTCGATCACTGCGAGATCATCCCGAGAAGCTTGCCATCATGGAGTTCCCGCAATTCGTCTCGCCAACACTGGTCACGCGCGATGCCTCTGACATCAAACGTTTCCATGCCGAGCACAAAGACATCATTTTGAAACCGCTCGATGGCATGGGCGGCGCAGGTATTTTTCGCGTGAAAGCTGATGGTTTGAACCTCGGCGGTATCATCGAAACGCTCAACAAAGATGGCACGCAAACCGTGATGGTGCAAAAGTTCATCCCCGCGATTGAGCAGGGCGATAAACGCATCCTCGTGATCAATGGCGCGCCTGTGCCTTACTGCCTCGCTCGCATCCCGCAAGGTGGCGAGGTGCGTGGCAATTTAGCGGCCGGCGGCAAGGGCGTCGCGCAACCGATCACGCAGCGGGATCGTGAAATCGCCGAGCACATCGGCCCGATTCTGGCCAAGCGCGGTTTGTTTTTGATTGGCCTTGATGTGATAGGCGAGCAGCTCACTGAAATCAACGTCACCAGCCCCACCTGTTTCCAAGAAATCACTGATCAAACGGGTTGGGATGTGGCCACGCATTTCATCACGCAGCTAGAATTGCTCCTAAAAGTATAGCTGCTTGCGCACGTTCTGTGCGGGCAAACTGCTTAAACCGCCTCAAAAATCAAGGCTGAGCAGCCTTCCAAGGTATTTCATCCGCTTTGCGTGGCTTACCAATCGGTGCTGCGGCTTGGCCTTTTTTCACAGCCGCCAGATCTTCTTCGCTTGGGTATTGACCAAGCAGAACATAATCAAACACACGCCGAGCAATCGGTGCGGCATGCTCAGCGCCAAAGCCGGCGTTTTCCACGATGACGGCCAAGGCGATTTGTGGATTCTCTGCCGGTGCAAAGGCCATGTAGAGCGCGTGGTCGCGTTGGTGCTCTTCCATTTTGGAGGCGTTGTATTTGTCTTTCTGGCCAATCGTCACCGCCTGAGCCGTGCCCGTTTTGCCACCGCTTGTATAGCCAGCCCCAGCGAACACCCGCGCTGATGTGCCCTCTTTCGTCACACCCACCAATGAACGGTTGATCACCGCAATATTCTCTGGCTTGTAACCCAGACTAAGTGGTGGCTCTTTAGCGGTCGGGATCCAATTGCGGTTTAAGGCATCTTGCGTAGCGGTCACCAATTTGGGCTGATATCGGATACCACCGTTGGCCAATATCCCTGTGGCATGCGCCAACTGCAACATGGTGAAGGTGTTGTAGCCTTGTCCGATGCCCAGTGAGATGGTCTCGCCGGCGTACCATTTCTTCTGCTCAGCTCGCTTGTAATAGGTGCGTTTCCATTCTTGGCTGGGCAACACGCCACGCACCTCACCGTTGATATCGATGCCCGTGTGTTGCCCAAAGCCCAGCGGCTTCATGAAATCATGCATCGCATCCACGCCGAGCTCATTCGCCAGCGAGTAGTAGTACACATTCGATGATTTCACGATGCTGCGATACATATCCACCGCGCCCAAGCCGCCATCGCCGTGGCTGCGGAAGGTGTGGCCACCAAAGGTCCATGAGCCAGCATCGTTGATGATCGTGCTCGCGCTGCGTTTGCCTGTTTCTAGAGCGGCCAGCGCCATGAATGGCTTGTAGGTGGAGCCCGGTGGATAGGTGCCGCGCAGGGCTCGGTTGAGCAGGGGCTTGTCAATACTTTCGTTCAAGTTTTGCCAGTTCTCAACATCAATGCCCTCAACAAACAGATTCGGATCAAAGGTGGGCATGCTCACAAAAGCCAGCACCTCGCCATTGCGAGGATCAATCGCCACCAACGCTCCACGCCTGTCGCCATACATCTCTTCAATCAGTTTTTGCAACTTTATGTCTATGGACAGCTTGATCGTATTGCCTGGCGTTGCGGGATTGCTCGCCAGCTTGCGCACCGCGCGGCCGCCAGCTGAAGTCTCCATCTCTTCCACGCCGGTGATGCCGTGCAGCTGCTGCTCAAAGCTCTGCTCCACGCCTAGTTTGCCAATGTACTCTGTGCCTTTGTAATTGGTCTGCTGCTGCTCTGGCCACTCTTCAATCTGCTCTTTTTCGCGCTGATTGATGCGGCCAATATAGCCAATCACATGGCTGGCCAGCTCGCCATGCGGATACTGGCGAAACAGCCGCGCCTTGATATCCACGCCAGGAAATCGAAAGCGCTGCGCGGCAAAGCGAGCCACTTCTTGATCCGACAAGCGCGTGCGAATGGGCAGCGATTCGAAGCTTTTGGATTCATCGAGAAGCTTTTTAAAGCGGCGCTTATCGCGTGGTGCAATTTCCACCAAGGTACTGAGTTGATCGATCGTTTCTTCCAAAGTGCCGGGCAATTTAGAAGGCGTGATCTCCAGCGTATAGGCCGAGTAGTTGGTGGCCAGCGTGATGCCGTTGCGATCCATGATCAAGCCGCGATTGGGTACGATGGGCACAATCGCAGTGCGGTTGCTCTCGGCCTGCTCTTCAAAATCATCATGGCGCACCACTTGCAACCAGACAAGACGAATCACCAGCAGCAAAAACGCGAACAGCACCACACCACTTGCCACCAAGATGCGGCGGCGGAATTTTGAGAGCTCTGCTTCTACATTGCGAAGTTCGGTCATGGCATTCGCTTCTACAACGGCCTATTCGCATCTGGATCAGGCGCGCGCATTTGCGGCGCGAGCAAGATCACGGTAACGATGGGCCAAAGCAAGGCCTCAATCACAGGTGCGAGCACAAAATCCCAGCCCGGAAAGGCGTGCCCTGCCAGCAGACGCACCACCAATTGCAGCGCATGCGCAGCTGCAAGCAAGGGAAAAATCTGCAACGCTTGCGAAGGAATGCTGTACCAAAGCAAGCGGCGCGAAATCGTGATCGCGAAAAAGCTGAGCGCCGTGTAAGCCAGCGCATGCTGCCCAAGTAGCGCGCCCTGATGCACATCCATGCACAGGCCAAACACAAATGCTGTGCCAACGCCTACGCGCAGCGGCTGATGGATCACCCAAAACACCAGCGCCAGAGCGAGCATATCGGGCGGCCAAGCAGCGCGGCCAAACAGCGTGGAGAGCAGCACATTGATCATGAGCGCCACCACGAGGGAGGCCCAAATGAACCACGGCTTAACGGGCAGCAGCAATTGCTGCCCAGCGCGCATGATCATTTTTTTGCTCCTTTTTTAGGAGCTGCTTGCGCAGTTTCTGCGGGGCTTGGAATCGGTATTTGCACTGAATATGGCTCTAGGATCATCACATGCCGTGCGCCTAAAGTATTGGCTAAAGGCTGGCAGCTGATCTTGGCAAACGCAGAGTCTGCGCGCCGCTCCACCTTATCTACTTTTGCTACGGGAATGCCCGGCGGATACACACCATCGACCCCACTCGTCGTCAAGATATCGCCTTGCTGCACATCCGCATTGCCAGCCATAAAGCGCAGCTCAAGTGTGCCGCCGTGCACCGAGGGATCGCCATACACCACGCTACGCGCGCCAGTTCGCGTGTTGAGCACAGGAATCGTATGGTCACGGTCAATCACTAGCGTCACCTCGCTGGAGAGCGGATACACGCGCGTCACCTGTCCGAGCACACCCACCTCATCCATGACTGGCGAGCCATTCTTGATGCCTTGTGCACTACCTTTATCCACCATCACGCGACGCGTGAACGGATCCGCTGCGTCATACACCACTTGAGCAGCCTGCGCTGGCGTCGTCGTGCGCTCTTTCAATGCGAGCAGCTTGCGCAGGCGGTCGTTTTCTAGCCCGAGCTGCTCCACAAGTGCTGCGCGCTGAGCTTGCGCCGCCAAGCGCCTTTCAGCCTCGGCTTGCGCCTTTTGTGCATCAGTGAGCGACATGAAATAGGCGCTGCCGCCGCGCGCCATCTCAATCGGGCGCATCACCAGCCATTGCACGGGATACAGCGCGGTGGCCACCGCCACGCGAATCGGCCCGGTGAGCTTAAAGCGCGTATCCGCCACCATAAGGAATAGCGCCAACGCCGAGAACAACATCAGCTTAGAAAGGGCCGATTGCCCTTGCTTGAAGAAAGGCGGTGGGGAGCGGTCCAGTGTTCCTAATGGCACAGCGGACTCCTACAGCAGCGGGCGATCAGTGGGCTAAGCGAAGCTGCTTCATTCCGAAGCAAAGATGCTGCCCATGCGGTGGCCAGAATTCTCCAGCGCAATGCCGCAGCCGCGCACCACGCAAGTCAGCGGATCTTCAGCCACGAGCGTGGGCAAGCCAGTCTCTTCCGCCAGCAAGCGATCCAGATCGCGCAGCAGCGCACCGCCGCCCGTGAGCATCATGCCGCGCTCGGCAATGTCTGCGCCCAGCTCGGGAGGTGTTTGCTCCAAAGCATTCTTCACGGCTGACACAATCTGATTCAGTGGATCGGTCAAGGCTTCCAGCACTTCATTCGATGAGATCGTGAATGCACGCGGCACGCCCTCGGAGAGATTGCGACCTTTGACTTCCATCTCTTTGACTTCGGAGCCGGGGAAGGCCGAGCCAATTTGTTTTTTGATCGCTTCAGCTGTGGGCTCGCCAATCAGCATGCCGTAGTTGCGGCGAATGTAGTTGATGATGGCTTCGTCAAACTTATCGCCACCCACGCGCACCGAGCCTTTGTAGACCATGCCGCCCAGCGAGATCACGCCCACTTCGGTCGTGCCGCCGCCAATGTCCACCACCATCGAGCCAGAGGCCTCAGAAACGGGCAGGCCTGCACCAATTGCCGCCGCCATCGGCTCTTCAATCAAATCCACCGGGCTGCCGCCTGCCGCTTCAGCTGCATCGCGGATTGCGCGGCGCTCCACCTGCGTTGAGCCGCAAGGCACGCAGATGATGATGCGCGGGCTAGGCGTGAGCAAGCTGCGCGGGTGCACCATCTTGATGAACTGCTTGATCATCTGCTCGGTGATCACGAAATCGGCGATCACGCCGTCTTTCATCGGGCGAATGGCTTCAATATTGCCCGGCACTTTGCCCAGCATGGCCTTGGCTTCTTTGCCCACGGCCTGAATCACTTTTTTGCCTTGCGGGCCACCTTCATGGCGAATCGCCACCACCGATGGCTCAT
>JAAFJC010000037.1 GCA_013297925.1 Comamonadaceae bacterium
TAGCGCAAGCATCGTAGCGACAGCGCCTACACTTCCTCCCGCTGCTCCAGCCCCAGTGCCCACGCCATCAGCTGCATCCGATGCAGCTGTCTCCTCAGCTGCGGCTATCGCCCAAGCGCCAATGGCCGCAGCAATGCCCAAAGAAACACCTGCCAAGAAACTCAGCGAAGCCAAAACAGCGACAACCGAAACGGCGTCCCCAAGAGCAGAAGCGTCTTCTATCGCGATTACCGCCCCAGCCCGCGTTGCAGCGCCCGCTGGCGCAACTGCTGGTGTCACTGAACCAGAATCCAACCGGTCACGCACGCAAGAAGCCACGCCTGCCATCGCCACCGCTCCAGCGGCTGCTCCAACACCAACAGCACGTGCCGCTGCACCGTCGGAAAAAGCCACTGCCGATGTGAGCGCCGCAGCGCCAGGTTATGCAGCGCCATCTGCATCCGCGCCGCCATCCATCGTCAGCGCTGCTCGCCCTATGGCCACGCCATCAGCGCGCGCCATCATCCCCTCGCCAGACAAGCTCTTCGCTGCCATCCAAGGCAAAGATACTGCAGCTCTGCGCCAAGCTATCACGCAAGGTGCATCGCCCAACGCCCGCACCGCCGAAGGCAACCCCGCCCTCCACCAAGCCGTCATCCAACGCTGGCCAGAAGGCGTGCGCATCCTGCTCGCCGCAGGTGCAGACCGCAACGCCAAAAACAACAAAGGCCACACTGCTGCGGATGTGGCCTTAGATTTAGGTTATCAAGATATCGCGGAGCTTCTAGCTAGGTTTCAGTGACAGCCAAGCGTCAAGCGAGAGCAGCTCACCCACCCCGCGCACTGCGCCCACGAACCTTCGGATCATCTTGCCGAGGCTTGAACACAATTTCATCAGCGTTCACGTTAGAACGCACAATTTGCGGGCTCAATCGTTGCGTTGACTCCCGGTGTGCCATTACCAAGGTACGGTTTGCAATTTGGTTCAAAGTAGCCCCCTCAAACGACAACGATGCCACTAGCTGCTTAGTCAAAATCCCATTCTTCCCGTCTTCAGTCTCAAGGGAGCTCCTGCCAAACACATTCGGCAGCATCACCAAAGTCCCGCTCTCTTGCTCCAGAGTTTTTCTGAGGATAGCGGGATGGGTTGGAGGCGTTCCGGGGGCTAGAAAATCCTCTGTCGTATCCATATCCGCCACCAGCAGAATCGGCGCACGAGGCGCAGGGCCTACGCTGCGTTGAGTTGCCATCGTCTTCAGCACCCAAGCCAAATCCGTGGAATGCCTCTCCACATCATCCTCAGAGCGCACCGGCTCAGCACTCAAACCCAGAAATCGCATGCTCCCGCGCACCGTTGAACCATGGCCTGCCAGATACACCAGGCTCAGCACCCCAGCGCGCCCAGCTTTTCTAGCAAACGCCTCTACGGCGCTTTGAAACTGCCTATCCGTCAAATCGGTGAATCGCTCTACCGCAAAGCCCACGCTCTGCAGTGCATCAGCCATTAAGTTCACGTCATTCAATGTGCTTTGCAAAGGCGCGACTTTGTAGGCACCGTTGCCCACAACCAAAGCCATGCGCGGCATATTGGGTGACCACTGAGCCAGCGTCGAACCGCCAGCAATAGCCAGCAAGCCACCCACCAAACATCCCCGCCGCCGCATCACCCGCCCCTCGCGCTACGTCCGCGCACCTTCGGATCATCAGCCACTTGCCCGCTTGCTGATGAGCGTTTGCCCAACTCCAAGCCAGCCAGACACGCTGCAAGCGCCGCAACAGCATTGCTCGAACCCCTTGAACGCGCAGATTCAAAATTGTTTTGAAGGCGCTCATTTGGCATTGACCCAAAGTTACCTTGAAGGAACGAAACGATATCTCGCCGAGTATCTGCTACCGACAAGGCGCTCTGCGCTTGCGCTTCACAAGGCTGGGCATTGACATGGACGGCGATGCCCCAAAGCACTGCAAGGAAAAGCATAGCTTTGAAAACTCCCAAAGAAACCCGCCGCATCTCAATTGCCCCCCAGATTACGACAGCGGGCGGTGATGTTGCCGCCTTCAAAGGAAGCGTCGGCTGGCATCGCTGGGTCTTTGCAGGCGAAGTAATGGATGGCTTCTGCGCCTTTGGTATGCATCGCAGATCGGCTATTGGGGCCGACTGAATCTAGACCGAATTTTTGATTCTCACAATTGAGCCCGGTGAGCCAGCCTGAGTTGAGGGCGTTCGACTCGCGCGGCCTGAAGGCACACATGTTGAACCACACTTTGTAAGAGCAGGTATTGACCATCGCGCCAAACAAACCCGTGGGATCAACCCGCAAGCAATCATGCGCCTCCGCCGCCGGATCATGCACCCGCCGCCCGCGCCGCTGCGCATCCGCATCCGCCCGCTGCTGCACATTCACAGCCGCAGCCGCAGCCTGAGCCTGCTGGGCTGCGGCTTGGAGTTGTTGGGATTGGTTAGATGTTTCAACGGTTGAGTTAGGCTGAATATCTCGGCGATTAGCCTGAAAAACTTTCAAGCAGGCCAGATTTTGTCCAATTTGATCTTGCGGCGATAAGTCCCTTCGAGAAAGTATATCGAAGCATTCTTTTTGGCTAGAGGGAGGTGCTCCTCTATAAATTTGGTTGGCAAGATCCGGCGGCTGTTGGCTATCAGGTTGACCAGAATGTGTGCTGCTAAATAGATAAAAAACATCAGATGCAGAATGACGATCATCTACATCCTTTGCAAAACCTTCTCGTTTGTCGGGGTCACTGCCGCGAATCAATCTTGCCCGGAAAAAGAATTTTATATTTTTAGCATACCCTCTTGTGAGAGGGTCACTATTAGAAACTGGTGTCGACGTTAAGAAACCGTAGTTTCCTCCAGCGAAATCAATATTTCGGGACATTGTCGTTTGGTAAAAAGGATGTCCGTTGGTCGTGCAAAGCTGGTATGCATCATTGAATTTCTTCATCTCCTCTCTTGTTGGAAGACGCCATGTCCCGCTTGAGTATCTTCTCAATGCCGTAGCGTGATTCATTTTTTCCGCTGATGCAGTATCTTGACATATCCCACTCTTTTGAACAGTGACGCCTATTGCACACATCCGTATCGAAATTCCGCTAGCGCTATCCGTTGCTGTGCCGTCGCCGTTGTCTTTGAGATTGCAAGCAAACAAACCTTCACTGAAGTGCAAGCCACAAAGCAAAACAACTAACGATTTTAATAAAATGGATTTCTGCATTAAGCTTGGCATTGCAACATTCACACATCTCCAAGTCATTTCTTCGCTCCAATGTTGTGTCATGAATTGAGTGAAATCGTAACGAAAATTTAAGGCGCTGTCATCCACAAAAGTGAGGATATGTTGTCCCCAAAATGGGCGCTGGCGATTTTTAGCCTGAGCGCGATTCCCATGGTCGTATGCACCGTCAGCCGACTAAAGGCTTATTTTTGAAAGCGTTTTGAGCACTTCGCCGGCATGGAATCTGCGCGAAGCGCTATGAAAAGATGAGTGTTTGGGCGCTGAGATCGGGCGGATCAATGCGCGGGAGCGGCTACTGACAGGGGCACTGAATCCAGCCAGAGCGTTTCTGGCGCAATATCGAGCTCGCCAGGCCAAATCACTGTATCGGAGTCTGCTTTGACTTGTTTGAACAGGATTTCGCTACGCAGCGCCAGCCAAGGCTTCATGGCGATGAGGGGCTTCATGTCAAACAAGCGCAGGCTGCCGTCGGCATAGGTGAGCTCCAGCATTCTTAGCTTTCAGGCAGTTAGCACGCACGGAATCTGCGCGAGGTGCTATGAAAATCAGAGCAATGTTGATACTAGCTCGCCAAATTGAGGGGAATGGCTTTATTGCGCTAGCTCGTCCCCTTCGCTATCCCATAGGGTGAGTTTTTCAGCCAAGGTTTCTATGCTGGGCAAGCTGCCTAAGACGGCATGGGGCAAAGTGGTGCGGAATGTGGATACGCCCATGGGTGTGTCTACCCCGCGCAGCGCATATTCAACCATGGTTTTCTTTTTGCTTTTGCATAAGATGATGCCGATGGTGGGCAAGTCAACCGCAGCATCGCGCACCAAATCGTCAACAGCGGCGAGGTAGCCATTGAGCTGGCCCGTGTATTCGAATTTGAATTCGGTATTTTTCAGCTCAATGACGACGTAGCAATGGAGCTTGGTGTGATAGAAAAGCAGATCGATATAAAACTCATCGCCCTCTATATCGAGCTTGTATTGGCTGCCCACAAAGGCAAAGCCTACACCTAGTTCGATGAGGAAATCTCGCAGATGGGTAATGAGGGCTTTCTCTATGCTGCGCTCGTTGACAGCATCTGTGAGGCTGAGGAAATCAAAGGCATAGGGATCTTTGACCAAATCGCGGGCTAGCTCAGATTGTGGTGCGGGGAGCGTGCGCGCGAAGTTGTTTTGGGCTTGGCCGAGACGAGTGTGAAGCTGGGTTTCGATTTGGTATTCCAGAGCAGCGCGGCTCCAGCCATGGGCCGTGGTTTGCTGGATATACCATTGGCGCAGGGTCGGGTCTTTGATTTTGTCTAGGATGACGCAGTTATGAAACCACGGGATTTGTGCAGCAAGCTGCTGCACTATTGCCTCATCCGGCCAGCTTTCAGCAAACGAGCGCATGTATTTCAGATTGCGGGGAGACAAGCCTTTCATATCCGGGAACTCGCTGCGCAGATCATGAGCCAACTGCTCAATGACCTTTGCGCCCCAGCCTTGCTGGGCTTGGCGGGCGATGATTTCTGAGCCGATGCGCCAATAAAGCAATACCAGTTCTCGATTGACGGCTAGGCTGGCTTTAACGCGAGAGCTGCGAATGAGCGCTTTGAGCTCGGTGAGCCATTGGGAGTAGTTGCCTATCGGCGATGGGGTTTCTAATGATTTGGGCATGCCTGCATTTTATGGATTTTTTATTAAAATACTATATATTCATACAGTTTTTTAACTTGCATTTCTCAAAACAAAAGCGGCTGAAGAGCCGCTTTTGTAGAAACGCTTGGCGCACATCAGCCCATATGCAAACCACCATTGCAAGAAAAGTCTGCGCCGGTGGTAAAGCCTGATTCATCGCCGGCGAGCCAGCCGACGATGCCGCCGATTTCTTCGGGGGTGCCTAGGCGCTTCACGGGGATGGTGGCGACGATTTTTTCTAGCACGTCGGGGCGAATGGCTTTGACCATGTCTGTGCCGATGTAGCCGGGGCTCACGGTGTTGACTGTGACGCCTTTCGCAGCCATCTCTTGGGCGAGTGCCATGGTGAAGCCGTGCATGCCGGCTTTGGCGGCGGAATAATTCGTTTGGCCAGCTTGGCCTTTTTCGCCGTTGACGGAGCTGATTTGGATGATGCGGCCAAAGCCGCGCTCGACCATATCCGGCACGACTTGTTTGGTCACGTTGAACATGGAATTGAGGTTGGTGTCGATCACAGAATCCCAATCATCGCGCGTCATTTTGAGGAACATGCGATCACGGGTGATGCCGGCGTTGTTGACGAGCACATCGATCGAACCATGCTCGGCTTTGGCTTTAGAGAAGGCCTCCACCGTGGAATCCCAATCGGCGACGTTGCCCACGGATGTGTAGAAGGTGTAGCCTAAAGCGGCTTGCTCATCGATCCATTTTTTGAAATCACGCGTGGGGCCGCAGCCTGCGATGACTTTGAAACCGCGCTTGTGCAGGGCCTGGCAAATCGATGTGCCGATGCCACCCATGCCGCCTGTGACGTAGGCTACTTTTTGACTCATGGTGTTTCCTCTTTCAAATGAGATACTATAAATTTAGGAGCACTCCGCGCAGGTTTCATGCCGGCGGAATGCTCAAAATACTTAAAACTGACTCTAACGCGAATATCAGCGCTCAACGCAGAGGGAAACCCCCATGCCGCCGCCGATGCAAAGAGCCGCGAGGCCTTTCTTGGCATTGCTGCGCTGCATCTCGTGCAAGAGCGTGACCAAGATGCGGCAGCCGGATGCGCCGATGGGGTGACCAATCGCAATCGCGCCGCCGTTGACGTTGACTTTGCTTGGGTCGATATCAAGTGCTTTGTTCACAGCGCAGGCTTGTGCGGCGAAGGCTTCGTTGAGTTCAAACAAATCCACGTCTTGAGCTTTCCAGCCCGCGCGCTGCAAGGCTTTTTGCGATGCAGGCACGGGGCCCATGCCCATGGTGGCAGGATCAAGGCCGCTGGTGCCAAAGCTCACGATGCGCGCCAGTGGCGTGAGGCCAAGGGCAGCGGCTTTCGCTGCGCTCATCACGACGACGGCTGCTGCGCCATCATTCAAACCCGAGGCATTGCCCGCTGTGACGGAGCCTGCTTTGTCAAACGCAGGGCGCAAGCCAGTGAGCGCTTCTAAATTGGTTTTCTTATTGATGAATTCATCGGCGTTAAACGTGATTGCATCACCCTTCTTCTGCGGAATCACCACATCCACAATCTCTGCGGCAAACTTGCCAGCAGCCTGCGCAGCAGCGGCCTTGGTTTGCGAGCCGAGGGCGAGCGCATCTTGCATATCGCGCGTGATGCCGTGGGCTTTGGCGACGTTCTCAGCTGTGATGCCCATGTGATATTGGTTGTACACATCCCACAGGCCATCGACGATCATGGAATCAATCATCTTCCAATCACCCATGCGCTGGCCATCGCGCGAGCCCATCACGACGTGGGGCGAAGCGCTCATATTCTCTTGGCCACCGGCCACAACAATTTCGCTATCGCCCCATGCCACGGCTTGCGCGGCAAGCATCACGGCTTTGAGGCCGGAGCCGCAAACTGCGTTGATCGTGAGCGCAGGCGTTTCTTTCGCCACACCAGCTTTCATCATGGCTTGGCGAGCGGGATTCTGCCCGCTGCCAGCAGTGAGCACTTGGCCCATGATGATCTCGCCGATCTGCTCAGGACTGAGCTTGGCTCTTGCGATGGCTTCTTTGATGGCGATGGCACCGAGCTCAGGCGCGCTCACCTTAGCGAGCGAGCCGCCGAATTTGCCGACAGCGGTGCGGGCGGCGGAGACGATGACGATGTCTTGCATTTTCTTTCCTTTGAACTGAGTGCTTGGTTAATTTGAAATAGAAGAAAATAATACCGGACGCAGAAGACGCAAAGGTTACGCAAAAGACGCAAAAAAGAAAAATACAAAAATGAATTTTCTTCTTTACATCTTCAGAGCGAACTTGTCGTTCTGTTTTTAATTTTTTATCTTCTGCCTTTTCTGCGTCTTTTGCGTAACCTTTGCGTCTTCTGCGTCCGGAAGTTTGTATTAGGTTTTCGCCTTCACATACCTACCCGGCGCGGGCTCGATGACCTTGGCTGAATAAACACGTGGCGCAGCAATAAGCTTGCCAGATTGAGGTTTCAGCCATGTGAACCAGTCTGTCCACCAGCTGCCGGGGTGTTCTTTGGCGGTTTTGAGCCATTCGGCTTGGGTGGCGGGGAAGTGATTCTCTTTGCCAATCCAGTGAGAGCGCTTCTTGGCCGATGGTGCATTGATCACGCCGGCAATGTGGCCACTTGCACCCATGACGAAGCGCTTTTTTCCGCTGAGGATTTGCGTACTTGCGTAGGCTCCACCCCCATTTACACCGATTGGCACGATATGGTCCTCGCGTGAGCCATAGATATACACCGGGATGTCGATCTTGCTCAAATCCAGCTTCTGCCCACACACCGTGAGCTTGCCCGGTTTGCGTAGATTGTTTTCCAAATACGTGTTTCGCAGATACCAAGCGTAAAACGGGCCGGGCAAATTCGTGGCATCGGAATTCCAATAGAGCAGATCAAAAGGCGGCGGGGTTTCGCCTTTCAAATAGTTGCCCACCACGTAGTTCCACACGAGATCATTGGGGCGCAAGAAGCTAAAGGTTGAAGCCAGCTCTTGGCCTTTGAGCAAGCCACCAGCGGCATACTGCTGCTCACGCAGTTTCACGCTGGCTTCGTCGATGAAGATGTCGAGGATGCCGGTGTCGGAAAAGTCTAAAAAAGTGGTGAGGAACGTTGCGCTCGCCACAGGTAAAACTGACGAGGCCCCTTTGGTAGCGGCTTTCCGTGCCGCGAGCACGCCAAGCGCAGTCCCCAAAATCGTGCCGCCTACGCAAAAGCCCAGTGCGTTGATTTGCTTTTGCTTCGTCAAAGCAGCGGTCTTTTCAATCGCGCAAATCGCCGCATGCTCGATGTAATCATCCCAAGTCTTATCCTGCAAGCTCTCATCCGGATTGCGCCAGCTCACCACAAAGGTGCGATGACCTTCTTGCACGAGGTGGCGCACCATGGAGTTGGCCGGCTGCAAATCGAGGATATAAAACTTGTTGATGCAAGGCGGGATCACGAGGAAGGGTTTCTCATGCACTTGCTTCGTGAGTGGCTTGTATTCGATCAGCTGAAACAGCTCATTTTCAAAGACGACTGCGCCCTCCGTCGTGCCCACATTGCGGCCGACTTCAAACTGGCTCTCATCCGTCATCGACATATGGCCTTGGCGCATGTCTTGCAGCATGTTTTGCAGGCCTTGCGCGATGCTCTGACCTTGCGTCTCTTGCGCTTTCTTCAAAGCATCGGGATTGAGCGCCAGAAAATTCGATGGCGAGGCAGCGGCGATTTGCTGCTCGGTGGCAAAGCGCAAGCGCGCTTTGGTTTTTTCGTCGGCCTGAATGCAGTCCACCATTTGCAGCATGGTGCGAGCGTTGAGCAAATACATCGCGGTGGTGAAACTGGCAATTGGATTCGCGCCCCAAGCCTCACTAGAAAAACGGCGGTCGGAGATGGTCTGCGAGCTTGGCGCAGACCATAGCTCTTGAATCTGCTTCAAATAGCCTTGCTGCACCTCTTGCATTGCCAGCGCATCCAGCTGGAATGGCGCAAATGCCTCAAAATTCATTCTTGTCTCCAAAACGCTCTAATTATTCGGGATTACCCGAGTATCTCAAATAATTTGCTGCACTGCAACAAATTATTTTCATCGAACCCATTCCTCTGCACTCTACCCCATGTACCTTGTTGCCATCGCCTGGATGTATGTCGTCGTCATGATGAGCGTGGCCGAAGCCACTGCGCCCAACGGCACCGTGCTCGGCGCCATCATCACGTTTTTTCTCTACGGCGTGTTGCCCTGCGTGATCTTGATGTACCTCATGGGCACGCCGATGCGCAAGCGCGCGTTGCGGGCGAAGGAGAAGGCGGAGCTGGAGCAATTGCGCGCACAGGTCGCGTCGCAGGAAACGTCAGGTCAACCAAATGCTAGCAGCGAAGCGCCCGCTAAGCTTGTCTCGCCGGTGCGAAAAGAACTTTGACGGATTGCTGACGGTACACCACTCTAAGCCGCCATCGTTGCCATACATCTGCGTGATCCCCAGCTTGGCCAGCCGCTGACGAGCCAGCGCTGGCAGATCGGTCAGAAACTTTTCTCTATGCGACTTGAAGCAAGTTGCAGCCTGAGAATCAGCAGCGAGAAATGCCTCGCGTACCTCTGCGCCCACCTCAAACGCCGTCGGCCCAATGCAAGGCCCGAGCCAGACGAGCACATCATCCGCTATAAATTCAGTAGCACCTCGCGCAGCATTCTTGCCGGCAATCTGCTCAAAACGCTTAAAAATCTGCTCTAAAACACCGATTCCACCCGCGCCACATAAGCCCCGCCAGCCCGCATGCGCCGCACCCACCACCGTGCCCGCGCGGTTGCAAAACAACACCGGCAAACAATCCGCCACCATAATTGTGCAAGCCAAGCCCTTCTCAGTCGTGATGCATGCATCCGCCACCGTGCCATCCACTGTCGCAGCATCCAACGTCGCCACATCAAAGCCATGCACCTGTTTCAAATACACCGGCTTAGCTTGCAGCGCCTGCGCATAAGTCTCTCGATTGCGAGCCACTGCAACTGCGTCGTCCCCCACATGATCCCCAAGATTGAGCGAGTCATAAGGCGATTGCGAAACACCCCCGTTGCGCAAGCTGCACGCACTGCGCACATGCGTTGGCACAGGCCAATCGGGTTGCAAGAGTTGTGTTGTCGTCATAGTTACAACGCATTGTAGGCAAGTGGGTGCCATCTGCTAGCATGAATCACCATAAGGAGAAGCCATGCCCGCACTCGACACAGACTACCTCATCATCGGCGCTGGCGCCACAGGGCTCTCTTTTGCCGACACGCTATTGGCTGAAAGCGATGCGCACATCACCATCGTGGACAAGCATGCCCAGCCCGGAGGGCATTGGAATGATGCTTATCCCTTCGTTGCGCTCCATCAACCTTCAGCTTTTTACGGCGTGAACTCTCTGGAGCTGGGCACACGGCGCAAAGATACCGTAGGGCACAACACGGGCTTGTATGAGCTGGCCAGTGGCTCAGAAGTCACCGGCTACTTTCATAAAGTGATGCACCAAAGCCTGCTGCCCAGCGGGCGTGTGCGCTATTTGCCGATGAGCAACTATTCGGGGATGCAAGCTGGCACAGCAAGCGTGCAATCCATCCTCTCGGGGCAAGAGACGCAAGTTACCGTACGCAAAAAAATCGTCGATGCCACCTATTTCACGCCCAACGTGCCCACCACCACAGCGCCAAAATTCCAAGTGGCGGAAGGTGTTCGCATCGTCACGCCCACGCAGCTCACGCAGATGTGGCAAAGCCAAGAGCGCCCACACAACTTTTGCATCTTAGGTGCTGGCAAGACGGCCATGGATGCCGCCATTTGGCTGCTAAATTGCGGCGCTGCGCCTGAGAGCATTCAATGGGTGATGCCGCGCGATTCATGGTTGGTAAACCGACTCACCACGCAGCCCGGTGAGGAATTCTTCGAGCATTCGATTGGCGGCGTGGCCAAGCAAATGCAAGCGTTGGCCGAGGCCACAAGTGTGGATGATCTATTTGATCGCCTAGAAGCCTCTGGCCAAATGCTGCGCATTGATCGCGCCCACAGGCCCAGCATGTTTCATTACGCGACGATTTCTGAAGGTGAAGTCGAGTTGCTGCGCCAAATCAAGCAAGTCATCCGTAAAGGCCGGGTGCAGGCGATTGACAGAGATACTTTGCAGCTTGCTGATAGCAAAGAAACGATGCCACCCAATACGCTATACATCAATTGCACCGCCTCCGCCGTAGAGCCGCGTGCAACTGAAATGATCTTCCAACCCACGCGCATCGTGCCCCAGCTCGTGCGCGCGCCACTCATTAGCTTCAGTGCGGCGGTATGCGCCTATGTAGAAGCGCATTACGAGCACGATGTGGTGAAAAATCGCCTCTGCACTGTCGTTCCCTTCCCGCGAAATATCGCCGGCTGGATCACCAGCACCATGGCCAATATGGCCAACCAAGTGCGCTGGGGCCAAGATAAAACTCTGCGCCAATGGATGACCAACAGCCGCCTAGACGGCTTCAGCAAAATGACCGCGAGTATCGAAGAAGACGATCACGAAAAAATCGCCATCTTGGGCGAGTTGCGTACTCACGGCATGGCGGCAATGGAAAATGTGAAGAAGCTGATGGCTACTAGCGCATCAGTTTGAATCTCACGTTACGCTGAAGCACGTATCGATGGTCTGTTGCCAATCAAGCCCTGCAATGCCATCAGCAAGCTCATTTCGATGAGCTAGAAGGCTGCGGAATTTGAATGCAATGTCAAGTGTTCATTTGATAAATGGCGGATTGAGCATCACAGCGCCACCTAGCAAGAGCATGTAGAACATCAGCATCAAAGAGGCGACGCTGTAGATGGCAAATACCGCCATGAGCGCACGCGCTGCATAGGCATAGCTCTGGCGGCCTGAATAGCTTCCCGCGCTGCGCCAAATGCCCACCACGATCCAAGCGTTGTAAGCCATGCTCAACACGCTCATTGCCAAAATCAAGAGCAAAGAGGGATCGTCTAACGAAAATAGCACTGCAGCCAAGATGCCGGCGAGAGCCACGCTACCCACTACACCCATCAACCAAAACGATGCTCCCAGCGAATAGCCGCCATGCCAAAAGTGGCGAATCATCAGTGAGAGGGCGGATAGATTCATACAGCGATCAAATGGCGTCTGTCGTCAGCCTCAAGCCTCAAAATCCGGGCAGTTTTCTGGAGAAGCTTTTTGGAAAGCGGGTAGCTTCATGCAGTTGTCAAACGCCGCCATGGTGCGCGGCAGGCCGTCAAGCGGTGTGTTGAAGCGCTGGGCGTTGAAGATTTGGGGGACGAGGCAGCAGTCAGCGAGCGTGGGGGTAGCGCCATAGCAATAGGTACTCGCAGGTAGTTGGTTCAACTGCTTTTCAAAAGACTCTAGCCCTACGCGGCACCAATGCACATACCAAGCGTTTTTCGCCTCGTCGCTTTGACCCATGTCTTTCACCAAGTATTTCAGCACGCGCAGGTTGTTCAGCGGGTGTATCTCGCAGGCGATGCTTTGCGCCAGCGCTCGCACGCGGGCGCGACCGAGCGGATCTTGGGGCAGGAGCGCGGGTGCGGGGTGCAGCTCGTCCAGGTATTCCATCATCGCCAGCGATTGATCGAGCCGCGTGCCGTCATCAAGCTCCAGCAAAGGCACGAAGCCGGCGGCGGCGATTGACGCAAACTCAGGCTGCTTGTGAGCACCTTTGGCCAGATGCACGCTCAAGTAGTCATACGGCAAGGCTTTGAGCTCTAATGCGATGCGCACGCGGAAGGAGGCGGAGGAGCGGAAGTAGTTGTAGAGTTTCATGGTGAATTGATTGAGACAATGGACTCAAGGATAACGCGAACAGGCATTCATCGGCACACTTGCTAATATTGCAACCATGAATCACGAACAAAATCTTCGCCTAACGCAAGTTGGCTCTGGCACGCCGGGCGGGCTGTTGCAGCGGCGCTTTTGGCAGCCTGTGGCCTTGGTGGAAGAGTTTGATCCGATGCTTGCGCCGGATATGGGCGCAGCAGAGTATCCGCGCCTCATCAAAGCCGTACGCGCGCTGGGGCAGGATTTTGTATTGGTGAAGAATCATGATGGCAGTTGGACGCTGATGGATCGGGATTGTCCGCATCGCGGGGCGAACTTAAGCTTTGCTCGCTATGAAAATATGAGCACTCTGCGCATTATTTCTGCCGGCGAAGTGCCGATTTCTTCTCAAAATACCGCGATCCGCTGCCCTTTCCATGGCTGGGCATTCCAAACCAGTGGCGATGCACCCGGCCAGTGTATCGACACACCCGCCGAGCCAGAGGGCTCAACGCTGTGTCAACACATCAAGCAGCGCAGTTATCCGGTGCAAGAGAAGGCTGGCGTAGTGTGGGCTTGGTTAGACGACAAAGAAACAAACGGCTCTGAGGGAGCTGATGTGCCCGAACCTATGCCTGAGCTCGATTGCTTCCACGCCCCCGCCTCCCACAGCTTCGCTTTCAAAGGGCTGTGGCATGCCAATTGGCTGCAATGCTTTGAAGTCGGCATGGATCCCGCGCATCCCTCTTTTCTGCATCGCTTCTTGCAAGATGCCGATCTGCAAGAGACGGGCAGCAATGCAGGCGGCAAGCAATTTCGCAGCGCCGCAGCAGGCGATGTGGCGGGCGAGCGCTGGCCGATGACGCGGGTGATGCGCGAGCTGCATCGGCCTAAGCTGTCTGCGCAAGCCGTGCAAAGCGACACCTTGCAAGGCATTCGCATCACAGCGCTGAGGGCTCTGAGCGAGCAAATGACTCATGTGCGCATGACGCAAGCGATCTTTCCGCATGTCTTCGTCATTCCACTTTCTGAGACGCTCACGATCACGCAATGGCATCTGCCGGTCGATGATGGCCACACCTATTGGTTTAGCGTGTTCACCAGCTTCGATGCGCCCATCGACCAAGCCGCGATGCGCGCCCAGCGCCTGCCCTACACGACGCTACCTCACTACATTCCCAAGGCGGGCGCGCACAACGCCTGGGGCTTCTCGCCCGAAGAGCAAGCCACGCGCACTTTTCTTGGCATGGGCGAGGAAGACATCAATGTGCATGATCAGTGGGCTGTGGAAAGCATGGGTGGCCTGCAAGACCGCACACGCGAACATTTGGCCACCAGCGACAAAATCATCGTGCTCTATCGCCGCTGGCTCGCTCGCGCGCAAGACGCTGCTGCAAATGGTCAAATCCCGCCTCCTCTGCCTGCCACCCAAAGCTTGAGCGAACCACCCGGCACTGTGGATGGCTTCGCGCCGAGTGAGTCCTGGGAGAGTTGGGCGCAAGAGCAACTCGCTGCGAAACGAAGCAAAGCATCCTGGATGAAGTGATGAACGCAGACCAAATCCTCCGCCTCGTCGCAGAATCCGGCATCGAACAGGTTCGCATCGCATGGTGCGATGTGCATGGCGAGCTGCGCGCCAAAAGCATCTTGCTGCGCGCTTTGCCTGCTGCGCTAAGTGACGGTATCGGCATGGTCGGCACGCAAGCGCTGAAAGACACCAGTGATCGCACAGCGTTCAAAGTGTTTGAACCCGATGGTTTGGCGCATCTGCCCATGCTCGCGGAGTTTGCGCAAGCCAGCAACTTCACGGTGAAGCCCAATCTGGAGAGCTACAAACAATTGCCGTGGGCGGCAAACACCGCTTGGTTGCAAGGCCAAATGCTTGGCGCAGATAGCCAGCCTCTCGCCATCGATTCACGCGGCATTTTGCAAAAAGCACTGGATCGATTGAAGCAACAAGGCTACGGCCTGCGCTGCGGCCTAGAGATCGAGTTTCATATCTACAAAATCGAAAACGCCCGCCCGCAGACCGATCCGGAGCTCGCCGCCTGGCCAGGCTTGCCGCCAGCAGTGAGCATGATCCACCCCGGCTACCGCCTCCTCTCCGAGCGTTGGCTAGATCGTGCCGACGAGCCCTTGCAAATCGTGCGCCGCACCTGCGCCGCGCTGGGCTTGCCGCTGACTTCGCTCGAAGTCGAGTTCGGGCCATCCCAAGTCGAAGCCGTGTTTGAAGTGCAAGACGCGCTTGCTGCGGCAGACAGCATGGTGCTCTTTCGCAGCGTCGCATGCCAAGCCTTGCAACGCGCCGGCTACCACGCCACTTTCATGTGCCGCCCACCATTTCCCAACATCATGAGCAGCGGCTGGCACTTGCATCAATCCTTGGTCGATTTGAAAACGGGCAGCAATGCGTTTGCTCAATCCAATCCCGTTCGGGCTGAGCCTGTCGAAGCCCCGTCCGTACTCTCAGCAACAGGTCAACATTGGCTCGCAGGCCTGCTCGTCCACGCACAAGCCATCTGCGCCCTCGCCAACCCTACGCTTGATGCTTACGAACGCTTCCGCCCCAATGCCCTCGCCCCCACACGCGCCAACTGGGGCATCGACAGCCGCAGCGCTATGCTGCGCGTGATCAGTGCAGACTCAGCCACCAGAATCGAAAACCGCATCGGCTCCCCGCTGGCCAACCCGTATCTCTACATCGCCTCGCAAATTCACGCGGGGCTAGACGGCATCACGAGCCGCTTACAGCCACCCAAAGCCGACGATGCCAATGCGGCTGCACTGCCAGCCAATCTCAGCGAAGCGTTAGCGTCACTACAAGCTGATGAAGCACTCAGCCAAGGCTTTGGCGATCAAGTCTTAGCGTGGTTCGCTCAAATCAAGAGCCAAGAAATCTCCCGCCACGACGCGGCTGTTGATAAAGGAGATTGGATCAGACGCGAGTATTTCTCACGCCTCTGATCACTTAAGTTTGTTCTTCTCTTTCCCGCGCGGCATCACAGCCGTAGTGATCGTGGCACGCACCGGCTCGCCCGTAGGCACCTTCGCTGGCGATGTGTCTTTCTTCGGCTTCTTGCCCTCTTTGTTCGATTTCTGTTGACCTTTTGCCATGATGTGCTCCTGTTGAGTTAATGGTCGCATTATTCCTCTTATTTCTGCCTGCTGCCACGCAACGGGCACAATCTGTGCTCAACAATCAGCCCAATATGATCGACTTTTTTAACTCAGCCGCCTTTTCCCTCTTCGGCCTACCCGCCAGCTGGGCCGAGCTCATCGGCGCGATTCTCGGCGTGGCCATGGTGGTCTGCAATATTCGCCAAATCCATTGGGGCTGGCCGCTCGCATTTTTAAGCGCCATCCTTTACGTCCTCGTTTTCGCGGATGCCAAGCTCTACGCCGAAGCCGCGCTGCAAATCTTCTTCGCCATCACCGCGCTCTGGGGTTGGTGGCAATGGCTGCGCGGTTCGAGCGACACCGGCCAAGCCTTGCAGCCACAAACACTGCAAAAACACATCACTATCAAGTTAATAGCATTCTGCGCAATATCCATGCCTGCTATAGCCCTGTTTTTATCAAAATTTACCAATTCAGACGTGCCTTGGTGGGATGCAGTGCCTACCGTATTGAGCCTTGCCGCCACCTACTTACTCGGCAAAAAATACACCGCCAATTGGCCGCTCTGGATTATCGTCAACATCATCAGCATCGGCCTCTTCGCCTACAAAGGCCTGTGGCTCACCGTTGGCCTCTACGCCCTCTTCGCCCTCATGGCCGCCGTCGGCTGGCGCGCGTGGCTGCAAGTGATGAAAGCGCCCGCATGAAAATTGCCCTGCCTGCAATGAAGATCGCTTTGCTGGGGGCCGAGAGCACAGGCAAAACCCAGCTCGCGCATGAGCTGGCGGCACATCTGCGCAACGAAGGCCAAAGCGCCATCGCGATCGACGAATACCTGCGCGAATGGTGCGAGCAGCATGCTCGCACCCCACGCCAAGACGAACAGCAACACATCGCCCACACCCAGCAAGCGCGCATCGAAGCAGCAGCGCAACAAGCCACCTGGATCTTCGCAGACACCACCCCCCTCATGACCGCCATCTACAGCGAATTCATCTTCCAAGACAACAGCCTCCATGCTGCTGCGCTCGCCTACCAACAGGCCTTCGACCTCACCCTCATCACCGGCCTAGACATGCCTTGGCAAGCCGACGGCATCCAACGCGACGGCGAGCACGTCCGTGCCCCCGTCGATGCCCTGCTGCGCCAACATCTACAAACTGCCGGTATCGCCTTCGAGGTGATCTACGGCACAGGCGAGCAGCGTACATCCCATGCCCTACAAGCCATCGCTAGGCAAGCTCAATCTTTAAGTACTACAAATTCAATAGCATCCCGCGCAGATAATACGCAGACTAGTGACTCAAATGATCTCAAAAGATGGCAATCGCGCTGCGAAAAATGCTCTGATCCAGATTGCGAGCATCGCTTGTTTACGTCTTTGCGAGAAGGCGATTAGTCTTTGCTTGGCTATACTGAATCATGATTTTAAAAGACTACAACAGCAACGGAAAATGGGCTGTTGAAGCTGTTCAGGCGCGCTATGCAAACTATGTTGCCAACATTGGCATTGCCCAGCCACTTCAACTCATCCCTAGAGAGCACGTCCAAGGTGAAGCCCGCTGGATCTTTCCAATCATGGACGCAGTGATTGAAGGCATCAAAACTGGTGACCTTGCCTGCTCAAGAATTGGAGTGGAATTCATTGAAGAGGATCAGTTTTTTGCTTTTGGCGCAAATCTGAAGGCACGCACGGCCCGTGCGCTACGACAATCAACACTGCCACAGGATCTTGTTGTGCGCATCAGAGCCAGGATCGTCAATATGCTACGCAATGGGAATACCCCTCGCGAGTTTCGTGAGTACATCAAGCTCTTACGTAGAGTTGGATTTAGCGAGCTTTGGCCTAAGATTGAGGTAAGCTCTGCTCACAGCAATAAACACACAGCACACTATTACAACTATCTACGCGCCGTCCATCAGCACTTACCGTCGGTGGTAAGTCCTAAAAAATAATTTATTGCACGCTGTTTGGCCCAGGAATTTGATCCAGTGGCTGCGTAAAAATCTGCGCCGCGTCCACAGCATCAAAGCGGTATTGCGCCCCACAAAAATCGCAGCCGACTTCGATGTCTTCACGCTCGGCTAAGATGCTTTCGACTTCTGCCACGCCCAGGCCGCGCAGCATGTTGCTGACTTTTTCTCTGGAGCAGGAGCAGGCGAATTTTGGTGTGTGGGGCTCGAAGCGCAGGAGCTTTTCTTCCCAGAAGAGGCGATGCAGGATGGTGTCAGCGTCTAGGCTAAGCAGCTCATCTCGCTTCAAGCTCTGCGCGAAGATGGCGATGCGGTTGAAGGCCTCGTCCATGCCAATATCGTCTTCTTTGGATTTACCCAAATTGCCCGCGCCTTCCATCGGCATGCGCTGGATGAGCAGGCCGGCGGCTATATGAGAGTCTGCGGCGAGGATGAGGCGGGTGTCGAGCTGCTCGGATTGCAGCATGTAGTGCTCCAGCACTTCACTTAACTTTTCTAACTTCTCACGTTTGTCGCCATGCAAAGGCACCACGCCTTGATAGGGCTGCTGGCCGGGTTGTTTGTCTTTGGGATCAAGCGTGATCGCGCAGCGGCCTTGGTTCAACACGTTCACCATGTCTGACAAGCGCGCTCCCTCGCCGACTTCGCCTTGCACGCTCGCCGTGGCACGCAGCGACAAATCGCTTTGCACTTCAGCCACGGCCACTTTCACCGGCCCATCGCCCATGATTTGTAGCACGAGCGCGCCGTTGAATTTAATATTGCTTTGCATCAGCGCGCCAGCCGCAAGCATCTCGCCCAGCAGCTCTTGCACGGGCGCGGCATATGCGCCGGTTTGCGTGTTGGCCGCGCGACGCTTTAAGACTTCTTGCCAAGAATCAGTCAAGCGCACCAGCGCGCCGCGCACTGGAAGGCCTTCGAAGATGAATTTATGGAGTTCAGACATTGTTGCTAAGTGGGGATCAAGCGATCTTTTTCAAACCTTTTGCAAAGCGATGTGCGTTCATCACGTAATGCTTCGCGCTCAAAGCCAGCTTGGCCACGGTCGCCTCATCCAACTGGCGCACCACCTTCGCGGGCGAACCCATGATCATCGAGTAATCCGGAAACTCTTTGCCTTCCGTCACCAGCGAGCCCGCGCCCACGAGGCAGCCTTTGCCGATCTTCGCCTTGTTCAAGATCACTGATTGAATGCCAATCAGCGAGCCATCGCCTATCGTGCAGCCATGCAGCATCACTTGATGCCCAATCGTCACATCATCCCCAATCACCAAAGGCACGCCCTCATCCGCATGCAACACGCTGCCGTCTTGCACATTGGAATTTTTCCCAATCTTGATGTGCGCCGTATCGCCGCGCACCACTGCGCCAAACCACACGCTGGCGTTATCCGCCAGCTCCACCGCACCCATCACATCAGCTGTTTCCGCGATCCATACATCTTTGCCCAGCTTCGGCGCAGTACCATCAAGTTCGTAAATTGCCATATCTTTCTTTCAATTCAAGAGGACGTACGTGAACCAAACCCCTGCTTACTAGCATGAGATGAAACGAAAAATCCCTCAGAAGTTTCATCGATAAAAAATGATATCTCCGTGTCCAACTTGGAGACGTGCAAGCACCTCTTTAGGCAAAATCATGGCTAGTGAATCATCTATTTGTTCGACATCGATCTTGTACATTTTTAGACTTTCATAAACTAACGTCTCTGATTATGACTTCTGTTTAATCCCCTTACCTCGTCTGCAACCGCATGTTCAACCACTACTCTTTACGCCGCCAAGCTCTCAAAGCCTTGCAATGCACGGTTTCAGATGAGAAAGTGGCGCTCGCACGCCTACTATATGCGCAAGCAGCTACGCTTTTGGTAGCTGATTCAAATCTCAGTGAAAGCATAGAAGCCATCAAGCCACTTCCTGGCCAGCCCGAGAAGCCCGTCTTGATGCAGCATCTTGACGTCCCCCAGCGTTCCATTCATACGCCGCGCGGCTTAGCGGGCCTCGTGCATTCCGTCTGCCACATCGAATTCAACGCGATCAATCTCGCGCTTGATGCTGCTTGGCGCTTCCCCAGCATGCCGCCTCAGTATTACGCGGATTGGCTGCGCGTGGCCGCTGAGGAAGCGCATCATTTCAGCCTGCTGCGCACACAGTTGCAGGCCATGGGGCACGACTATGGAGATTTCCCGGCGCACACCGGCTTGTGGGACATGGTGGAGCGCACGCAAAGCGATATCGTCGCCCGCATGGCGCTCGTGCCGCGCACCTTGGAAGCCCGCGGGCTCGATGCCACGCCGCCAATGCAGGCCAAGCTACGCAAAGTGGGCACGCCAGATGCCCTAAAGATCATCAGCATCTTGGACATCATCCTGCGAGATGAAGTTGGCCATGTGGCGATTGGCAACCATTGGTATCGTTGGCTTTGTGAGCGCGACGGGCTTGATCCTGTATTGCACTTTCGAACGCTATGTGAGAAGCACGCCGCACCACGAATCCGAGCGCCAATCAATGAAGAGGCTCGGAGATTGGCGGGGTTTACGGATGCTGAGTTAGCTGAATTACTCTTAAATTCATAGCACCCTGCGCAATAAATACGCCGGCGAAGTGCTCAAAAGGCTGGCAAACTTATAATACGGGAATGTTAAATGCAACCTGCTCGATGCAGCATGCCCGATTTCGGGATGAGCTGCTAGGCGAAAAACGTAGCTGTAGCGGTGCTACAGCGAGGCTTTTCAACGCCGCAGATCGCCCGAAAGTGGGCGTGATGCGCGAGCGAGGGTGCGTTTAGCATTCCCACCATGACCGTATGGGCTCTAGGCATCAACCACACAACCGCACCGCTGGATTTGCGCGGCAGGTTTGCGTTTGCGCTCGATCAAATCACACCTGCGCTCTCCTCGCTGCGCAGCGAGCTCAAAGCGCAGCCTGAGCTCACACTTGTCTCCACCTGCAATCGCACCGAGATTTATGGCTCGGGCGATTCTGCGCAGGCTGGGCAAGCGCTGCAGTGGCTCGCCAGCAGTGGCGGCGTGAGCAGTCAATCGCTGCAAAGCCATACCTACACCTTGCAAGGCGATCAAGCCGCGCGGCATGCATTTCGCGTCGCTGCTGGCTTGGATTCCATGGTGCTGGGTGAGACGCAAATCTTGGGGCAACTCAAAGATGCAGTCAACGCCGCTGAGCACGCGGGGGCGATTGGCAGCACCCTGCATCAAATGTTTCAGCGAAGCTTCGCCGTAGCCAAAGAAGTGCGCTCAACCACCGACATCGGCACACAAAGCATCAGCATGGCCGCAGCCGCTGTGCGCCTCGCTGGCCAGCTTTTCGAAGACCTCAGCAAAATCCGCATCCTCTTCGTGGGCGCAGGCGAGATGATTGAGCTGGCCGCTACGCATTTCGCGGCGAAGAACCCACGCCAAATCGTGATCGCCAACCGCACCATGGAGCGCGGCCAAGCCTTGATTGACAAGCTCGCACCCGCTGCCACCACGAGCAACACTGCACTGCACACCATGCACTTGGGCGAGCTGCCCAGTCGCCTGCATGAATTCGATGCCGTGATCAGCTGCACCGCGAGCACCCTGCCCATCATTGGCCTGGGCGCTGTCGAGCGCGCCATCAAAGCCCGCAAACATCGCCCCATCTTCATGGTTGATCTGGCCGTACCGCGCGATATTGAGCCCGAGGTAAAGGCACTGGATGATGTGTATCTCTACACTGTGGACGATCTGGCAAGCGTGGTGCAAACCGCCAAGGCCACGCGGCAAGCGGCAGTGGAGCAAGCAGAAATCATCGTGGATGCCGGCGTACAAGATTTTCTGCGCTGGATGCAGCAGCGATCAGAAGGCACAACGAACCTGATTCAGCAGCTCAACGCGCAAAGCGATGAGTGGCGCGCCATAGAGATTGCTCGCGCCAAGCGCTTGCTGGCCAAAGGCGAGGATATTGATGCCGTGCTTGAAGCCTTGTCCAAAGGCGTGGCGCAAAAGTTCTTACATCCCGCCTATCAAGGCCTCGGCGCAACAGAGCCAGCGCAACGTGCTGCGGCACAAGAAGCCGTGCAGCGCTTGTATTTGAAGGCATCAGTTTCAGAAGAAAAAGAGCGTTAGCCGGCATAAATACTGCGCGACGTGCTATTGATTCAATAGCGAGTATTTATCCCTTAGTTAACCGTCTTTTTTCATGAAACCCTTTCTCCGCTCCAAACTAGAAACCATCCAAGAGCGCTTGCTTGATCTGGAAAGCTTGCTTAGCCAGCCAGACATCATGGCGGATATGAAGGCCTTTCGCACCCTCTCGCAGGAGCATGCACAGGTCACGCCCACCGCTGGCCGTTATGCGCGCTATCAGCAGATTGAAAAAGATATCGCTTCAGCACAAGAGATGCTTGCTGATGCAGACATGGCTGAGATGGCACGCGAGGAAATTGCATCTGGCGAAGCTGAGCTCACAAAACTAGAAGATGAATTGCAACGCCTCTTGATCCCGCGCGATCCTGACGATGCGCGTGCTGCTTTTGTGGAGATTCGCGCTGGCACAGGTGGGGATGAATCAGCCTTGTTTGCGGGCGATTTGTGCCGCATGTACACGCGCTATGCAGCCGCCCAGAGCTGGCGTGTGGAAGTGATGAGCGAATCGCCCAGCGAGGTGGGCGGCTACAAAGAAGTCGTGCTGCGTGTGGAAGGCGCGGTGGATGAATGGGGCATCGGCGTGTATGGCAAGCTGCGCTTTGAATCAGGCGGCCATCGCGTGCAGCGCGTGCCGACCACCGAGACACAAGGCCGCATTCATACGAGTGCCTGCACCGTGGCTGTGATGCCTGAGCCGGATGAGCACCAAGCGATCACGCTCAATCCCGCGGATCTGCGCATCGACACCTTTCGCGCGAGTGGCGCAGGCGGCCAGCACATCAACAAGACGGATTCTGCTGTGCGCGTGGTTCACCTGCCCACAGGCTTGGTGGCTGAATGCCAAGATGGCCGAAGCCAACACAGCAACAAGGCCAAAGCCCTGCAAGTGCTGCAAGCGCGCCTGCAAGAAAAAGAGCGCAGCGAGCGCGCTGCCAAAGAAGCCGCCACGCGCAAAGGCTTGATCGGCAGTGGCGACAGAAGTGACCGCATCCGTACCTACAACTTCCCCCAAGGCCGGATGACGGATCACCGCATCAACCTCACGCTCTACAAACTGCTCTTCATCATGGAAGGTGATTTACAAGAGACGGTACAAGCTTTGCTGCACGCCCGCGAGGAAGAGCAACTCAAAGAGCTTGAATTAGGCTCCGCCTAAACTCAAATCATGACAACCCTTCCCCTGATCCTCATACCTGGCCTGATGTGCAATGAATTGGTGTGGGAGCCGGTGTATCCGCATCTGAGCATTGCTCTGTCCCAAATCACCGTGGCTGATCACGGCATGTGTGATGATCTGAGCGAGATGGCCAAGCGCCTTTTAGCCAGTGCACCAGATCGCTTCATGATGGCTGGGCATTCGATGGGCGCGCGCGTGGCCTTGGAAGTGATGCGGCTCGCACCTGAGCGCGTCACTCATTTAGCACTGCTCGATAGCGGCTTCACAGCTCGTGAGGCTGGCACTAAAGGGGAAGAAGAGCAAGTCAAGCGCTTTGCACTTCTGAAAATCGCCCGCGAGCAAAGCGTGCGCACGATGGCTGCGCAGTGGAGTCAAGGCATGGTGCATCCCGAGCGCTTGAAGGATGCACCGCTTATGCAAGCGATTTTGGACATGTTTGAGCGCAAGAGTGCTGATGTGTTTGCCGCACAAATCAACGCGCTTTTAAATCGCCGCGATACCAGCGATGTACTGCGCAGCTTACGCATCCCTACTCTGGTGGCTTGTGGAAGGCAAGACAGCTGGGCCACGCCGAGCCAGCACGAGGCCATGCACGCCTTGATTCCAAAGGCCACTTTGCGCTTTGTGGAAGATGCTGGCCATATGGCGCCGATGGAGCGGCCCGAAGCGATGGCCGCGGTGCTCAATGAATGGATGGCCTGATCTGCCATCCATATTGCGCAGTTTAAGCCCACATCTCCTGCGCGGTCTCAATCACCAAACGAAGCTTTTTGCGCTGATCTTCCACGGCAATGCTGTTGCCATGCACCGTCGATGAGAAGCCGCATTGTGGAGACAAAGCGAGCTGCTCCATTGGCGCGTATTTGGCGGCTTCGTCGATTCGGCGCTTGAGATCGTCTTTACTCTCCATCTGGCCGACCTTGGTCGTCACCAGCCCGAGCACCACGGTTTTGTTTTTCTTGAGGAAACGCAGCGGGCGGAAATCGCCGGAGCGATCATCGTCGTATTCCAAGAAATACGCATCGATGTTCATCTCTGAGAGCAAGGCTTCTGCCACTGGCTCATAGTCGCCGCTCGCTGCAAACGTACTCTTGAAATTGCCACGGCACAGGTGCATGGCAAGCGTCATGCCCTCGGGCTTGTGCGCCACCACTTTATTGATAAAGCTCGCGTAGCGGCGCGGCAGTTCATTGGGATCATCGCCCCGAGCACGCGCTGCTTCGCGCATTTTTGGATCGCAGAGATAAGCGAGATTGGTGTCGTCCATCTGCACATAGTTGCAGCCGGCGGCGCTCAGGGATTTGAGCTCATCGCCGTAAGCCTTGGCCACATTATCATAAAACTCCGGTTCGAGCTCAGGATAAGCTTTGCGATCAATGCCCGCGCGGCCACCTCGGAAATGCAGCATGGTGGGCGATGGAATCGTCACTTTGGGCGTATTGCCTGCGGCAACTTGTGTTTTGAGATATTGAAAATCAGCGAGCTGAATTTGCTTGGCATGCGTGACCTTGCCCACGACGTGAATCGCAGGAGGCACGAGATGCTCTTTGCCGTCAGGGCCAATCTGCAATGCGGCCTCACCGACCTTCACACCGCCAAGCTGCTCCAAGAAATCAAGGTGAAAGTAAGTGCGGCGAAACTCGCCATCTGTGATGCTTTTCAAGCCCACACTCTCTTGGAATTTCACGATTTCGGTAATGGCTTTGTCTTCCACAACGCGCAGTTGCTCGGGCGTGATTTGCCCTTTGGCCTTTTGATCGCGAGCCTCCAGCAAATATTGCGGGCGTAAGAAACTGCCTACGTGGTCGTAACGGGCGGGAAGATGTGTCATTGTTGTCTCCTTATTAAACCTATTTGAATTCTGAACTTAAAAGCTGCCAACCGACAATAGAGCAAGCGCTAGCTGTTATCGCAAATTGACTTGCATGCAAGGTTTACCGCTGAGCCCGCCATCATCGCGGCCCACCCAACTCCGTTCGTGTCCCCCGGCGGCGATGAGAATTATTTTTCTTCGGCAAACAGGTTTCACCGCCTCCTCCTTTACCTCACTGCGGTGGATGCACCACGCTGATGGCTACAAATGAACGAGACGGCGATCCAAAAAAATCTGCGCATATCTGTGTGTTTTCCTTTCGGTGGTTGCCATTTCGATCCTTTGGATCGCGCTACCTGTGCGTTTTGCGCAGGTAAAGGAGGAGGCGGCGAAACCGACTTACCGGAGAAAATTTTGATCAAACGCCGCCGGGGGACACGGAGCAAAACGTGCAGGTAGTGCGATCTCACCACCACCAAAGACTCAAGACAAGCCCAGCAACCTCATCGCGTTATTCTTCAAAATCCCTGGCATCACTTCAGGCTTAAACCCAGCTTCCTGAAAATCTTTGAGCCATTTGTCCGGGGCAATGAGCGGATAGTCGCTACCAAACAAAATACGATCTTTGAGCAAAGTGTTGGCGTACTGCACAAGCTGAGGCGGAAAGTATTTGGGGCTCCAGCCAGACAGATCAATCCAAATATTCGGCTTATGCATCGCCAAAGAAATCGCTTCGTCTTGCCAAGGCCAGCTCGGATGCGCGATCACGATTTGGATATCGGGGAAAGCAATCGCCACGTCTTCGAGCAACATGGGATTGCTATTTTGCAAACGCAATCCTCCACCGCAGCGCATACCCGAACCTATGCCGCTGTGACCACTGTGAAAGATGGCGGGAAGCTTGTGCTCCGCAATCACCTCGTAAATCGGCCAAGCCATCTTGTCGGCAGGCTCGAAGCCTTGAACCGTGGGATGGAATTTGAAGCCGCGCACGCCATGGCTTTCCACCAAGCGGCGCGCTTCTCTTGCGCCCATCTTGCCTTTGTGCGGATCAATCGAGCCGAAGGCAATCATGATGTCTGGGTTCGCCGCTGCTGCATCAGCAATTTCTTCATTCGTGATGCGCGTGCGGCCTAAGTTGCTCTCCGCATCCACCGTGAAATTCACGAAGCCGATTTTTCTCTCGCGGTAGTAGTCAATCGTCTCCTGCATCGTCGGGCGCTTGGCGTTTTTGAAATACTTGTCTGCCGCGCGGTCGTACTCTTCGCCATAGTTGTCAAACGGATTGCGGCATGACACTTCCAAGTGCGTGTGCATGTCGATCGCTACGAGGTCTTGTGTTTTCATCATTGCTCCTGTTTTTATAGCTGTTTGCGCAGTATTTATGCCGGCGAACTGGCTGTTTTGCATAATTTTTGCAGTATTTCTTGAAGCATAGCGCGCTCGCCAGCGCTGAGCACACTCAGCATCTTTTGCTCGCTCTTTTGCAAAGCCTCGTGCGCTTGCGTGATGAGCTTGAGCCCCGCAGCAGTGAGCTGCACTTGGCTGGCGCGGCCGTCTGATGCGCTTTTGCTGCGCGAAAGTAGTTTGCGAGCCGAGAGCTTATCGAGCCAGACCGACATGCTCGGCGGCGTGATCACCAGCTCTTTGGCAAGCTGGCTGGGCGTGGTGCATTGGCCTTCGCGCACGAGCTGCAGAATGGTGTATTCCACCGGGCGCAGATCAAATTTATCGCCCACATCACGCGCAAAAGCCTCCAGCGCCACGAGATTGGCGCGGGTGAGTTGGTAGCCCATGATGTGGGAAAGGCTCATAGCGGTATTGTTTAGTTTAACTAACTGTTAGTCAAGCATCTCTCTTACATAACAAGGGTTATCACTGATTCGACGATGGCTTCATTTCATTAAATTACTGAATTAATCCATCCACCCACACCATGTCTGAAATCTCTACTACACACGAAGGCGCAGTGGCGCATATCCGCATTGAGCGCCCGCACAAACGCAACGCGATTTCTGACAGCGTGATATTGGCTTTAGAAGCCGCTTTTGCTGCGCTGCCTGAGAGCTGCCGTGCTGTGGTGATCTCTGGGCAAGGTGATCATTTTTGCGCAGGGCTCGATTTGAGCGAGATCAAAGGCCGCACTAGCGTGGAAGGCTTGCACCATTCGCGCCAGTGGCATCGTGTTTTTGACCAGATGGAGAAAGGCACGCGCCCTATCGTTGCCGCGATTCACGGCGCTTGCGTGGGCGGCGGGATGGAGCTGGCCGCCACTTGCCATATTCGCGTGGCTGATGAAACGGCATTTTTTGCATTTCCAGAAGGCGCGCGCGGCATCTTTGTGGGCGGCGGTGGCTCGGTGCGTGCGCCTAAATTGATCGGCACACACCGCATGCTCGACATGATGCTCACTGGCCGCGTGTACAAAGCGGCAGAGGCCGTGCCGGTAGGTTTTGCGCAATATCTTGTGCCCGCAGGTGGTGCAGTAGCAAAAGCGATGGAGCTCGCTACAAAGATTGCTAGCAATGCGCCAATGACAAATTACGCGCTGATTCAAGCTCTGCCCCGCATCACTGAGATGACGGCGGATCACGGGCTGCTGATGGAATCGCTGATGGCATCGGTTGTGGAAACTGCACCTGAAGCTCAGGCGCGTGTGCAAGAGTTTTTGGATGGGCGTGGGCCGAAGGTGAAAGCTTCGTAACCAATATGAGCGCAGTTCCAAAGTTCCGCGAATTTGAATTCGGCATCACGCGCGCCGTGAAAGAGGAGCGTGGTGATTGCGTGTATTTGCGCGCCGAGCAAGCGCTCAAAGCCTATCCCGAGCGCATGACGGATCGCCTCGTGCATTGGGCGAAAGAGCGGCCGAGTCAAAGCTGGATGGCGCGGCGCGATGCAAACGGTCAGTGGGTTCACATCACATATGCTGAAGCTTGGGCGAAAGCGCAAGCCATCGGCCAAGCCCTGCTCAACCACGGCCTGAGCATGAAAAAGCCCCTTGCCATCCTCAGCGAAAACAGCCTAGAGCACGCCTTGCTCATGCTGGGCGCGATGACGGTGGGCGTTCCGTTTTGCTCCGTCTCCACCGCCTACAGCCTGATGAGCCAAGACTACGGCAAGCTGCGCCATGTGCTAGACACCATCACACCCGGTCTGGTTTACGCGAGCGATTACGCGAAGTATGGCAAAGCGATTGAAGCCACAGTAGCGAAGGACATTCCCATTGCTACAGATTCAGTAGCTGCCCGCAAAGATTCTATGCCGGCGACCATTGGCTTTGACTCATTAATTGCCACAGAAATCACCCCCGCCGTGCATGCCGCGATGCAAGTAACGAATGGCGACACGATTGTGAAATTTCTCTTCACCAGCGGCTCCACCAAGTTGCCCAAAGCGGTGATCAACACGCAGCGCATGATCTGCGCGAATCAGCAGCAAATTTATCAATCGATGCCCTCGATTTTTGACCTCCCGCCCGTGCTGGTGGATTGGCCGCCGTGGAATCACACCTTCGGCGGCAACCATGATTTTTATCTGGTGATCTATCACGGCGGCACGTTTTATATCAACGATGGCAAGCCCACGCCCGCTCTGATTGGCGAGACGATCCGCAACCTCACCGAGATCGCGCCCACGATTTATTACGACGTGCCGATCAGCTTTGAGATGCTCGCCACCGAGATGAAAACGAACGCCGCGCTGCGCAAAAATCTGCTCTCGCGCTGCCGCATGTTTTTCTACGCCGGGGCCGCGCTCGCGCAGCCGATTTGGGATTCGCTCTACGAATCAGAAGAGAAAGAGCTGGGCTATCGCATCCCGATGACATCCGGCTTGGGCATGACGGAATCTGCACCCTTTGGCCTCTTCGTGACCAATGTGAATGTGAAAGCCGGTGATCTCGGCTTGCCGTGTGCAGGTATGCAGCTCAAGCTTGTACCCACGGGCGACAAGGTCGAGGCGCGCTATCGTGGCCCCAACATCACACCCGGCTATTGGAAAAACCCCGAAGCCACCAAAGAAGCCTTTGACGAAGAGGGTTTTCTCTCCACAGGCGATGCGGTGAAGTGGATCGATGAAGCCAACTTCCACCTCGGCCTCAAATTCGATGGCCGTGTGGCTGAAGATTTCAAGCTGTCGAGTGGCACGTTTGTGAGCGTTGGCCCTTTAAGAGCGAAACTGATTGCCGCTTGCGCGCCCTACATTCAAGATGTGGTGATCACCGGCCTGAACATGCGAGAGGTTGGCGCGCTTATCATTCCCGCGCTGATTCCCGCGAAGAAAGCACTCGGCTTGCCTGATGCCGCCACTTACGCAGAAGTCGCCACGCATCCCAAGCTGCGAGCGGCCTTGCAAACCATGCTCACAGCTCAAGCTGCCATTGCCACAGGCTCAGCCAGCCGCATTATTCGCGCCGTGGTGCTCAGCGAGCCACCCAACATCGACAAAGGCGAAATCACTGACAAAGGCAGCATCAACCAACGTGCCGTGCTCACGCATCGCGCCGCGTTGGTGGAAGCCCTGTATGCGGATGCTGCGCCGAATATGTTGAAACCCTAGCCCTTTCATTCACAGGAGACTCTCATGCAAACCCGTCGCCAAGCCATCCTCCGCAGCACAGCAGCCGCCTCGCTCGGATTCAGCGCGCTCACCACCTTCGCGCAAAAAATCGACACCCTCAAAATCATCGTCGGCTTTCCGCCCGGCGGCACAACAGATGCCTTCGCGCGGCGCGTGGGCGAGAAGCTGCGCGGCATTTATGCCAACAACGTAATCATTGAAAACCGCCCCGGCGCAGGTGGCCAAATCGGCGTGACGACGCTGAAGAATTCTCCCGGCGATGGCACGGTGATGCTCTACACGCCCGCCTCCATGCTCACCGTGTATCCGCATTCGTATTCCAAACTGCCCTATGCGCAATCAGACGTTGCGCCGATCTCGATTGGCCACGCCACAGATCACGCCTTCGTCGTCGGATCGGCTGTGCCTGCTGAAGTGACCAACCTTAAGCAATACGTGGCGTGGGCGAAAGCCAACCCCGGCAAGGCCAATGTGGGCAACCCCGGCGCAGGCTCGATGCCGCATTTGCTCGCGGGCCGCTTCGCCACACTGGCCGATATCCAGCAAACCAATGTGCCCTTCCCCGGCTCCGGCCCCGGCGTGCCACAAGTTTTGGGCGGCCAGCTCGCGGCCATGTCGTCGCCGCTCGGCGATTGGGTGCAGCATGTGAAAACAGGCAGAGTACGCATCCTCGCCACCTCCGGCGCGGCGCGCTCGCCTTTCGTGGACAACGTGCCCACCTACAAAGAGCAAGGCTTCAATGAACTCGTGATCCGCGAATGGTTTGGCTTCTTCTTGCCCGCTACGGCGAGCCAAGCCGTGCGCGGACGTGCTTCTACCTTCATCCGCGCCTCGCTGATCCAGCCCGATGTGGTGGCCGCGATGGCACCCTTGGCTGCGCACGTTGATCCTGTGACGATTGATCAATTCGCAACCCGTATGAAACAAGACAGTGAATTCGCAGGCAAGCTGGTGAAGGCACTTGGCTTCCGGGCTGATTCCTGATTGCTCAAGTCATGAAGAACACGGAAGACACTGAAACGCACGGAAGTCACGGAAGGCTTTCTTGTCTTTTCTGTGTCTTCCGTGAAATCTCCGTGACTTCCGTGTTCTCCTCACCTTAGCCCGCCAACCCTTATGAACAAAACCGTCATCTACGAAGCTGAAGTCATGTTCTCGGATTGCGATCCGGCGGGCATCGTCTTCTTTGCGAATTTCAGCAAATGGATGGATGCCTCATCGCTGAATTTCTTCGTGCAGTGCGGCATCCCACCTTGGCGCGAGTTGGTGAAAACGCACAACATCATCGGCACGCCGCTCTTGGAGATTCACACCAAATTTTCCGTGAGCGCCACCTATGGCGAGCGCTTGCAAGTCCACACTTCCGTCGAAGAATGGGGCAGAAAAACGATTTTGCAGCGCCACCGCGTGATGCGCGGCGACACGCTGATTTGCGAGGGCACGGAGCGCCGCGCGCTGTGCATCAAGCATCCTGATGATCCGAGCCGGATCAAAGCGATTGAGATTCCTGAGTGGTTCAAGGAGCGATGTCAGTAAGCGGCTCCCAAGAATCCTTCACCTCACACTTACACATAACAACGAGGAGATTTTTATGAAGAATTTAAGGCAAAAAATGCCGATCGCCGGCGTATTATATGCGCTGGTCGCTATCACATTAGTAGCATGCAACACCGCGCCAAATAGCGACGGCTTAGGCATGGCCAAGCTCTCAGAAGCCAAGCCAGCCACACTATCCGCATGCGCGCAACTACCTGCCAATTTCAAATTCGAGAAAACCCGCCTCGAATCCGCTGAGACCGTTGCAACTGGCAAACTCGGCACAGGCGCGCAAGCCACCGCTTACAACGCACCCGAGCATTGCCTCGTCAAAGGCAAGATGCATGAACGCAAAGGCATCAACGATCAAGACTTCGCTATTCAGTTCGAGATGCGTCTGCCCAAAGATTGGAATGGCCGCTTCTATCATCAAACCAATGGCGGGATCGACGGCACGGTGCAGCCCGCGCTCGGCGCACACGGCGGCGGCCCGCTCACAGGCGCGCTCGCACAAGGCTTCGCCGTGATTTCATCAGACGCTGGCCACACAGGCCGCCAAAACCCCCGCTTCGGCGAAGACCCACAAGCCCGCGCTGATTACGGCTACCAAGCCGTCGGCAAGCTCACGCCCATGGCCAAAGCGTTGATTGCAGCCGCTTACGGTAAAGCCCCTGATCGCTCCTACATCGGCGGCTGCTCCAATGGCGGCAGGCATGCCATGATTGCCGCATCGCGCTATCAAAATGATTACGACGGCTTCCTCATCGGCGCACCTGGCTATCGCCTGCCCAATGCCGCACTCGCGCAAATGTGGGCCCTGCCCGCATGGCAGGCCTTGGCCACACCCGGCGCAACGATGACGCATCCGTTCAACCCCAGCGCCACGATTGCCAACTTGAACACCGCACTCACCGCACAAGAGCGCCAACTTTTGGCCACCACCATCCTCGGCAAATGCGACGCACTCGACGGCGCGAAAGACGGCCTCATTCAAGATACCGCCGCTTGTCAAAAAGCATTCGACCTCAATCGCGACGTAGCCACTTGCACCGGCACACGAGATGGCAACTGCCTCAGCACCGCACAAAAGGAGCAGCTCAATGCGGTGCATGCTGGCGGCAAAACCAAAGGCGGCAGCGTCCTCTACTCCAGCTTCCCCTGGGATGCCGGCATCTCCGCTGCCAATTGGGCGAGCTGGAAATTCGTCAACTCCCAAATCCTCGACCCCGCCGCCGGCTACATCTTCATGACACCCCCGCGCAGCATCAGCAACCCCTTCGCACTCAACGTCGATGAAGCCTACGCCGCGATCTATGCAACGAATGCGCAGTTCCCAGAATCCGCCAACACAC
>JAAFJC010000039.1 GCA_013297925.1 Comamonadaceae bacterium
TTGAATGCAGCTGGTTGCTTTTTGGAAGACGATGGGCTCTTTCGGAATCGGCATATTGGACTCCGCCGCATGATCGGCATAGTTCAGGCCAATGGCGATGAATTTGCTCACATGGCTGACCGGGCAGCCCATGCGTGGTTTTCCTTTGACGAGTGGGAGCTTGTCCGCTTTCAGCTTAGCGATTCTCGCCAAAGCTTTGTCACCAAGCTGATCTGGCGTGATGTCTTTGATCACACCTGAGAGATCGCGCAAACGACCTTCTGCATCGATCAATCCAGGTTTTTCTTTGCCTAGTGCACCGTAACGAACGAGTTTCATATCGATTCCTTTTTTGAATTAGTTGCTCATGCCGCCATCAATCACCTGCGCTGTGCCCGTGGTGAATGCGGATTCATCGCTGGCCAAATACACGGCCATCGCTGCGATTTCTTCTGCACGCCCTAAGCGCCCCATAGGTTGGCGCGCCACGAAGGCGGCTTTCACAGCATCGGTCGTTTGACCACTCACCTGCGCTTGTGCAGATATGCGCTCGGCAAGCGATGGGGATTCCACCGTGCCTGGGCAAATCGCATTGCAGCGAATACCTTTGGTGATGAAATCTGCCGCCACGGATTTGGTGAGGCCAATCACTGCCGCTTTGGTCGTGCTGTAAACAAAGCGATTGGGCACCGCCTTGATGCTGCCTGCGACTGATGCGATATTGATGATCGAGCCTTGGCTGCGAGCGAGCATGCCGGGCAGGAAAGCGCGGATCGTGTTCCACTGCGAGCGCACATTCAGATTGAAAGCAAAATCCCAATCCGCTTCAGTGCATTCAAGCAAGTTGCCCGGATGCACGAAGCCTGCGGCGTTGAACAGAACATTCACATCGGCGTACTGCTTGGCTGCTAGCTGCACTGCGGCGTTGTCTGTGACATCGAGCTTTAAAACATCACAAGCTATTTCGGTTTGCAGGCTATTGAGACCGGCTTCGTTGATGTCTGTCGCAATCACATGCGCGCCAGCTTGCACGAAAGCCAAAGCTGTTGCTCGGCCGATGCCTTGTGCTGCCGCTGTGACAAAAGCTGTTTTACCTGCGAGTCTTTGATAAGTCATCATAAAACTTCCAAAATTTAGCCGCGCCCAACATAAGGCATCTGCGTAGCCATCACAGTAGCCGTGAGGATATTGGCAGAGAGGGGTAAATTCGCCATTGCCATAAACGTATCTACCACTGCACTCATCTCCATACGTGCCTCAGGCTTGATACTGCCATCGGCCTGATGTACACCATTGGCCATCTTTAGCGTCATATCGCTTGCCACGTTGCCGATGTCGATCTGGCCAACGGCAATATTCAGTGCGCGACCGTCAAGATTAGCGGCTTTGGTGAGCCCGGAAATGGCATGTTTAGTAGCGGTATACGCAATCGATCCGGGGCGCGGAACATGTGCAGAAATCGAGCCGTTGTTGATGATGCGCCCACCTTGTGGCGTTTGCGATTTCATCAACTCAAAAGCATGAGAGAGACAATAGAATGCGCCGTTGAGATTCACATCAACAGCACGCCGCCAATCTGAGCCACTCAAATCGCTGGGCAAGCTGTATGGCAATGAAATGCCCGCGTTGTTGAACAGAAGATCCAATCGACCCAACTTCTCGCGTACAGCACTGAACAAGTCTTTCACTTGGGCTTCATCAGACACGTCGGCGGGCATCGCAAAGGCATGAGAGCTACCCGATTCTTTGGCTACAGCTTCCAGTGCATCAGCGCGCCTTCCAACGAGCACAACCGCCCATTCTTGCTTCAAAAGCGCTAACGCACATGCCTTACCAATGCCAGAGCTAGCGCCGGTCACCAACGCAATTTTCTTCATGCTCATTCACTTGTCTCCTGTATTGCACGTGTATTATGGAGCGACTTTTTCCTACAACCAGAATACCAGCTATGTCTGCCCCCAATATCCTTGCCGTATCGCAGCTATCTCCCCTCTACCTCGCCCATTTGAACGCTCATTTCACCGTGCATGATCGCTTGCATGTGAATAACCCAGAGCAGTTCAAAGCTATCGCACCCCAAATTCGCGCCATTGCTGCCAGTGGCGAATCGAAAGTACCCGCCTCTTTGATCGAGCTATTGCCCAAGCTAGAAATCATTTCCGTCTTCGGCGTTGGCTATGACGGTGTGGATGTGCAAGCAGCTATTGCGCGCGGCGCGAAGGTAACGCACACGCCCAATGTGCTCAATGATGATGTGGCAGATTTAGCGATTGGGCTCATGCTCGCCGCAGCGCGCCAGCTGCCTGCGAGTGATGTGTATGTCAAAACAGGCACGTGGGCGGAAAAAGGCCCGATGCCATTGGCACGCAAAGTCTCGGGCGCGCGTGTAGGGATTGTAGGCATGGGGCGTATCGGCCAAGCGATTGCAAAACGCGCGGCGGCTTTTGATATGAGCATCGCCTACACCAGCCGCAATGCGAGAGCGGACGTGCCGTTCAAACATTACGCAAGCGCTACTGAGCTGGCAGCAGTCAGCGATTACCTGGTTGTCATCACGCCCGGTGGCGCTACAACCAAGCATCTTATTAATGCCGAAGTACTCAAAGCTTTGGGTAAAAAGGGCATCTTGGTGAATGTGGCGCGCGGCTCGGTCGTGGATGAAGCTGCTTTAATCTCTGCATTGGTAGATGGCACGATTGGCGGCGCAGGCCTAGATGTGTTTGAAAACGAACCCAATGTTCCCCAAGCATTGCGCGATATGCCCCATGTGGTGCTCAGCCCGCACATCGGCAGCGCCACGACGCAAACCCGGCAAGCTATGGCGGATTTAGCTTTTGGCAACCTTCAGTCACATTTTGCGGGGCAAGCTTTACTGACTCCCGTACCAGAGTGCATGTGAATAACAGCTTGCGGGTTAGCACGTATGTGAGCGGTGTTTCGTTGGCATATGATTGTTCTCGGGTCGGAAAGTGATGTGTCTTAACCAGTAGGGTGAGGCATCGCTGTATGCCTACATTTACTCAGGAGACACACGATGAAGATGAAGTTAACGCTGCTGGCTGCCGTCGCAGCATTCAGTACATTGGCCAGCACCACAGCTATGGCTCAAGAAAAACTCACCGTTTGGTGGGCCAAGGGTTTCTACAAAGGCGAAGACGATGCGCTCTTCGCAGCCATCAAAAAGTTTGAAGCAAAATATCCGAAAATCAAGGTCGATCTTTCGCTTTATGCGCCGCAAGAAGCCATCCCCAAAGCAGTCGCTGCTTTAGATGCCAATAACCCGCCCGATGTGGCCTATGGCGATGTGTTTGACTTTCAAGTGACAGCCAAGTGGGCATTCGAAGACAAATTGCTCGACGTATCCAGCATCATCGATCCGCTGCGCAGCAAATTTGAACCCAGCGCGCTGTCCACGACTTTCCTGTACAACAACGCCGCTCAAAAACGCAGCTATTACGCCTACCCCATCAAGCAACAAACCATGCACATCCAGTACTGGAAAGATATGCTTGCGGATGCTGGCTTCAAAGAGAGCGATATCCCCAAAGACTGGAAAGGTTACTGGAGCTTCTGGTGCGAGAAAGTCCAAGCTGGATATCGCCAAAAAACCGGTAACCGCGCTTTCGGCACCGGCTTCCCAATGGGCGTGGATTCGAGCGATTCCTTCTTCTCCTTCCTCACCTTCATGGATGCCTACAACGTGAAGCTGGTCAATGATTCAGGCAAGCTGCTAGTGGATGATCCGACCGTGCGCCAAGGTCTGATCAATGCTGTGAACGACTACACCATGGTCTATGGCAAAGGTTGCACGCCACCGTCTTCCACCGCATGGAAAGACCCTGACAACAACGTCGCTTTCCACAACAAGACGATTGCCTTGACCCACAACGCGACTATTTCCATTGCTGCGAAATGGCTGGATGACTCCAACAACGCCACCCTCACAGAAGCCCAACGCGCTACCGCGAAGGAAAACTATGAGAAGAAAATTGCGACTGCAGGCTTTCCTAACAAGCCAGATGGCAGCAAGATGACCTACCGCTCTGCCGTGAAAACTGGCGTGATCTTCAAAGCAGCCAAAAACATCGATGGTGCTAAGAAATTTGTTGCCTTCCTCTTGGAAGACAACAACCTGACACCTTATGTTGAAGGCGCACAAGGCCGCTGGTTCCCAGTTAATAAGGCCGGTCAAGCCAGTGCTTTCTGGAAGGCTGATCCACATCGTCAAGCTGTGCTTGGCCAATACATGGCGGGTACGCAACCGTTTGAATTCACCAAAAACTATAAGTTCACCGTGTTGAATAACGAAAACGTTTGGGCCAAGGCCATGAATCGCGTCTTGAGCGAGAAGTGGACGACGGAGCGTGCGGTTGACGAAATGATTGCTCGCATCAAGGTAGTAGCTGCGAACTAAGTCCACCCCCGAGGCGGCGTAGCCGCCTCCCCCTCAGGGGGGCGCCGCTGGTGGACTGGCTAAGCCAGATCCACTGCGTCCGCTGGGACAGACACTTCTATTTATGACAACTGCAACTGTCTCGGCACAAGCTACCCGCAAGGGCATATCAGCTTGGGATTTTTGGGGACGGCTTTTGCTTGTCCCTTATCTCTTTATATTTATTGTTTTTGTACTTTATCCGGTCTGCTATGGGCTGTGGCTAGCGCGTGATCCGCAAAACTATGTGGCACTGGCCAACGATCCGATTTTCTTTCGGACGGTGATCAACACCTTCATCTTTCTCGTCGTCGCGGTTAACGTGAAGATGATGATTGCTCTGGGGCTGTCTGGCTTTTTTATGCAAACGCGCTGGTGGATCAAAATCTTGGCAGTGATTTTCATACTGCCTTGGGCCATGCCCTCCATTCCTACGATTCTCTCAGTGCGTTTCATGCTCAATCCCGAATGGGGCTTGATCAACAACACCTACTTCAAGCTCACCGGGCTGGATGGCCCGAATTGGCTCAATGATCCAACTCTGGCTTTCGTGCTTTCTATGCTGATGCACATTTGGAAATCTTTGCCGTTTTGGACTTTGATTTTGCTCGCTGGCCGCATGGCGATTCCCGCTGAGCAATACGAAGCGGCAAGTGTCGATGGCGCAACGCGTTGGCAAAAATTCCGCTTTATCACTTGGCCTTCGATGATGGGCTTGTATCTGACTTCATCGATTCTTTCGATGATCTGGACGCTGGGAGATTTCAACAGCGTCTATCTGCTCACGGGTGGTGGGCCAGCTGATCTGACACACGTGCTGGCTACTTTGGGTATCCGATATCTGCGTCTTGATCAAATTGAGTTGGCCATGGCTTCTATCGTCGTTGCGCTGCCATTTGTATTGCCTCTGGTGTATGTGATGATGAAAAGGCTCTCCAAATGAGTGGCTTCAAACTCCCTGGTTGGTGGCGAAAAGCTTCTTTAGAAGCCCAGCTTCTGCTCGTAGGCATTCCTGTGTTTATCTGGACGATGCTGCCGGTGTATCACCTCGTTTTGTTTGCGATTTCGCCACGCGACAAGGGGACGACCGGCCGCCTCTGGCCAGAAAACCCTACGTTAGCAAACTTCTCCACCGTGTTTGAGCAAAAGCATTTTTATCTCAATCACTTTTGGGTGCAGCTGGGTAACTCGCTGTTGATTGCCGTCTCAGTCGGTTTGTTGACCCTTTTCATCTCCACCTGTGCGGCATTTTCGATCAGCCGCTTGAAGGTGCGCGGCGGGCGCACCGTGCTGAACATGGCGCTGTTCACCTACTTCATCCCAGCAGCCTTCTTGGCTGTGCCGATGTACAAGACGATGGCCAACTATGGCTTGCTCAACACCAAGCTCTCGATGATTCTGGCGATGGTGACGATCGCATCTCCCTACTGCATTTGGGTGCTCAAGCAAGCCAGCGATAAGTTGCCTTGGGAGCTGGATGAAGCCGCACGCATGGATGGCGCCACGCCAATGCAGCTCTTTCGCTTGGTTTATTTGCCCCTGATGGTGCCCTCGATGGTGGCAGTGGGCACGTATGCGCTTTTGCTGGCTTGGAACGAGTATCTTTACGGCTTTTTGCTGCTGTCTAAAGAAACTGATCTGCCCTTATCGGTTGCTCTGGGCAACTTCTTGGCTGCCGATGATTCGCCTTGGGAGGTTCTGATGGCCACCGGCTTCGTCTATGCCCTGCCCCCCGCAGCGATTTATTACGCATTCAAGCGCTACATGGTTTCTGGCCTTACAGCTGGCGCGGTGAAAAGCTAATTTTTTCTTAGGTTTCAAATGGCACAAGTCTCGTTTCGCAATATCCAAAAAACCTATGGCGGCAAAGTCAAGGTCATCCACGGTATCGGCTTTGACATCAAAGATGGCGAGTTCGTCGTCTTGGTCGGGCCATCGGGCTGCGGCAAAAGCACGCTGCTGCGTATGCTCGCCGGCTTGGAAGACATTACCGGCGGAGAAATCTTGATCGATGGCCAAGTGATCAACGATCTCGAATCGAAAGATCGCGATATCGCGATGGTGTTCCAAAGCTATGCGCTCTACCCGCACATGAGCGTGCGCGAGAACATGGGCTTCTCGCTGCGCCTGCGCAAAACACCGCAAGCGACCATTGATGAGCGGGTGAACAAAGCGGCCAAGATTTTGAATCTGGATGTGCTTCTGGATCGCTTCCCCAAAGAGCTCTCCGGCGGCCAGCGCCAGCGTGTGGCGATGGGACGCGCGATTGTGCGCGATCCGAAGGTATTCCTCTTTGATGAGCCACTATCGAATCTCGATGCCAAGCTGCGCGTGGCAATGCGCGCAGAGATCAAGGCTTTGCACCAGCGCCTCAAAACCACCACCGTCTATGTGACGCACGATCAGATTGAAGCGATGACGATGGCTGATCGCATCGTGGTGATGCACGATGGCATCATCGAGCAGATCGGTACGCCGCTTGAGCTCTTCGATCATCCTCAAAACCTGTTTGTGGCGCAATTCATTGGCTCGCCAGCGATGAATGTGATGGAAGGCGTGATGCGTCATTCCGGCGGCCAAGCCTATGTGGAAGCTGAGGGCCAGCGCTGGCCCGTATTTGGCGAGCCAAGCGCTGCGGACGGTACAGCCGTGCATTACGGCGTGCGCCCCACCGATTTGGAAGTGAGCAGCAGTGGTATTGAAGCCGAGGTCGTTGTGATCGAGCCCACGGGCGCTGAGACGGAATTACTCGTCAAAGTAGGCAATGCGCAGTTAGTGGTCGTGATGCATGGCCGCACCGATGCTCAGCCGGGCGACAAACTGCATTTACAAGTAGCTGCCAACAAAGCTCATCTTTTCAACAAAGCTGACGGCAAGCGCCTCTAAACGCTTTTCCATTCATGATTGATTCGAACACTTTTCGCTTAGACGGCAAACGCGCCCTCATCACAGGCTCATCTTCTGGTATCGGTTTGGCTCTGGCTCGCGGCCTAGCGCAAGCGGGCGCTGAAATCGTGCTCAACGCTCGCAATGCGGAGAAACTTTCCGCAGCAGCTGGGGCACTCACGGCGGAAGGCCACACCGTTCACACCTGCGCCTTTGACGTGACGGACCCCGAAGCCATCGCCCCAGCCATCGCAGCCATTGAGGCTGATATTGGCGCGATTGACATTCTGATCAACAACGCTGGCATCCAGCGTCGCGCGCCCTTGCATGAGTTTGCGCCCAGCGATTGGCGTGAGCTGATGCAAACGAATCTCGATAGCGTGTTTCACGTCTCCCAAGCCGTGGCCAAGCACATGATTGCGCGGAAAAAGGGAGCCATGGTGAACGTCTGCTCGGTGCAGTCCGAACTCGGCCGCCCCGGCATAGCGCCCTATATGGCCAGCAAAGGCGGCCTCAAAATGCTCACCAAAGGCATGGCGATTGATTGGGGGCCGCTGGGTATCCGTGTCAATGGCTTGGGCCCTGGTTACTTTAAAACCGAGCTCACCGAAAAGCTCGTGAATGACGAGACCTTCAGTGCTTGGCTGACCAATCGCACGCCAAGCCGCCGCTGGGGCGATGTGCAAGAGCTTGCGCCAGCCGTCGTTTTCTTGTGCAGCGATGCGGCCAGCTTTGTGAACGGCCATGTGTTGTATGTGGATGGCGGCGTGACTGCTCAACTGTGATTTTGAGTGATTTTGAGTGATTTTTAAAGCAAAATAGCCAGTTTGCCGGCATAGAATATGCGGGAGCAGCTATCAAATTTATAGTATTGTTTTGAAAGATTGATCATGAAAGCCATCGTCTGCCACGCCCCGAAAGATTTGCGCATCGACGATATGCCCGATGAGCCATTGGGCGCAAAGCAGATGAAAGTTCGCGTGGCTTTCGGCGGCATCTGCGGCTCTGATTTGCATTATTTCCAGCATGGCGGCTTTGGCACGATTCGCATCCAGCATCCGATGGTGCTTGGCCACGAAGTCTCTGGCATTGTGAGCGGCGTGGGCGCAGATGTGCAAGGCTTCAAAGCCGGGCAGAAGATTGCCATTTCTCCATCGCGCCCTTGCGGCCTGTGCATGTATTGCCAAAAAGGACAGCACAACCATTGCCTCGACATGCGCTTTTACGGCAGCGCGATGCGCATGCCCCATGTTCATGGCGCGTTTGCCGATGAGATCGTGATTGATGCGTCTCAAGCGCATGCCTTGGATGCAAATGTAGATTTATCACTGGCCGCTCTGGCTGAGCCTTTATCCGTTGGCCTTCACGCGATCAGCCGAGCTGGCACGGTGTTTGGCAAACGGGTGCTCGTCACTGGCTGCGGGCCGATTGGCGCGCTACTGATTGCCGCTTTGCGCCGTGCGGGCGCAGCGCAGATCGTGGCCGTCGATCTCTCAGCCAACGCCCTCAAGACCGCCCAAGAAATGGGTGCAGACATCACACTCAATCCATCCAAAGATCCCGAAGCTTTGAAGCCTTACGCTGCCAATAAGGGCTATTTCGAGGTCTGGTTCGAAGCCTCTGGCAGCGCAGCAGCTCTGCGCTCAGGCTTAGATGTGATCGCCCCACGCGGCGTGATCGTCACCGTCGGTTTGGGCGGCGAAGTGACGCTTCCGCTCAACGCACTCGTGGCCAAAGAGCTCGAGCTGCGCGGCACCTTCCGCTTCCACGAAGAATTCGCTACCGCCGTGCGCTTCTTAAATCAAGGCTTGGTGAATGCCAAACCCGTGATCTCGCATGTGATCGATATGGCAGATGCTATTGAAGCGTTCGAGATTGCTGGCCAACGTGATCAAGCGATGAAGGTGCAAATCCGCTTTAATACGGAACTCCCAGTCTGATTCAGGCCACTACCAAATTCATAGCGACTCGCGCAGTATTTATGCCGGCGAGTGGCCGTTTTCACTGAAAATCAGAGCGGATAGCGTGATGCGTTGCACTGCATCCATGCAGTGAAATCATCTTTATTTTTTTGCTCGGTAGGTGGATAAAGGCCGAGAATGCTGCGGCCTTGTTTCTGCACCATTTCAGTGACGAAATCTTCGAAAGCAGTCATCTCTACGGCTTCTTTGGCGATTTCATCAGCGATTCCTGCGGGAATCACCACCACGCCTTCTTTGTCACCCACCATCACATCACCTGGCCAGACAGCGACATCGCCGCAGCCAATCGGTACATTGATGTCCAGCGCTTGATGCAGCGTGAGATTGGTGGGGGCGCTGGGGCGGTGGTGATAGGCGGGGATGGCAAGCTGCGCGATCTCGGGCGAATCTCTGAAGCCACCATCGGTGACCACACCTGCACAGCCGCGCACCATGAGGCGGCTAATAAGAATCGAGCCGGCAGATGCGGCGCGCGCATCTTTGCGGCTGTCAAACACGAGCACGCTGCCTGCGGGGCATTGCTCTACGGCTACTCGCTGCGGGTGTGCTCTATCTTGAAACACGCTGATGGGATTCAGGTCTTCCCGCGCCGGAATGTAGCGCAGCGTAAATGCCTCACCGACCATATTGGGCAAGTTGGCGTTGAGCGGGCGCACGTCTTGGATGAACTGGTTGCGCAGGCCGCGTTTAAAGAGGGCCGTGCAAAGCGTGGCTGTGCTGGCAGCTAGGAGTTTAGTTTTGGTTGTTGGGTTCATGGGTCAATGTATAACTGGCTCTGGCACGGGCGCGCCAAAAGAAGTTTCGAGGTAATCAAAGTCACAACCCTGATCAGCTTGCAAGATGTGCTGAGTGAACATATGGCCATAGCCGCGTTCGAAGCGTTTGGGAGGCGGTGTCCAAGCAACTTTGCGTTTGGCCAGCTCTTCGTCTGAAACTTCCAAGTGGATCGTGCGCTCTGGCACATTCACTGTGATGAGATCACCGTTTTGCACTAGGGCCAAAGGCCCGCCAATATAGCTCTCGGGGCTCACGTGCAAGATGCATGCGCCGTAGCTCGTGCCGCTCATGCGCGCGTCGGAGATGCGCAGCATGTCTCGCACGCCCTGCTTCACCAGCTTCGTGGGAATCGGCACCATGCCCCACTCTGGCATGCCGGGGCCGCCTTGCGGGCCAGCGTTGCGCAAGATGATGATGTGGTTTTCAGTCACGTCGAGGTCTGGGTCTTCTACCGCTTTTTTGAGCGAGGGATAGTCGTCATACACCAGCACGGAGCCAGTGTGCTTTAAGAATTTCTCCGCACAAGCGCTTGGCTTGATCACGCAGCCATTGGGTGCGAGATTGCCGCGCAGCACGGCGAGCGCGCCTTCTTTGTAAATCGCTTTGGCAATTGGGCGGATCACGTCTTCGTTGTAGGTCTCGGCATCTTTTAAATTCTCCGCTACGGTTTGACCGTTCACCGTCAACGCCTCGCGATGCAAGAGGCCGGCTTCCAGCAGCGTTTTCATCAGCGCCTTCATGCCGCCCGCGTAGTAAAAATCTTCCATCAAATATTTATCACCGCTTGGGCGAATGTTTGCAAGCACGGGCACTTTGCGCGAGAAGGCATCGAAATCATCCAGCGTGACGGGCAAACCTGCGCGGCGCGAGATCGCCACCAAATGAATGATCGCATTGGTGGAGCAGCCCTCAGCCATCGCCACGGTCAGCGCATTCTCAAAGCTCTCGCGCGTGAGCATGCGAGCGGGTGTGAGGTCTTCCCAGACCATATCGACGATACGGCGGCCGCATTGTGTGGCCATGCGTTGATGATTTGCATCGACTGCGGGAATGCTGGATGCGCCGGGCAGCGTCATCCCGAGCGCTTCTGCTATGCCCATCATCGTGGCGGCTGTGCCCATCACCATGCAAGTGCCAGCGCTGCGCGCGATGCCGCCTTCGATTTCCATCCATTGCGTGGCGCTGATGTTGCCAGCGCGGCGCTCGTCCCAGTATTTCCAAGCATCCGAGCCTGAGCCCAGCGTCCTGCCTTTCCAGTTACCGCGCAACATCGGGCCAGCGGGCAAATAGATGCAGGGCAAGCCCATGCTGAATGCACCCATCAGCAAGCCGGGCGTCGTCTTATCGCAGCCGCCCATGAGTACCGCGCCATCAATCGGGTGGCTGCGCAGCAACTCTTCGGCTTCGATCGCGAGCAGATTGCGATAGAGCATCGTGGTAGGTTTGACGAAATTTTCAGCAACGGAGATGCAAGGAATCTCCAGCGGAAAACCACCCGCTTGCAACACGCCGCGCTTGACCTCTTCCACCCGATTTTTGAAATGCGAATGGCAATTGCCAATATCGCTCCAGGTGTTCAAGATCGCGATGATCGGCTTGCCTTGCCAATCGGCATGGTCATAGCCCATTTGCATCGCGCGCGAACGGTGGCCAAAGCCGCGCAGATCATCGGGCGCGAACCAGCGGGCGCTGCGCAGATCGTCATACGTCTTTCTTTTCATCACTGCGCCTTGATCCCTGCCGTCTTGATCACCCGCTCCCATTGCACAATTTCCTTCGCAACAAAATCTGCGTACGGCTTTTGGCCAAGTGGCGGAATCACAAAACCTTGGCTTGCCATGCGCTGCACGATGGCCGGCGATGTCATGACTTCTTTGATCGCCGCCTCAAGTTTTTCAACAATTGGCTGCGGCGTGCCTTTTTGGATCGACAAGCCGCTCCAGCTCAAAGCTTGAAAGCCCGGATAGCCACTCTCTGCCACCGTGGGCACATCAGGAAACAGCGGATTGCGCTGCAAGCTGCTCACCGCCAGTGCACGCAGCTTTCCAGATTTCACATGCGGAAAGGCCACATCTTGATTGATAAACATGAAAGGGATTTCATTGCTGATCGCAGCCGTGAGCATCGGGCCGCCGCCGCGATACGGGATACCGGTGATGAAGATGCCTGCTGTCTGCTTGAACTGCTCCATGGCCATATGACCGCTGGAGGCATGGGTGTAGCCATAGTCGAGCTTGCCGGGGTTGGCTTTGGCAAACTGCACCACGTCTTTCAAGCTCTTAAACGGACGATCCGCATTCACCACCAACACATTGGGCCCATGATGAATTTGCGAGAGGTGGATGAAATCAGTGTTGGAGTTGTAGCGTTTGATCAAATCAGCATCCAAGCCATGCGCTACCGCGTTTTGCCCCACGCCCGTTTGAATGATGGTGTAGCCATCCGCTGCGGCACGCACGCCCCGCTCGGTGCCAACCACACCGCCGCCCCCGCCCACGTTTTCTACCGTCACGGGCTGCTTGAGAATGCGCGATAGCGGCTCCGCCATCATTCGCCCCATCACATCACTCGTGCCGCCTGGGGGAAAAGGCACTAGGATCTTGATGGGCTTATTCGGGTAATCCGCTTGGGCGAAGGCTAAGCTTGCGAGCATGCCAGACGCTATTAAAACAATAGCTGCTCGCGCAATCAATATGCCGGCAAAGCGACGATTTTTCATCAAAGTCTCCTGTTGTAGCGTGCGTTTTCAAACGCTCCGGAGATTTTGTCACAAGCACGCAGCGCAAACCATGTCTAGCAGTTATCTCGACTGCTGGTAAACACGGATTCAGCTCAAGATGAAGGCGAATAGCGCGCCAGCGTGATCGCCTTCTCCGGGCAAGCTGTGACGCACAGGCCGCAGCCTCGGCAATCTTGTGCACGAATCACGAAGGCTTGCTTGCCGCCATGCACCCACACTTTGATGCGCGCCTTCATGCTCAGCGCTTGCTTTTCCGCCTCGGTGGGCTTGCGCATTTCAAAAACGTCTGTAGGGCAGACATCAAGGCATGGCCCTGCGCCTTCGCAGCGCTCGGCGTTGATCACGGGCATGAGCTTGCCCGGCGGATGCTTGAAATCGATCTCGCCACCGCGAACAAAAGTCTTCTTCGCCACGATCAGCCGCCAACCTTGGTTTGTTCATAGTGATCAGCATAGCCATCTTCCAGCGCGGGGATGATATGCAGGATCTGAAAGTAATGATCCCAAAACGGTGTCTCGCGCATTTTCTCCACCATGGCACTGTATTGCGCGCTGTCATGCACCGTCCAGAGCATCACATCGCTGCATACTGCGGTGTGCGCCTCTGCATCGAAGAAACGCAAATCCACCCTAGGAAACTGCTTCAAGATCGGCTTGATCACTTTCTCCACAAATTCAAACCGCCCGCCTGCGCCGAGCGGCGGCATAGCCAACCAAGTGGGCGTGGTTTTAACCAGCCAGAAAAAGAAAACAGGCTTTGATAAGGGTTGATGTGCTGCTTCAGTCATGATGATTCCTTTACTTTTCAAACGGAGATTGATCACAACGATCAATGCCTTTATGATGCGAGCAATTGCTCATTTTTACTACTCGCATTCTTGAAATGCTCATGACCACTCGCTCTGCATCAGCTCTCACCCCGAGAAAAGCACCCCGCCAAAGCCGCTCGCAAGCCACTATGGAAGTGATTTTGGAAGCGGCTACTCGCGTTTTGGCCAAAGATTCGCTCGCTGGCTTCAACACCAATCGCGTGGCGGAAGTGGCTGGCATCAGCATCGGCTCGCTCTACCAATACTTCCCGAACAAAGCAGCTCTCACGGCAGCGCTGATTGAAAGAACGCAGAGTAGCTTGATCGATCGCGTGGAGGCCATCACCAGCCAGACCGCCAGCAGCTTGCATGCGCATGTTGCACTGCTGGTAGCAGGCGGCATCGACAATCAGTTTGGCCAATCCAGCCTCGCTGCCGCACTAGATCATGAGGAGCTGCGCTTGCAGCAAGACCCTGTGATGGCCGGCCTACTCGCGAACGCGCGGCGGAGGTTGATCGCTCTGGTGATGGTCATGCTTGCACAGCATGAAGATGAGCTGAAAGTGCCCGTGAATGAATCCACTGCAGCCGATGTGCTGGTCATCGCAAAAAGCCTGATCGAAGCGCAAGCAGCACAAAACTCGCAGCCTTCTCCAGATTTAGCAGCGCGCGTGGAGCGAGCCGTGTTGGGCTATTTGTGCAGCTGAAGTTTCAAACAAAGCTCACTTTGTATTGCTCGCGCAGCAAATTCTTTTGCACCTTGCCCATGGTGTTGCGCGGCAGTTCGGCGACGATCTCAACGCGCTTGGGGATTTTGAAATTAGCGAGTTTGGATTTGAGCGCGGCGAGAATGGCTTCCGGCTTGAGTGCTGCGCCAGGCTTGGCAATGACGATTGCAATGCCCACTTCGCCGAAATCGGGATGCGGCACGCCAATCAGCGCGCTCTCTGCTACGCCAGTCATTTCGTTGATGTAGCCCTCGATCTCTGCGGGATAGACGTTGTAGCCGCCGGAGATGATGAGATCTTTGCTACGGCCAACGATGTGCACATAGCCTCGCGCATCTTGTTTGCCCACGTCGCCGGTCTTGAAGTAGCCATCGGAGGTGAACTCCTCTGCCGTCTTCTCAGGCATGCGCCAGTATCCAGCAAACACATTCGGGCCTTTGACTTGGATGCCGCCGATTTCTTCGACTGGCAACACCTTGCCATCATCGCCCGCGATACGCAAGCTCACGCCAGGCAGCGGAAAGCCGACTGTGCCCGCGCGTCGTTCGCTTTGGCCTTGATATCGACTATCCGCAGCATAGGGATTCGATGTGAGCATCACCGTCTCACTCATGCCGTAGCGCTCTAAGATCTTATGGCCGGTGCGTTGCTTCCACTCTTCGTGGGTTTCTTTGAGCAGAGGCGCAGAGCCAGCGATGAAGAGGCGCATGTTTTTCGCGGCTTCGGGCGTGAGAGAAGACTCGCTCAGCATGCGTGTGTAGAGCGTGGGTACACCCATGAACACAGTCGCTTTCTGCATGGCGGCGATCACAGCTTTGGGGTCAAACTTATTGAGCCAAATCATTTTGCTGCCATTGATCAGCGCCGCATGAATCGCCACGAAGAGGCCGTGTACATGAAAGATAGGCAGCGCATGAATCAGCACATCGCCTTGTTTCCAGCCCCAATAGTCTTTCAGCATTGCCGCATTGGAGAGCATATTGCCATGCGAGAGCATCGCGCCTTTGCTGCGCCCCGTCGTGCCGCTTGTATAGAGAATCGCGGCCAAGTCAGCATCTTTATTGCGCGAGCAGCTATGAATATCGGAGCAATGTACTGCACGTTCCAGCAAGCTGCCAGTGCGATCATCGTTCAAGCTAAACACAGATTGCGCGCCACAGGTGAAGGCAATCTTTGAGACCCAACCAAAATTCTTCGATGAACACACCACCACCGCCGGCTCGGCATTGGTAATGAAGTATTCGATTTCAGCGCTTTGATACGCGGTGTTCAAAGGTAAAAACACCATGCCAGCGCGCAGTGTGGCCAAGTAAAGCATCATCGCTTCGACGGATTTTTCCACCTGCACTGCCACGCGGCTGCCTGCGGGGATCTTCAAGCTTTGCAGCAAATTGGCCATCATCGCGCTGCCGCGCTCAATATCGCGCCAAGAGTAGTGCAGGCCGTTGTCCGCTTCTACGGCGATTGAATCCAAGTCAGCAGGAAATTGTTCGCGTAAGTTCGCGTAGATATTGGCGTTAGACATAACAAATAAGGAATCAAAATTGGGCTGTGCGTTTTTCGAGAAAAGCTGTGATGCCTTCCACATGCTCTTTGCTGGCGGCATAGGCATACGGATCTGTTACTATGGATTCAATAGCACTCCGCGCAGATTCTATGCCGGTAAATCGGTTATGTTTATCTGAAATCTGCCTAAAAAACTGTTTATTGAGCCTTGCAGCCTGTGGCGAGAGAGCTGCGATGCGCTGCGCTGTCTCATGCGCTTCTTGCTCAAGCTCTCCGCCTGGCATCACTCGCTGAACAAAACCGCGCGCTTTCATCTCGGCAGCATTCAACACCTTCGCCTCCAACAGCATTTCTCGTACCGTCGCCTCGCCCGCAGCGCGCAAGACGATGGCTAATTCACGCTGCGCCATCGGCATGCCGAGCTTGGCGATTGGCGCGCCAAAGCTCGCGCCCTGCCCTGCAATGCGGATATCTGCACAAGCAGCAATCTCCAAACCACCGCCCGTGCAATGGCCGGCGATCATGGCGATGATGGGGATATCCAAAGCGAGTAAGGCTTCCAACGCGGGCGCAACATCGTCTTCATGAAAGGCACGCAAGCTGCTCGGCTCGAAACGAAAGCTCGGGTATTCAGAGATATCGCCACCCGCACAGAAATGATCACCCTCGCCGCGTACGATGAGGCAACGCGTGGCAGCGGGCAGCTTCTGAAGCACACCCGGCAGCGCTTGCCACATGGCTCGCGTCATCGCATTGCGGCGAGCGGCGTGGCTGATCACTAGCGTGGCGATCTGCCCCGCAGTCTCCACTCTCAACATAGATCAGTCCAGCTTCGCGCCCGAAAGCTTCACCACCTGCTCCCAGCGCTTGATCTCGGCGCTCACAAAGCTGCCAAACTGCGCGCCCGTGAGCCCCGTGAACTCTGCTCCTTGGCGCGCCCATGCGGCCTTGGCTTCATCGGTGTTGTAGGCCTTGCGGATTTCTTCAATCGCTTTGGCCTGGATATCAGCGGGCGTGCCGCGCGGTGTCCATACGCCATACCAAGTCGTGACCGTGTAGTCAGGCAAACCTAGCTCTGCAGCGCAAGGCACATCAGGAAATGCGGCATTGCGCTGCTTGCCTGAGACCATCAGCGCCTTGATGCGCCCCCCGGTGATGTGGGCAGCGCTTGAGCCCAAGCCATCAAACATCATCTCTACATCACCCGCAATCAAGCCTTGCAGCGAAGGGCCTGCGCCGCGATAGGGAATGTGCGTGATGAAGGTCTTGGTTTGCTGCTTGAACAGCTCGCCCGCGAGATGATGCGATGTGCCGCCACCAGCAGAACCGTAATTCAGCTTGCCGGGATTCTTCTTGAGGAACTCTAAAAACTCTTTGAAATTCGCCACCGGCACTTTGCGCGGATTCACTACGACCACTTGCGGCACATTGGCCACCAAGATCAGTGGAGCGAAGTCTTTTTCTATGTCGTAATCGAGTTTGGTATACATGCTTGGCGCAATCGAATGATGCACAGCGCCCATAAAAAGGTTGTAGCCATCCGCTGGCGCTTTGGCTGCTAGGCCAGCGCCAAGCGTGCCACCTGCCCCGCCTTTGTTGTCGATGATCATCGTGCGACCCGTGTTCTTCGCGAACGCGGCAGACAAGGGGCGTGCAAACGCATCTGTGCCGCCGCCCGCCGGGAAAGGCACGATCAAATTCACGGGTTTAGCGGGCCAAGAGCCCGCCGATTGTGCGCGAGCAGCTACAGAAAATGTAGCAAGTCCTGATGCTGCCACTGCCAATGCCGCACGGCGATTCATCACGTCATTCGTCAATTCACTCATGTTTTGTCTCCAACTTTTATAAAAAACACTCAAAATTCAAGCTTGGCGCTTCTGCGCCCAAAGCCACATCAAAGCGCCACCAACAATCATCGGCACGCATAGCCACTGACCCATGCTCATGCCCAAACTTAGCAAGCCCAGATGTGCATCGGGCTCACGGAAGAATTCTGCGATGAAGCGGAAAAGCCCATAGCCAACCAGGAATGCAGCTGCCACTTGGCCACTCTTGCGCTCTTTACGCGCATATATCCAAAGCAGAACAAAGAGCAAAGCGCCCTCTAAGGCGATTTGGTAAAGCTGAGAGGGATGGCGAGGCGCACTGCCCGCCCCGCGAAACACCATGCCCCAAGGCAGGCTCGGATCGGCCAAGCGCCCCCAGAGCTCGCCATTGATGAAGTTGCCAATGCGTCCCATCATCAGCCCAGTGGGCACACAAGGCGCAACGAAATCAGCCACTTCGAGCAAACTGCGCCCGCGCGTTTTGGCGAACCACATCTCGGCAACGATCACGCCCAGCAAGCCGCCATGAAAGCTCATGCCGCCCTGCCACACATAAAAAATCTCCAGCGGGTGGCTGAGGTAGTAGCCCGGTTTGTAAAACAAGCAATAGCCAACCCGCCCGCCAATCACCACACCCATCACGCCCAGAAAGAGAATGTCTTCCACATCGCGCTTCGTCCATTTCAGTCGTGCATAAGGCTGATGTGCGGTGCGTAGCGTGCCCAAATACCAAAACAGCGCAAACGCGGCCAAATACGTGAGGCCATACCAATGCACAGCCAGCGGGCCGAGTTTGATGGCAATCGGATCAATTTGAGGGTGAATCAGCATGCGGCGTATTTTGCCATTTATGTCTTTGCACCGCGCTCGGCGATGATGCGCACAAGCTCGGGCACAAAGGCCTGTGAATTCTCTCCCACATTGGCTTTTTCCAATGTGTTTTTCACACTATCAGCTATGTTGCAATCCGAGCCTGTATCTTGCGCCATCTGATGGTAATAACTGATGTCTTTCAGCGCATTGCTCACTGTAAAGCGCAAGCCGCTGGCATCGCCCGTGAGCAAATAAGGCTTCATGCGCTCCAGTGCCACGCCAGCGCCGCCGCCCTTGCTCAAAACCTCCACAAACGTCTCCATCGACGCGCCCGATTGCCTCGCGCAAGCGGCGGCCTCAGCAATCAAGGTGGCGGTACCCAGAGAAACGTAGTTGTGCAGCAGCTTCATCCGATGCCCTGAGCCCACAGGCCCCGCATGCGTGATGTTTTCCGCAAAGCAACGCAGCACGGGCATGCAACGTGCGAGCAAATCTGCATCTGCACCGACGAGCAGATTCAAGCGCCCCTCAGCAGCTTCCTTGGCGGTGCGTGTCATCGGCGCATCCATGAAGAGGCCACCCGCCGCAACCACTGCGGCAGCCATGCGCTCGGTCGATGCAGGCACAGCCGTAGAGCAATCGACGATCACAGTATCTGGCTTGACGGCTGAGAGCACGCCTTGGGGCGAGAGCAACACATCCTCGACCTGCGGCGAACCCGTGACACAAAGAATGATCAATTCAACGCCTTGTGCGATCTGAGCATATGTAGCAGCAGTTTGTGCACCTGCAGCCAGCAAAGCATCCAATGGCTGGTTGCCCGCATGCTCCAGCACAGTAAGCGCGTATCCTTTCTTGAGTAAATTGCTTGCAATGCCGTGCCCCATCAGGCCAGCACCGATCAAACCGATGTTTTTCATGTGTATTCCTTGTCTCGCTGATTCGATTCATTTTAAAGACAAGCCTGCCTGTTCTTAATGGTGGGTTTCTGATGGCGTAAACTGACAGCATTGCTCATGCCAGATAACACCCCAAAAACGACGCTCTCAGAAAACGCTCTGCTCTGGACACTCTTGATCGGTAATTTTGTAATTGGCACGGGCGTGATGCTCGTGCCGGGCACACTGAATGAGATTGCAAGCTCTCTACAAATTGGTGTCGCATCAGCTGGACAGCTGATCACGGCTGGGGCGATTACCGTCTGTATAGGCGCGCCATTGTTCGCATTCGTCATTGCTAACATGGATCGCCGCGCGCTGCTGGCAGCTTCGATGCTTTGGTATGCCATCTTGCATGCCGCTTGCGCGCTTGCTCCGGGCTACAGCAGCTTGTTGATTTTTCGTGTTTTGGCTATCGTTTCAGCAGCGATTTTTACGCCGCAGGCAGCAGCTGTGGCGGGCATGCTGGTTGCGCCAGAGCGGCGCGGCAGAGCCATCACCACTGTTTTCCTAGGCTGGTCAATTGCTTCTGTGATTGGCTCGCCACTGTCCGCGCTCGTGGGCGGCACTTATGGCTGGCGTGTGGCGTTTTGGATTTTGGCGGCTCTTGCATTGCTGTGTGCGATCTTGGTTTGGCGTGTGATTCCGCAGGGCGTCAAGCCGCCAGCAGTAAGCGGCGTCATGTGGCGGCAAACGCTGGGCTCCAAGCTAATGATCATCACAGTGCTCGTCACAGCACTTTCTTCGAGCGGGCAGTTTGTGCAGTTTGCATACTTTTCTCCCTATGTCGCGCAAGTGCTTAAGGGCACTGCGAAAGATCTGGCGCTGCTGTTTGCCATTTTCGGATTTTTTGGTGTGGTCGGCAGTTTTGCAGTCTCTCGCATCATCGATCGCGTGGGACCTCCAAAGGCTGTGATGATCACGCTGATTTTGATGGCGATTTCTCTTCTACTCTGGCCACTAGGTACGAGCATATTGACGCTGGCCTTGGTGTGTATTCCTTGGGGGCTGGGCTGCTTTTCCTGCAATTCTGCGCAGCAAGCCAGGCTGGTGGCCATAGCGCCTGCTATGGCCAGCGTAAGCGTCGCACTCAATACATCGGCAATTTACCTCGGGCAAGGCATTGGCTCAGCCGTGGGCGGAGTGATGATCAGCCAAGGGCTGATGGCTCAGCTGCATTGGGCAGGGCTGGCTGGCTTGCTGATTGCGATGGGCTTGAGCGCATGGGCCAAGCGAGCGTCAAAAGCTCAAGCCTAGTGGCCCTGGCGTTTCATCAAGAGTTTTTATCAGTTTTAAGCAGCTTGAAGCTACCGAGCTCGCTATCGCTCAAATCGAAATCCACACCTTCGTTGTTTGGCTCAGGCTTGGATGAGGCCTCATCCGCTGTAGCAGCCGTTGATGGGCTCGGTAGATCCCCAGTAGATATATCAACCGAGGGCAAGCCCATTTCCGAATTGCTGAAGGAAAAATCTTCACCTAGTCCAAAGTCAGAGCTCGGTGGCAGGCCCGCAAACGATGATATAGCGGATGTTTGCATCGACGTCGGGAGCATCGAATACTTGGCACTGGGCCGCCCCAGCTCTTTGGCCAGCGTATACAGCAGCATGAGCTCTCGATAGGCGAGCATATCCATCGGTTTGTGATCTTGGCCAGGCTGCCGGAAGATAGATGCTTCAATCACGTCTTGCGCTTGCTGCGGCCTGCTCCAGGCTGCTTGAATACTACGCAGTACCTCAGGCGCATCTTCTAAGCCACGCGAGGGCGCACCGTACTTGGCAAACACTGGTACCTGCGCATTAAAGACATGATTGAATTCTTCGCGAAGCTCGGCGTAATCGGCTTCGCGCTTGGTGCGATAGTAAATATCGAACAAATCCATATAGGCCAATGCACTGGTTTCTACATGCTCCGTGATGTGATTTTTCAAAACCTCAATCGCCTGATCAGGCTGATCTAAAGACAGGAAAAAATCAGCTTGCTCTTGAATATCAAACAGCTCTTCCGCAGCTACGACGCGTGGATTGCCAAAATTGCTGGCAGCAAAATCTGTGTTCCCGAAGCCGCTGCGCCCACGCGAGCTTGGTGCAGCTTGCGCTGACTTGCTTCGTGATGGCGGTTTGCTCAAAGGAGAAGCTTGGTAAGCTGCAGATGGCTCGCTTATCGTGACAGGGATAGGTTGAGTTTGCTCTGGTAAGTATGATCGATTGGGCTTTGGAGTTGGCTCGCTGCGCTGTATCGTCGCTGCCACACCGGGATAGGTCGCATCTTCAGGATCGAAAGGCATGGCCTTGCTTGGCAAAGGCTGTATTTTCGAATCAGGGTTATCGCCCAAATGTGCCCACAATTGCTGCTCATCGGGCTCGGACGCTTTAGCTTGCTTGCTGCCCCACCATGGCTGGCCTGCCTCATTGCCACGCACTTGATTGCGCCGCCATGCCCAAGCTGCCACAGCAAATGCGAAGAGAGAGAAAATGCCCAGGCCAATGGTGAGCGGATTCACATAGCGCTCGCCCTGCGCAGTTTTTAAATCAACTGCTAGCTTGGCGTTGTCTTTCTCAAGGCGCTTATTCTGCTCAAGACTAGCTCGCGCTTGAATCTCAAGTGCATCTAGGCGCTGCAGCTCACGCTGGGATTCTTCAGGCGAGGCATTAAGCGCACGCCACAGCGCCTGCGCTTGGCTGCGCACAGCTTGATCATTACTCGGCACGCTCAATAGCTCATACGATCCACGCAGGCTTGGCTCCAAGCTGCTCAGATCCAGCAAATCTACCTTCAGGCGTGGGGTGGAAGATTTTTTCGGCTCTGCCGTTTTAAATGGCGCGCCCTTTGAAGCAGGTTTTTCCTTGGCTTGGTTTTTTCGAGCTTCTCGCTGGGCACGCCTTTGCTCAGCGCGCTCAGCTCGGCGCTGAGCTTGGCTGCTGCTTGCCCCAGATTTGTCTACAGTGCTGGCAGACCCAGAGGCTGCTGCACGCTGACCGGGTGCAGCAGATGGGGCTGCTGGTGGTACTGGCGCGGCAGGCGGCAGCATGATCGCGGGCTGCGGCGCTTCATTTTCTGGCAAGGCTTCGGCCAGCAACACATAACGGCGAGAAATGGCGGCTGTACAGCTCGCACGCAAAAACACCGTAACAACCGGCTCATCCACAATCACTGAGGACCGAATACGAACTCTGATCTCTGCGCCCGCCGAGCGCTCAGCGCTCACGCTCAGCGCGTTGGGCGATATGCGCGTGTCGCCGTAAAAAACCTCAGCGTTAAAGCAATTGCTATCAGGAATGGCCTCTTGGCCGTCTAAGCTGACCTGAACCGAAACATCCAATCCTCGCCCAAGCAGCGCCGCACCACGCAGCCGCCCTAAAGATAGAGCCGAAGCCGCCGTCGCAACCAAAAGAACTGCGATTCCTGCAATAAATCGCCAGCGTTTAAAAACCATACAGCATCAATATTTGTCGTACGCGCTGAGCACCCTAGGCAACATAGCCAACGCTCAATAGAAATGCATTTTGACACAGACACCTGTAATAATCTCCCTATGAACTGCGTATTTACACATATTGGTATCGCCGGTACGGGCGCGATGGGCCGTGGTATTGCCCAAATTGCCGCCCAAGCTGGGGCTCAAGTTTTGTTGTTTGACATGGCGCCTGATGCAGCCTCAAAAGCCAAAGAAGCTTTGCAAGGCACGTGGGGAAAACTTGTCGAAAAAGGGCGACTTTCTAACAGCCAAGTAGAGCAATACTCAGCGCGTTTACAAGCTTGCTCTTCGCTTGCAGAATTCAAAGTTTGCGATCTCGTGATTGAAGCAGTGGTGGAGAAGCTGGATGTCAAGCAAGCGCTTTTTAAGCAGCTCGAGGGCATTGCTTCAGACAGTTGCATTCTTGCAACTAATACTTCCTCATTACCCGTTACTGCAATAGCTTCAGCGCTATCAAAACCAGAGCGATTTGTTGGCTATCATTTTTTCAATCCTGTGCCTTTGATGAAGGTGGTGGAGGTGATTCCCGGGCTCAAGACAGCTGGGGAGGTTTCATCAAAACTGATGACGCTTTCGCGCCAAATGGGCCACACGCCTGTGATGGCCTCAGACACACCGGGCTTCATCGTCAATCACGCAGGGCGTGGCTATGGCACCGAAGCCTTGCGTATCGTGGGCGAAGGTGTGGCAGATTTCGCCACGATAGATGCCATCTTGAAAGACCAAGTGGGCTTCAAACTGGGGCCTTTTGAGTTGATGGATTTGACAGGGCTGGATGTCTCTCATCCTGTGATGGAATCGGTCTATCGACAGTATTACGACGAGCCGCGCTATCGCCCGAGCGTGATTACCGCGCAGCGCTTGGCGGGTGGCGTGCTCGGGCGCAAGACAAAGGCTGGTTTTTATGATTATTCAGAAGAAAAATCAGCGGTAGCCGGCATCAATACTACGCAAGCAGCTACGAACTCTGTAGCAGTTGATTCAAGTGATTGGCCTCCTGTCTGGGTCTCACAAAACGCCACACGCCGCGTGCAACTGCTCGAATTGCTGCACAAGCTAGGCGCAAAAATCGAAACGGGGCAAAGCCCTTCGCTGCATGCGCTCACTATCGTCGCACCGCTGGGTTGGGATGTGACCACGGTCGCCGTATTTGAGCGCTACGATCCCGCTCGCACCGTCGGCATCGACATGCTGATCGACGACGCCGTGACAAAGCGCCGCGTGATCATGGGCAATCCCGCTGTGCGCGCAGACATGCTCGCCGCCGCAGCAGCGATTTTCAGCAAAGACGGCAAACCTGTGAGTACGATCCGCGATAGCGCAGGCTTCGTCACGCAGCGCGTGGTGGCCACGATTGTGAACATTGCCTCCGATATGTGCCAACAGCAAATCTGTACGCCACAAGATTTGGATACCGCTGTGCAACTCGGCCTCGGCTACCCTACTGGCCCGCTCGCGATGGGCAATGGCGTTGGCGGCGCGAGTGTGCTGGAAGTGCTTGTCAACATGCAAACCGTCTATGGCGATCCGCGCTATCGCGCCAGCCCCTGGCTGCGCCGCCGTGGGGCTTTGGGCTTAAGCCTGTTGCACGTCGAAGCATGAAGCGAATATGAGCCAAGAGCCCAACTTCCCCAGCGGCGAAATCAAAGCCAGCAACATCGGCGAAGCCTCGCAGATCAAGCTACTCACGATTTCCAACCCCACGTTGCGCAATGCGCTGAGCCCAGCCATCTATGCAGCTGGTATTGAAACGCTCAACCATGCCGATAGCAGCAACGACGTGCGCGCCGTGATCATTACGGGCGAAGGCGATACCTTTTGCGCTGGCGGCAATTTGCAACGCTTGCAATACAACCGCACCCAGCCCAAACAGGTGCAATCCGACAGCATTGACGGCCTGCACGCATGGATTGAAGCCATCCGCGCCTGCCGCAAACCGGTGATCGCCGCTGTCGAAGGCGCTGCCGCAGGCGCAGGTTTTTCGCTCGCGCTGGCCTGCGACATGATCGTCGCCAGCCGAGATGCAATCTTCGTGATGGCCTACAGCACGGTAGGCCTCTCGCCCGATGGCGGTGGCAGCTGGCAACTCGCCCGCCAACTCCCCCGCCAGCTCGCCACTGAGCTTTTGCTCACAGGTGATCGCATCAGCGCCGAGCGCCTGCATACGCTAGGCGTGATCAACCAGCTCACAGACAAAGGCCAAGCGCTCAATGCGGCAACACAGCTCGCCGAAAAGCTCGCAGCCAAAGCGCCCAACGTACTCGCCAGCATCAAAGAACTTATCGCCGATGCCCCTGAGCGCAGCTTGAATGATCACCTCGCAGCTGAGCGTGATTTCTTCGTCAACAACCTGCATCACGCCAACGGCGGCGAAGGCATCGCAGCGTTTTTAGAGAAGCGCAAACCCAAGTTTCAATAGAGCGCTTGCCGTTCGTGAGACAATACACGCTTGATCAGCGCAATGCTGCCTTCTGAAATCCCTTCCGCGTCGATTGAATTTCAGCCCTTCTCGCTACATATTTGGTAGCTGACGCAAACACCCAGTTTCTTTTTCCACTGGGTTTGCTTTGAAAATTTTTCTCCAATGACATTTGATGATCTGGGCTTGGCCCCTGCCCTTCTGAAGGCTGTTCACGAAGAGGGTTACACCTCACCCACCCCAATTCAAGCGCAAGCGATTCCTCTCGTGATGACGGGCACCGACCTTCTTGGTGGCGCACAAACCGGCACAGGCAAAACCGCTGCATTCACCCTGCCCCTGTTGCACCGCCTCTCCTTTGGCCGCAGTGCGCCCAACAAATTTGGCAACCCCGGCGTGCGCGCCCTCATCCTCACACCCACGCGCGAACTGGCTGCGCAGATTGATGAGAGCATCAAGACCTATGGCAAGTATTTGCAGCTCAAATCCGCTGTGATTTTTGGCGGCGTGGGCATGAACCCGCAAATCTCGCAACTGCGCCGTGGCGTGGATATTTTGGTGGCCACACCAGGCCGCTTGCTCGATCTGGTCGGCCAAGGCGTGCTCGATTTGAACACCGTGCAAATGCTTGTGCTCGATGAGGCCGATCGCATGCTCGATATGGGCTTCATTCACGACATCCGCAAAATCTTGGTGCATCTGCCCAAACAGCGCCAGACCTTGCTTTTCTCTGCCACCTTCAGCGACGACATCAAACAGCTTGCGCAAAGCTTCTTGACGAATCCAAAATTGATTCAAGTCACGCCCGCCAACTCCACCGTGCAGCGCATCACGCAAAGCTGGAGCCTCATCAGCCGCGAGAAAAAGAAGCAGGCTTTGGCGCACATCATTTTGAAGAACGATTGGAACCAAGTGCTCGCTTTCACGCGCACGAAATTCGGCGCGAATGATGTGGCCGCGTATCTCGAAAAACAAGGCATCAGCGCGATGGCGCTGCATGGCAACAAGAGCCAAAGCGCCCGCACGCAAGCCCTGGCTGAATTTAAAAGCGGCAAGCTGCGCGCCTTGGTAGCCACCGATATTGCCGCACGCGGCATTGATATCGATGAGCTGCCGCATGTGGTGAATTACGAGATTCCTAACGTGAGCGAAGATTACGTTCACCGCATTGGCCGCACAGGCCGCGCGGGCAAGGATGGCTACGCCGTGAGCCTCGTGTGCTTGGATGAAGAAGGCTTCATGCAAGACATTGAGAAATTTACCAAGCAACGCATTCCGCGTGAAGACATGCCCGAGTTTGGCCCCGTACCCGGCGAAAAAGCCGAGCCCATGGCCATGGGCCGCCAAGTGATCTGGGGCGGCGCAGGCAAAGCGCCAAGCCGCGAAGACATGGCCGCTGCTGGCAAAGCCGCTCGGCGCGAGATGATGCAGCGGATCAATACACGCAAAGAGGGCGAACGTGCAGCGGGCGGTGGGCGTGGCGGAAACAACGGAGGCGGCTCTCGCACAGGTGCAGCGCCGGCTCGTTCTCCTTCGCGCGCCCCTTCACACGCTCCAGCGCGTAACAGCGGCGGTGGTCAACCCGATCCGATGCGCACGGGTGTCGATAGCTTTGCTGGCCGTGGTAGAAACCCAAATGGCGGCGGCGCTGGCCGTGGTCGCTCCGGCGGCGGCGGCGGTGGCAGTAACGGTTCGGGCGGTGGTGGTTTTGGAGGCAACTCCGGAGGTGGTGGCAATGGCAATTCATTCGGCAGATCCAGCAATGGCGGCGGCAACCGAACCGGCGGGGGCGGTAGCTCTGATCGCGGGGGCTACCGGTCTGGTCGGTAAAGAGCTACTGGCTCTTTTGCTGAAAGACAGCGCTTGCCGCGAGGTGCATAGCCTCGTGCGCAAGCCTACTACCGCAAAGCATGCCAAGCTTCATAGCCATGTCGTGGATTTCGCAGCACTTGGCACCGCAGTGAGCCACGCGCTCACTTTGCCAGCGCTGAATGAGGTCTATATCTGCTTGGGCACCACGATCAAAGTCGCAGGCAGCCAAGAAGCCTTTCGCGCCGTAGATTTTGATGCCGTATTGGCCGTAGCCCGCGCAGGAATGGCGCGCGGCGCTACGAAAATAGGAGTGGTCTCCGCCATGGGTGCAAGCGCCAGATCTGGCGTGTTCTATAGCAGAGTCAAAGGCGAGATGGAAGAAGCCATCTCCAAACTCGGCTATGCCAGCGTCAGTATCGCCCGCCCTTCTTTCTTGGCTGGCGACCGCGAAGCCTTGAACCAAAACGCCCGCCCCAGCGAAAAAATCGCACTCACCGCGATGAACATCTTCAGCACCCTTATCCCCAAAAACTACCAAGCCGTACAAGCCAGCGATGTGGCAGCATCCTTGCTGCGTCAAGTGCGCAAAGGCGTGGTGGGGCAAACGGTATTGCTGTCGGGGCAGTTACAAGGCTGACCTATCGGCTTCTTTGCGTCATACACGTTTGCCAGATTTGAAATACAATCTGTGTTATGAAAGCTATTTCCATCAAACTCCCCGAGCCCATGCTCAACAGCGTGGTGCAGCAGGCCATTCAAAAGTCGGTCAGCCAAAGTGACGTGATTCGCGCTGCTTTGACGGCTTATTTCGCCAGCAGCCAAGCTCAGCCTGAATCGGCAGCAGTGCAAGCTTCTCGTTGGGCAGGTCTGGGCAAAGGCCCTGCTGATTTATCCACGAATCCCAAACATATGAAGGGCTTTGGCCAGTGAAGGCCAAAGTCATTGTCGATACTGGCCCTTTGGTAGCTCTGCTCAACCGGCAAGACAAAGCCCACACTTGGGTCATGGCGCAACTGGCAGACATTCGCCCTCCGATGATCACCTGCGAAGCCGTGCTGGCTGAAGCCACTTATCTCACCAGCCAGATCAAAGGCGCAAGAGAGGCTTTGATTGAAATGGTAGGAGAAGGTTTTCTGCAAATCGGTCTGCAAGTACAAGATCAACATGCGGCTCTGCTTGCTATGGTCAAGCGCTATGTGAACGTACCGATGTCGCTGGCTGATGCCTGCGTGGTGAGGCTGGCCGAGATGCACCCAAAAAGCCCGGTGTTCACCTTGGATAGCGATTTCAACATCTACAGAAAAAACGGCCGGCAAGTGATCGAGCAAATCTGCCCATAATGCGGCATGAACTCAAACCTCCAGCCTGACCAACGCATGGTCACCACGCTTACTGTTGCTACCGCCAATGTGCTGAATCTGGCCAATCCGGGGCGCACGTTTTATGCGAATCAGGATACATATTCGCAGAATGAATTTGAGCGCAAGATTGAATGGCTGGGCGGGCGGATTGCGGCGCTGAATGCTGATGTGCTGGCTGTGCAGGAAGTGTGGGATGAGGCGGCGATCAAGGCGGCGGTATCTCGCTCGGGGCTGCGCTACAGCACGGTGGCTGTGCCGGGCGCGGAAAATGATGAGAAAAGTAATGGAGCGCAGAATACACCGCGTGTAGGCATCGTCACGCGGCTCGAAGTAGAAAAGCTGCAATCGTTTCCTGAATTCCCGGCCGAGCTGCGCATTCAGATTCCAGGCGTGGGCGAACACATTAAGTTTGAGCGCCCTCCACTCTTGGCCACGCTGCGCATGAAGCATGGCCAAGTGGTGCATATGCTCACGGCACACATGAAGAGCAAGCGGCCTAAGTTTTTGCAAGACGCCAAGGGCGAGCCGCAGGAAGACCGCGAAGATCCAAAAAATCTCGCGCTGGCCACACTGCGCAGCCTGATGATGCGCGGCGCAGAAGCTGCAGCCATGCGACATATCGTGGCTGATGTGCTCCAGCGCACGCACGAGCCGCTGATCGTGATGGGCGATTTCAACGATGGCCCGCACAGCGTGACCACGCAGATGATTGCAGCCACCGGCGAGGTGGCCTATGACAAAGGTGCGCGCGATGCGGCGCTTTGGAATGCCTACGAAGTGCAAGGGGAGATGGCATTGAAGCGCGATGTGGCCTACAGCCATGTGCATCAGGGCTTCCCGGAAGTGCTTGATCAAATTTTGGTGAGCGAAGAATTTTTGCCGCGCAGCAAATTCAGCATCGGCGATGTGCGCCGCGTGGATTATTTCAACGATCACCTACAAGAAGGCCGTGATCGGTCTCGCTCCGATCACGGCTTTGTGCGGGCTGTGATTCGGGTGTTTGGTGGGTAATTTGAAAAAATCGGTTTGATTTAACCCCGTTTGCTATTTCTTCACGTTTAACAAGCTCCAGATCAATCAGGAGCTTTTATGAAACGTATTTTTCTTCCTTCTTTTGTGGCTGCTGTGCTTGCCAGCGCCGCTTTGCAAGCCATGGCCGTGGGTCGCGTGGCTGATGTGAATGTCGTTGACCGCAGCACGGGGCAAACTTTGCCGGTGCATTTTCATCGCGGGGAATATTGGGTGGCGGGGCAGCCGGGTGCGAAGTATTCGATTCAGATCCGCAATTCGAGAGGAGCTCGCGTGTTGGCCGTAACTTCTGTAGATGGCCTGAATGTGCTCTCGGGCGAGACGGCAGATTTCTCGCAATCAGGCTATGTGTTTGAAAGCGGGCAGCGCTATGGCATTGAAGGCTGGCGCAAGAGTGATTCTGAGGTGGCTGCGTTTGTGTTTACCGCTTCTGGTGACAGCTATGCCGAGCGCATTGGCAAGCCGCGCGATATGGGCGTGATTGGTGTGGCGTTGTTTCGGGAGCGGCCACCTGTGGCTTTGTATTCTCCGCCCGTGATTGCAGCCCCAGCAGGTGAGCCACGCAGTGAGAGCTCTGCGCCGCGTTCAGCAGAACTATCAGACAAATTCCGTGAAAGCGCACCTGCTCCTACCGCTGCGCCAGCACAGGCTCCTTCACCCATCGCCTCTGCAGCACCACAGGCCGATGCAAGCAGCCGCAAAGCTGCCCCGTCTGCAGAGCGCTCAGCCGCATTGCCGCCGATGCCAGCCGCCACACCCAAGCTAGGCACAGCCCACGGCGAACGCGAAACCTCCGTGGTGAGCCGCACGCAGTTCGTCCGCAATAGCGCGCAACCTGATGAAATCATCCGAATCCGCTACGACAGCCACGCCAACCTCGTAGCGCTCGGCGTGATCCCCAGCCCGCGCTATCAACCTGCGCCCAATCCTTTCCCTGGTGCAGTGTCTTATGTGCCTGATCCTCCGGCTTGGCGTTGATGAAAAGCGCCCTATCATTGCTGCGTGAGCTTGCGCCAAGAACCCTCAGATCTCGCCTTGATGCAGCGCTATGCACAGGGCGATGTTGCGGCGTTTGAAGTGTTGCTCAAGCGGCATGAAACGGCGCTTTGGAGATTCATTGTGAAAAGTTTGCGCGATGCGGCAGCGGCAGAAGATGTGATGCAAGACACGTGGATCACCGTGACGCAGCAAGCCGTGCGCTACGCGGAAAACGCCGCAGGCGGAGAGCAAACCGCGCAGTTCCGCACCTGGCTCTTCACCCTCGCGCGCAGCCGCACCATCGATCATCTGCGCAAGCAAAAGCCCGAGGTGAGCACCGAAGATTTTAGTGATTCGCAAAGCGATTGGCTGGGCAATCTCGCAGCAGATTCCGGCTTTGGCCCTTTGCGCCAACTCGAAGGCCGCGAGCAAGCTGGCGCACTACTGCAAGCTTTGCAAGAGCTGCCCGAGGATCAACGCGAAGCCTTCTTGCTGCAAGCTGAGGGCGGCTTAAGCGTGGAGGAAATCGCCGCCAGCTGCCAAGTGACTTTCGAAACCGCCAAGAGCCGCCTGCGCTATGCGCGAGCCAAGCTAAAAAGCTGCCTTGCAGAGTGGTCACCGCAAAAAGCTGTAGAGGCATCGTCATGAAACCCAACATGCCGCAAGACGACTTGCTCCAACGCTATGAACAAGCCAAGGCCGCGCTGCCTGATGGCTTGCCCGACGCGCCCCCCGCAGCCCTGCGCGAGCGCATCATGCGCGTAGCACGTGAACAAGCAAATGCTACAAATATAGTAGCACCTCGCGCAGATTCTATGCCGGCCACTAGCCAAAAAAGCTTAAAAAGCACCTTGGAAGCAGCTAACGATAGCATCTGGAACATCAAACTCGTCGCCAGCCTCGCCGTGATGGGTTTGAGTGGCCTGCTCTGGTGGCAATTCGAGCATGGCACGCCTGAGGAGCAGGAAGCCGCTAAAAGCGCTAAGCCTAGCGCAAGCATCGTAGCGACAGCGCCTACACTTCCTCCCGCTGCTCCAGCCCCAGTGCCCACGCCATCAGCTGCATCCGATGCAGCTGTCTCCTCAGCTGCGGCTATCGCCCAAGCGCCAATGGC
>JAAFJC010000004.1 GCA_013297925.1 Comamonadaceae bacterium
CCGCCGCCGGCTACATCTTCATGACACCCCCGCGCAGCATCAGCAACCCCTTCGCACTCAACGTCGATGAAGCCTACGCCGCGATCTATGCAACGAATGCGCAGTTCCCAGAATCCGCCAACACACAAATCACGCCCCCCGGCAAATTCAGCCCCGAGAACTTGCTCCCCCTGCGCCAACGCGGCGCAAAAATCCTCGCCTACCACGGCGTGTCTGACGCCATCTTCTCGCATGACGACACGGCTGCTTGGGTGTCGCGCGTCAACGATTCGCAAAGCGGTAAAGGCGCGGATTTTGCCCGCTATTACCCCGTCCCCGGCATGGCCCACTGCGGCGCAGGCGGCCCCACGGTCGATCAATTCGATCCGCTCACGCCATTGGTCAACTGGGTCGAACGCGGCCAAGCCCCACAAGCCATCACAGCCGCAGCACGCGGCGCAGGCAACCCAGCAGGCGCCAACCCAGAGCTCCCCAAAGATTGGTCTGCTACCCGCACCCGGCCCCTGTGCCCCTACCCCAGCAAAGCCACTTACAACGGCAGCGGCAATATGGAAGATGCAGCCTCATTCAGCTGCAAATAAGCGACCCAAAGCGTGGGCTGGCTCAGCCACCCACGCGCTTAACGGTATAGCCGCGCTTTTGCAGCGCCGCGATCAATGTCACCACATGATCGCCCTGCACCTCAATCACCCCATCCTTCACCGTGCCCCCCGAGCCGCAAGCCGCTTTAAGCTGCTTGCCCAGCACAACAAGCGCCTCAGCATCCAAAGCTAGCCCACGCACCAGCGTCACACTCTTACCACCCCGCCCCTTCGTTTCACGCTGCACGCGTACGAAGCCATCTGCGGACGCGCTGCCCGCAGCAGCTAAAGCTTTCTTGTTTGCCGCGCACTCACATCGCGCCAGAGACTGACTGCAATCGGGGCAGACTCGGCCTGTCTCTGTTGAATAAACCAAATGGGTGGAAGCTGCGCGATTCATGAAGATGATTTTTACATGAAAACAATCAACTCGAACTCATACAATATAGCTTTTTAGCTATTAAATACGTAGCAAATGACATTAGCTCGCACACTCCTCATCCAAAACGCCACCTGCGTCGCCACCATGGATGATGCAGGTCGCGAGCTGCGTGATGCAAGCCTTCTGATTCGTGGAAACTTGATTGTGGCCATCGGCTCATCGCAAGAGCTGCGGCAAAGCGCGGGCGGCGTGGTGGATGAAGTCATCGATGCACGCGGCCACCTCGTGATGCCCGGCATGGTCAACACGCATCACCACATGTATCAATCGCTCACGCGAGCGATTCCCGCAGTGCAAGATGCCGAGCTCTTTAGCTGGCTGCGCGGCCTGTATCCGATTTGGGCAAGCCTCACGCCCGAGATGATCCGCGTCTCCACGCAAACCGCCATGGCCGAGTTGCTGCTCTCGGGCTGCACCACGAGCAGCGATCATCTCTATATTTATCCCAACGGCGTGCGGCTGGATGACAGCATCGAAGCCGCCCGCGAGATCGGCATGCGCTTCACAGCTACGCGCGGCAGCATGAGCGTCGGGCAGAGCGCAGGCGGCTTGCCGCCAGATCGCGTGGTGGAAAAAGAAGACGCGATCCTGAGTGACACGCAGCGCCTGATTGAGCAATACCACGATGCAGCGCATAGCAGCATGCTCCACATCGCTGTCGCGCCCTGCTCGCCTTTTAGCGTGAGCCGCGATCTGATGCGTGAATCGGCCGTGCTCGCTCGCAAGTATGGCGTGCGCCTTCACACCCACCTCGCAGAAAACGATCACGACATCGCTTACTCACTAGAAAAATTCGGCTGCACCCCCGCACAATACGCCCACGATCTGGGCTGGACAGGGCAAGACGTGTGGCATGCCCACTGCGTGAAGCTAGATGATGAAGGCATCAGCCTGTTTGCCGCCACGCGCACGGGAGTAGCACACTGCCCATGCAGTAGCATGCGCTTGGCCAGCGGCATCGCCCCGATCCGCAAAATGCTCAATGCCGGCGTGCCCGTCGGCCTAGGAGTAGACGGCAGCGCGAGCAATGATGCTGCCCACATGGTGAACGAAGCCCGTCAAGCCATGCTGCTCGCAAGAGTAGGCCGCGCGATGCAGCCGCCTGAAACCCGCAACGGCCAAACCTTCTTCGGCTGCGACCTAGGCCCCGCAGAGATGACTGCCCGCGACACCTTAAAACTCGCCACACGCGGCGGTGCAGAAGTCTTAGGCCGCAAAGACATTGGACACATCGCGCCGGGTATGTGTGCTGATCTGGCTTTGTTTGATTTGCGAACACTCAGCTTCGCAGGCGGTGCTGTGCATGATCCCGTCGCCAGCCTACTCCTGTGCGCGAGCCCGCAAGCGGCCTACACATTAGTCAACGGTAAAGTGGTCGTGCGCAAAGGGCAGCTCACGACGGTGGATTTACCTGTGTTGATTGAAAAGCACAACGATTTGGCTCTTGAATTGGCCTCATCGAGTTGACATAGCGAAAGTGTTTCACGCCAAGGTTTGCGCTGAGCCCGCCATCAGCGCGGCGAATAGACGGTGTTGGGACTTTATGGTTGAGCGCAACCTCGTTTGCAAGATCGCGCGACCTGTGCGCTTTGCGTAGGTAAAGGAGGAAGCGGTGGGCTCTGCTGACCGGAGACAAATACCCTCAAACGCCGCTGGGGGACACGGAGCAAAGCGCACGGGTCGTGCGATCCCCCACAAAAGCCAATCACTCAACAGCAAACGTCAACCCAGCATTCGCCTGCAATCGCGTGATGATGTCTTTACCCAAAGCAGGCGCAGGTGTCCAAATCCCGCCAGTCGTCTCGGCAGATTGAGTGAGCAAACAAACCGCACACTCAGCAATCATCTTGCTCGTTGACCCATAGCCAGGGTCTTTATCGCCTTTGACGCTGACTTTGGCTTTGTTGCCCTGCGCATCTTCGGCAAGGAAGAGCACATCGTAGAAGCCGGTTTCGCGTTCTTCTTTGCTCGGGCCTTCGCCGGGCTTGGGGCCGCCTTCGCCGCCTAGGGATTTGTCGTTGGCCACATGATTCGCGATAGCTTGGCCTTTTTCGCCTGGGCCAGTGATCATCATTTCGTCGTACACGAAATCTTGGCCGTAGGTGTGATTCAAAAGGAAGTTGGAGCGATGAATATTGCGTGTGTTGATAGCGGCCATCACGAAAGGAGCGACCCACATGTCTGCACCCAAGGCTTCATCAATCATCGGCTTGCCGCCGCTGGGCTGCTTGGGGCCGGTGAAGCCGGGGGTCAGGGAAAACGGGTTGCGCAGGAGATCGAGCACGGTAGGGTCTGAGCCGGCGGCGGCCATGGTGGCTTTCAGGCTGGCTGCTGTGCCCCCAGAGAAAGTGCCTTTCATTTTGCGCACGCGGCCACGGATGCGCGGGGCGGCGTGGCCGAACTTCGTTTTGAATTCGCTTTGCAGCATGAACACACCCATGTCAAACGGCACAGAATCAAAGCCGCAGGAGAAAACGATGCGCGCGCCGCTGGCCTTGGCTTGCGCTTCGTGCGCGTCGATCATGTGGCGCATCCATGCGGGCTCGCCACACAAGTCAACATAGTCAACACCGCTGACTGCGCAGGCTGCCACCATTTCGTTGCCGTAGAGCTGATAGGGGCCAACGGTCGTGAGCACGAGGCGGGTGCGCGTCATGAGCTGCTGTAGGCTGGCGGGGTTTGCAGTGTCTGTGACGACGAGGGGCGTGTCTTTTGGCGCGCCAATTTCATCGCGCACTGCGGCTAGCTTCTCGGCGCTCCTGCCACCCATCGCCCAGCGGATGCCTTCGGCATTTGTACCATTAGGGTAGCGCGCCATCATGTATTCAGCCACCAAGCGGCCAGTGAAGCCAGTTGCGCCATGGATCACGATATCAAATTCTTTGCTCATTTGGTTTCTCCAGTAATGGGAGCATTTTGCTCTTGAGAAGCAGGCGCAGCTTTAGCCAAAGTCGCATCTATGACTTTGCGCAGGCGGGGATCGGTTTTGAGGCTATAAATTTTCCAGCCGGTGGCTGCTTCAATTGCGGCTTGATACGGCGGCAGGTTCGTGCATTCGAGCACGAGAGATTTCAGATCTGGCGCGCGCGCTTTCAAAGCCATTGCAGCAGCCACGGCTTCGCTCGATGCTTGCGCAAGATCTAAAGTAGGCTGATTGCCTAAAATTTTCATCACGAATTCACCCGCAGGCGGCATGCCTTGAATGATCACATCGTTCAAGCGATCCTTGGGCACACCTGCTGCGCGCAAATAATCCGCATTCAAATTGCTCGCGCTGATCGTGAGCACGCCAACTTGTTGCTCTTGCCGAAGAAGCGCGGGCAGCTGCAAAAGGCTCGACGTAACCACAGGCAATTTCGTGACCGCTTGCAGCTCTTTTTGCAGCAGCACGAGAAAGCCGCAACTGGTGGTGATGGCTTGCACACCGCGCATCTGCATGCTGCGCACCATGCCTTGAAAACCCGGCACCAGCCGCGCTTGGCGCATACTCGCCGCAGAAGTCACAACCTTGGATGGCCACACACCTTTGAACACGTCTCGATGTGTAGACACGCAAAAAGTCTCTGGATGCCCTACATCGCCCAAGGGGCGCGGGAACTGGGTATCGAGCATCAAGATACCGAGAACTGAAGGCACTTGGCCGACGAGATGGATGCCGCTCATGCTGATTGAATCTCCGTTCGGGCTGAGCTTGTCGAAGCCAACGCGCCCTTCGACAAGCTCAGGGCGAACGGCGGGAATCTTAATTGAGGATATCTAAATCGCTCCATTACAGAGGCTGCACGACCGAAAGATCTGGCTTCTCAAGCCATGAAGCAAACTCATCAGCGAGCTGCTGCGCCGCACTGGTTGCACCCTGCCACTGCGCCACACGCGCCGCCAAATTCGTGCCGTGATGCGCAAAATCTGTGCGGTCAGGCAGCTTACCGCGCGGCAGCTTTTTGATCCATTCTTGGCTCGGCGCGAGCACCATCATGCGGTCTAAAAACTTGCTCGATCCATGCCGCCATTTGAGCGATTTATCCAGCCAGCCGGGCACCACCGCTTGCTGAAAATGCGGATAGAGCACGATGCCGTCGTATGCTTTGTAGTCCAGATGCAAGTGATAGTCTGTGATGCCGCCATCCCAGTAAGCGCCGCGCGGCGCACCGGGAATATCATGCACTGCGCGCAGCACAAACGGTATCGAACAACTGGCTTGCAGCGCAGGATTGAAATTGTTTTCTTTGAGATGGATTTGCCGAGTGCGGTAATCGCCTGTTCTGAACGGTAAGCCGTCGTGAGAAGAAAACACCACCCGCTCCAGCCAAGCGCCCATCGCCTTGCGCCGCACCACATTGGTAAAAAAAGCCCCCGCATAACCCAGCGGAGCGCGCAGCTTGCCCTCTCGCCCCAAGATATGCCGCCCACGTGAGGTGACGATGTGCAAACGATAGCGCGGATGTTGCAAAACTTCCTTAATGCGCCCGCCGTAAAAAGCTTTGAGCGAAGCGCCGAAATCCTCGCTGATGCGATCTGGCGTAGGAAATTTCTTGCCCGACTCCAGCGCGTAGTCTTGATGGATGTAATCCGACTCCAGCCGCTCGAACGCTTTCACCGAATCATTCAAACAAGCCGTCGCCATGCGCCAAGCCCCAATGCTTGCGCCCACAAGATCGATACTTTGCTCAGACTGCGGCAGCCACTGCCCAAAGATAAACCGATCCAGCGGTCCGAGAATCAAGCCCTTGGGCCCACCGGCCGCGCCGGGAATCGTGCGCACATGCGAGGCTGCGAGACCATGTTGCTTGAGATGCGCCAAAGCCCCAGCGCCTGCGTAGATTTGAAGAGCTTGCATGGAAGAATTTTATTTCAGCGCCGTTGGGGCCACATGCTCCACCACACAGAAGGAAGCCGCGTAATCCGATTCATCCGTCACTGTGATGTGCGCCTTGAGTTGCTTGGCTTCAAACCATTCTTTCAGCCCACCATGCAACACAATTCGCGGCTCGCCCGAAGGCAGTTTGGCGATTTCACACAGCCGCCAAGTCATCGGCATACGCATACCGAGGCCGATTGCTTTAGAAAACGCTTCTTTCGCTGAAAAGCGCGTCGCCAAATAGCGCACGCCGCGCTCCGGCCAGAGAGCTGTGCGCTGCTTCCAAGCGATGAGCTCAGCTTCGCTCAATATCTTCTGCGCAAACCGCTCGCCATGCTTATCCAAGCTGGCCTGAATGCGGCGAATATCGCAAATATCTGTGCCGATGCCGTAGATCATGGGAAGTCCAGTAGGTCGTTGGAAGAGGCATGCCGTGAAAAATCAGAATGCCAATCCGCAACAGCCACAGCATAGCGCGTGCCCTTGCCCTGCCCTTGCACAGCGAGCAAGCCAGACTGATGCAGCTGCGTGAGATCGCGCGTGGCTGTGGCTTTGGAAGCACCAGTGAGCTTGATGTACTTTTCGGCTGTGAGTCCACCCAGAAAACCGCCATCGCCCGCATCCAACAAACGCGCTAACACTTTGCGCTGCCGTTCGTTCAGATTGAAGGCGGCGCAACGCTGCCAGAAAGCGGCTTTATCGGATGCCAAACGAATCACAGAAAGCGAATGCTGGCAACCGCGCGTGAACACGCCGATGAACCAGAGTACCCAAGCCGTCACATCCAAGCCGCCTTGGCCGGTGACGCTTGCATGCTGCGCCGCCTCCAATTGCTCGTAATATTGCTTTCGCTCAGCCAGAATCTGCCGCGAGAGGCTAAAGATTCGCTGCGATGTGCCCAGCTCTTGCGCGAGCACGTAATCTGCCAGCGCGCGCCCCACACGGCCATTACCATCTTCAAACGGATGAATCGTCTCAAACCACAGATGCGCCAGCGCGGCGCGCACAAGCCATGGCGGGCGGGCCATGCTGAGATTATTTTGCGATGCGGGAGATGTTGCAGCCAGCCAATACAACAACTGCGCCATCTCGTGTGGCACCGCAGCAGACGGCGGCGCAGTGTAATGCACTTTTTCTTTGCCCAATATGCCGCTGATGATCTGCATGGGCTCAGCATGCGAGCGATATGCACCCACTTGCACTTGCAACTTAAGCGGCTTGTCAGCGTTAGCTGGAAACAGCATCTTTTGCCATTCACAAAGCCGCTGGTCAGTCACTGGATTCGCATAGTGCTGTGTAGCATCCTGCATCACTTGCACAAGGCCTTCCACATCACGATCCGCACTGCGCGGCATAGCCAGCCCCAGCCTATAGCCCACGGAAGAGCGCACAGCCTGCACATCCAAGCTCTGCCCCTCAATCGCAGCAGTAGCCAATGCATCCTGCGACCACAGATCACGATTGATGCTGCCATGGCCTTGCATACCGATGGCGCTTAAAGCCGTCGAAGTTTGCATATGCGCCTGCACAGCATTTTGCAATGCAGCTTGCACCGCATCTGGATTCCAAGTGAATGCAGGCCATGCATCAAGCTGCCATATAGGCATCTTGGCAGGTGCTGAAAGAATTGAAAGGCGAGATTGACGGGAGGCCATGAGCCGTATTTTACCCAAATACGGCTCAAATCGTGAGCCGTATTTCTATCCAATACGGCTCAAAGCCAGTAAATAGGCCTTCACAGCCTCTGCGTAGCCGACTTCCAAGGCATCCGAGACGAAAGCATGCCCGATGGACACCTCTGCAATAAAAGGCATGGCCGCAATGAAAGGCTTAAGATTGGCTTGCGTTAAATCATGGCCGGCATTCACGCCGAGCCCAGCATCACGCGCAGCCTCAGCGGTGGCTTTGAATTGGGCGAGTACTTTAGCCTCAGAGGGTTTGCCAAACGAACTCGCCCATGTCTCGGTATAAAGCTCCACGCGATCTGCGCCAATAGCTTTGCAGGCGGCCATGTGCTCAGGCACAGGATCCATGAAGAGGCTCACGCGCACGCCAAGCGCATGGCATTCGTCAATCAAAGGCTTCAAGCGATTGGCATCCTGCGGGAAACTCCAGCCGTGATCGGATGTGCTTTGCGCTTCGCTATCCGGCACGAAGGTGGCTTGATGCGGCTTAACTGCGCGAATGAAATCCATCAAGTTGTGAAACGGATTACCCTCGATGTTGTATTCCCGATTCGGCCACAGGCGCATGAGCTCGGCGATTTCAAACACATCGCCTTTGCGAATATGCCGCTCATCCGGCCGAGGATGCACCGTGATGCCCGCAGCGCCGGCTTTCAAACACAGCTCTGCGGCACGCGTCACGCTCGGGTAGCCCACATGCCGCGTGTTGCGCACGAGAGCGACTTTGTTCACATTGACTGAAAGCTGAGTTTTTGCCGAGTTTTTCATGAGAATTTAAGCCTTTTCGGCACTTAGCCGGCATAAATACTGTGCGAGCAGCTATTAAATATATAGCATCTAGCTTAAGCCAAAGCCTGCGCATCCATCATGAGCTGACGTGTGCGAAAGCCGCGGCTACCTGCGTGATAGTTTAGCAAGCTGCGCAGCAATTGCTTGAGCGAGGATTTGTCTGCTCCGCTCATCGTGAGCACAGCCTCGCGCGCCGGAAAAATCGCTGCCCGTTGATCCAGCGCCGTTTGCAAGCTGCGCCAAGCTTGGGCGCTGAGAGCAGCCTCTTCTGACGAATGGCCCGAAGCTTCGCGCAACCCCACTTCGGGAATCAAGCTGTAGAGCACATCCTCTTGTAGCGCCTCCGAAGAAAAGCTATCCGCATCCAAAGACGGCAGCAAACCAATCTCCCGCAGCAACACCAGCTCAAACGCTCTGAGCGATGCATCCAGCAGCGCCGCATCGCGCAGCCAAGTGGTGGCCTGCGCATACGCATCAAACAGCAGCTCATGCGGATCATCGCGCGCCAGCAGCTTCATCATCAGCTCATTGAGGTAATAGCCCGAAAGCAGCGCATCACCCGAAGGCATCGTGAGCCCGCCCTGCCATTCCGCGCCCTTGAGCGTATGCACCTCAGCATCGCCCGAATAGCTGATCGAAAGCATCTGCAGCGGCAACAAAATCGCCCGAAACTGCGAACTCGGCCGCTTCACGCCTTTGGCCACCATCGCCACCCGGCCATGATGCCGCGTCAGCACCTCCAATATCAAACTGCTCTCGCTCCAATCGTAGCGATGCAGCACAAAAGCGGGTTCATGGAGGATTTTTTTCATGGACTCGGAAGCATGTTACTTTCAGCACTACTTTCGCTGCAAACTTGCTCGCAGCCAGTCTTCATTGAAGCCGTAGCTCACTTTGCCCTTGTAGGCGATCACCGGCACGCCGCGCGTATTCATGGCTTGCATATGAGTATTGCATGCCGCTTCTTTCTCTACATCACAGTCGCGATAAGGCACTTTGTTTTCTGCCAACCATTCTTTGGCTTGCTTGCAATATGGACACCAGACTGCAGAATAAAGCACCAATTCATCCCCAATATCTGCTTTAACCGACCCAGGCAAATCTCGGCTGGCGGCGTACGCATCGTCTCCTGATGCGCTGGGATTTCGGGTCATATAAGCATGAAGCGCGCCTCCCAAAACGAGAAGGATGAACAAGTATTTCATCGTTGCAAGCGCCCTGCCTTATTCATATCCGAAGCTCTTCACTCGCTCCGCGTTATCCGCCCAGCCGCCTTGCACTTTGACCCAGAGCTGGAGGAAGACTTTGGCGTCCATCAGGCGCTCTAGCTCCTCACGGGCTTCGGTGCCCATGCGTTTGAGGCCTTCGCCGCCTGAGCCAATCACCATGGCTTTGTGGGAATCGCGCTCGACGATGATAGTGGCCGCGATTTTGACGAAGCGACTGGCCGTTTTACCGGGCTCTTCTTTGAATTGATCAATCACCACTGTGCTGGTGTAAGGCAGCTCATCGCCTGTGAAGCGGAAAAGCTTTTCGCGCACCACTTCGCCGGCCATGAAGCGCTCGGATTTGTCGGTGATTTCGTCTTGCGTGTAGATCCAGGGCTGCTCGGGGAGATACTTTTCACAGATCACGAGCAGGCGCTCGATATCCTTTTTCTGCTTGGCACTCATGGGGATGATTTCGGCGAACTGGATGGTTTTGACGGCTTCTATCTCCTCTCCCTCGCCAACCTCTTCGCCCTCGCTTGAATCGGAGGCTTCCTCGGCTTCCATCTTGATCGCGCCCATGCCCTTGGCATGCACCTCTTGCAGCCAAGGCGCGATATCTGCGCGGCGATTCACGGTATCGAGCTTATTGGCCACCAAGACGACTGGCACACCTTTGGCTTGCTTGCCCAAGAGCGAGAGCACCTTGGCATCTGCGCCAGACAAACGCCCTGCTTCGACGATCAGCAAGATCAGATCGACACCACTGACTGCGCCTGTGACTGTTTTATTCAGCGAGCGATTGAGCGCTGTGCCATGGCGGGTTTGGAAGCCAGGTGTGTCGGCGAACACGAATTGCGCTGCGCCTTGGCTTCGGATCCCCAAGATGCGATGGCGCGTGGTTTGTGCTTTACGCGAGGTGATGCTGACTTTTTGGCCGACCAAGGCGTTGAGCAAGGTGCTTTTGCCAACGTTGGGTTTGCCGACGATAGCGATCATGCCGCAGCGCTGGGCGGCTGTTGGTGCTGCTGGCGCTGCTTCGGCGGCTGTGGGCTTGCTGAAGAAGGCATCGAGCAGTTGATCGGTCTGAGCAATGGCTGCTTCAGGCTTGGGGGTGGTTTTTTTCATAAAAAATAAAGCCTTTTTGGCATATCGCCGGCATAGATACTGCGCGAGTCGCTATTTAATCGATAGCAACTAAAAATCTCAGGCAACTGTGTGCAGCAGCTTGAGCATGGCCTGCGCAGCTTCTTGCTCCGCGGTGCGCCGCGATGAGCCAAAACCACGCGCTTCGCGCTCCAGCTGCTCAATCATGCACTGCACTTCAAAGGTTTGCCGGTGCGCTGCGCCAGTGATGCTCATCACGGTATAAACAGGCAGTTTCATTTTGCGCCCCTGCAGCCATTCTTGCAATTCCGTTTTCGCGTCTTTTGCGGCGGCGGGCATGTCGGGGTTAATCTCAACTTTGTCAAACAGCCGATGCACCAATGCCGAGGCTTTCTCGAAGCCCGCATCTAAGTACACCGCACCAATTACAGCTTCCAGCGCATCGGCAAGAATAGATGGGCGCTTCGCCCCACCAGAGCGCAGCTCGCCCTCGCCTAAGCGAATGAGGTTGCCCAAATGCAGCTCTTGCGCAATCGCATGTAGCGTGCCTTGCTTGACCAAATTCGCTCTCACGCGCGAGAGCTCGCCTTCGTGTAAAGTGCCCAAGGCTTGATAGAGCATGCCGGAAACGGCAAGATTGAGCACCGAATCGCCCAAAAACTCCAAGCGCTCGTTGTGATCGGCGCTGTAGCTGCGATGGGTGAGCGCTTGGGTGAGTAGCGCAGATTTGGTGAAATGATATTGCAGGCGGCGCTGCAAAGACTCCAAAGCTTCAGACATGCGCGCTACGCTCCCAAGCCTGAGCTTTTAAATCTCATCAGCATCACTTGCTGGATCCGGCGTATTTCAAAAGAAGATATGCTGGGCCTGCGAGGTGGATTTCTTTGGTGTATGCGAAGCTGATGGCTACTTTGTCGCCATTTTTTGTAATTTCTAAATCTTTGCCAGAGATGGCCTTGAAGTCATCAATTTGCTGAGCTTTATCAAAGCTAGATCGAATCTCAGCTACTCCGCCACCTGATGCGGCGACTTTATTGACAGCTTTATTGATCGCCTGAAATTCAATCAACGTAGGTGCCACTTGCGCGCCGATCACGCCCAAGAAAGCCAGCGTGCCGCCCACGAAGAGCAAGCCAATAAGAGAGATGCCGCGTTGCCGAGATTTCATAATAAACCTTAATGCCTCGAAAGATGTTTTGTCAAAAAGAATCAGTTAAATCCACCGATTCTGCGTAGATTACCAAAATTCATCCACACATAAAAGGCCTTGCCGACGATATTCTGCTCGGGCACAAAACCCCAAAAGCGCGAATCTTGAGAATTATCGCGATTGTCACCCATCATAAAGTAGTGGCCTGCGGGCACTTTGCAGCTCACGCCTTCGATGCTGTAGTTGCAATTCTCGAAGTGGGGAAACTTCATCATCGGCGTGTTGCCCATGGAGCCACCCGGGTAGATCAACAGCTTATGCGGCTTGGCTTGACCAGGCAATATTTCTTCAAACTGCGGAATATAGGTCGTTTGCGTCTCGTCAAAGAACTCTGGCAAGACCGCGCGTTTCACCAGCTCGCCATTGATCCGCAGCTCTTTGTTCGTGTAAGTGACTTGATCGCCTGGCACGCCTACCACACGCTTGATGTAATCCACATTCGGATTGGGCGGGTAGCGAAACACCATCACATCGCCGCGCTGCGGGTTGTTGACTTCAACGATCTTTTTGTTGATCACCGGCAGGCGCACGCCATAGGTGAATTTGTTCACCAAGATCAAATCGCCCACCAAGAGGGTAGGAATCATAGAGCCCGTAGGAATCTTGAAAGGCTCAAACAAAAACGAGCGCAGCAAAAACACGATGCAGATCACGGGAAAGAGCCCCGCCGTCCAATCCAGCCACCAAGGCTGCTGAAGCACCGCATCTTTAGAAGCCGCCATTTCTTGATGATGCGTCTCCGTCTTCGTGATACCCATTTTGGCCAGCTCGGCTTGGCGGGCAATGGCTTGCTCCTCGATCAGCGCAGCGGCTTTGTTGCGACCCGGCAAGAAGACAAAGCGCTCTAGCAGCCAATACACGCCGGTCACTACCGTGGCAATGAAAAGCAGCAAGGAGAAATTGCCTTCCAGCGCATTGAAATACCAAGAAGCGGCATAGCCCACGAACAAAGCGAGCACCACGGTCGTGATGCCGGGCATGAATTTCAAAAGCTGACTTGACATTAATCTTCCACCTGCAAAATAGCTAGAAACGCTTCTTGCGGCACTTCAACAGTACCAATCTGCTTCATGCGTTTTTTACCCGCCTTCTGCTTTTCCAAGAGCTTTTTCTTACGCGTGATATCCCCGCCATAACACTTGGCGAGCACGTTTTTGCGCAAGGCCTTGATTGTCTCACGCGCAATGATGTTGCCGCCAATGGCCGCTTGGATGATCACGTCATACATTTGGCGGCTGATGATCTCGCGCATCTTCGCGGCCACGGCGCGCCCACGGAAAGTCGCTTGACTGCGGTGCACAATGATCGACAGCGCATCAACTTTCTCGTTGTTGAGCAGCATATCGACCTTCACCACATCGGAGGCGCGATATTCTTTGAACTCGTAATCCATCGAGGCATAGCCCCGGCTCACGGATTTGAGCTTGTCAAAGAAATCCAGCACGATCTCGCCCAAAGGCATGTCATACGTGAGCACCACTTGGCGGCCCTTGTAAGCCATATTGAGCTGCATGCCGCGCTTCTGGTTGGCCAGCGTCATGACCGAGCCTACATACTCTTGCGGCACATAAATATGCACCTCCACAATCGGCTCACGGATTTCTTCGATGCGCGAGACTTCCGGCATCTTGGATGGATTTTCCACCAGCAGCGTCTCAGGATTCTTCCCGCCAGTGACCACTTCATACACCACGCTCGGCGCGGTGGTGATCAAATCTTGGTCAAACTCGCGCTCCAAGCGCTCCTGCACGATCTCCATATGCAGCAGCCCAAGGAAGCCGCAGCGGAAACCAAAGCCCAGAGCTTGCGAGACTTCCGGCTCAAAGCGCAGCGCCGAATCGTTGAGCTGCAGCTTAGTCAACGCATCGCGCAACTGCTCATACTCACTCGATTCGCTCGGATACAAGCCAGCAAACACCTGCGGCTGAATTTCCTTGAAACCAGGCAGCGGCTCAGTGGCTGGCGCGATATTCATCATGCCCAGATCGCCACGCGTCACAACGCGAGTCACCGTATCGCCCACCCGAGCAGCCTTCAACTCCTTGATGCCCGCAATGATATAGCCCACCTCGCCCGCTTCCAGCGCAGGGCGCGGCTCATTCGTCGGGGTGAACACACCAATGCTGTCTGCGTTGTATTGCGAGCCATTGGCCATCATCAGGATCTTGTCGCCCTTGAGCAAGCGGCCATCCACGATGCGCACCAGCATCACCACGCCTACGTAGCTGTCAAACCAGCTGTCCACAATCATGGCGCGCAAAGGGGCATCCGGGTTGCCACGCGGCGGCGGCACTTTGGCCACCACGAGCTCCAGCACTTCGTCAATGCCCATGCCCGTCTTCGCCGAAATCGCAATCGCGTCGCTCGCGTCCAAGCCGATCACTTCTTCAATTTCTTTCTTCGCGCCTTCCGGATCGGCCTGCGGCAAATCCATTTTGTTGAGCACGCAAGAAACTTCCACGCCGAGGTCGAGAGCCGTGTAGCAGTTGGCCACCGTCTGCGCTTCCACGCCTTGCGATGCATCCACCACGAGCAGCGCGCCTTCGCATGCACTCAAGCTGCGCGACACTTCATAAGAGAAGTCCACATGGCCAGGTGTGTCGATCAAATTCAGGTTGTAGATCTGGCCATCGCGCGCTTTGTATTGCAGCGCAGCGGTCTGCGCCTTGATAGTTATCCCACGCTCTTTCTCGATATCCATCGAATCCAAGACTTGCTCGCTCATCTCGCGATCAGAGAGGCCGCCGCAGCGATGAATCAATCGATCTGCGAGCGTCGATTTGCCGTGATCGATATGCGCAATGATGGAAAAATTTCTAATGTGCTTCATCAACAAAATTCTCAAACTAATTCTTTAAGTGCTTGATCTGTATAGCGGTTAGCTCTGCGCATTTAACGACGCGCAAGAAAAAGGGCGCGTCGTTGTGTGACGCGCCCTGTAAACCAACAATCAATTGGCAACTGCGATAGTTGGACTTTCATTGTAGGGCAAGCGCGTCTTGGGTACACGGGAAAATTCTCTAATATTTCTTCGTTGCGGGTTCACAACGCAAAGTTATCAACAAGTTATTCACAAAAATTGTGAGTGTTTCAGGGATGGTTTGTGGGCGGCCTGTGGATAGCAGGTGGATGGCCTGTGCGCATCTCACATCCTGAATTCCAATGCACTTGATATACCCAAATCCGTTGAACCAATGCCATGATTTTAGCTGTTTTCGGTCTAAGAGCGACCGCTTTGTTGGCTTCCACTAACTTATCAAGGGCTTTTCAGGAATTTGTACCCAGTTGTATTTCCGTCAAAACCTTGCGTCGATTGTGGCCTTGGAGAAACTTTCTCAAAAATGGCTTGACAAGCACGTTTTGTGAAGAAAAACGGCTTCTCGCCGGCGTGTTTATTGCGCGAGCAGCTATGGAATTTGTAGTGCGCACTTTTCTGCGTTCTCACTGGCGCAAACCACTTGCAAACACGTATCTTTCAGCGCAAGATGCATCCACATACGGAGAAAGCACATGCGCCTCAATTCACTGCCCAAGCTCTTATTAGCAGCAAGCGCATGGCTGATTGCCGCGCCTCTCATTGCAGCCACGCCCCCAGCCGCTCCCGCCAGCGCGCAAGACACGATCAACGCCCTCACCAAAGCTCAATCCGCCGTCGTCGGCGTGCAAGTCACAGCCGCCGAAGGTGCCCGCTCCGCGCAAACACTGGGCAAAGAGCGTAGCGGCTCGGGCGTCGTCATCGGCGCAGATGGCTTGGTCGTCACCATCGGCTATTTGATCTTGGAAGCGGATGATATCCAGATCACCACGCTCGATCGCAAAACCGTGCCCGCCAGAGTCGTGGCCTACGATTTAGCCACTGGCTTTGGCCTCATCCGCCCCGTCGTCCCCCTGCGCGGCATCTCCCCCGTCGCCCTCGGCGGCACGGGTGATATCAAAACCGGCGAATCCCTGATGGCCAGCACAGGCGCATCGCGCGATGAAGAAGCCGATGTGAACATGACGCAGCTGGTCAGCAAACGCGCCTTCTCCGGCTATTGGGAATACCACATCGAAAGCGCCCTCTTCACCAGCCCGCCCATGCAAAACCATTCCGGCGCGCCGCTCTTCAATCAAAAAGGCGAGTTAATAGGAGTCGGCAGCCTCTTCGTGATGGACGCGATGGGTCAAAACGTGCGCCTGCCCGGCAATATGTTCGTCCCGGTCGATCTGCTCAAGCCCATCATGAGCGAGATGCTGCAAACCGGCAGCAGCAAACTCTCCAAACGACCTTGGCTAGGCCTCACATCATCTGAGCAAGGCGGCCGCGTGCAGATCGTCCGCGTCAACCCCGATAGCCCCGCCCAAACCGCTGGCCTGCAAGTCGGCGATGTGGTGCTCGCGGTGGACGATGCAAAAGTCGCCAACCTAGAAGCCTTCTACAAAAAAGTCTGGGATCGCGCCTCACCCGAAGCCGAGATCAAGCTCACTGTGTTGCAAGGTGCGGATTTGAAGACGATCACGCTGAAAGCCGTGGATCGAATGAGCACGATGAAGAAGCCAGCGGGGATTTGAAGAAATAGTCCGTCACCTACCCCGTTCGCCCTGAGCTTGTCGAAGGGCAGGCACTTAACTTTGCTATCCTGCAGCTATGGATATCACCCAACTTCAAGCTGCCCTCCCAGAATACTTCGCCCCTTGGGTGCAAGCTTTAAACCTCAAAGTTGAAAACAGCGAGGCCAGCCAAGTCCAATTGCGCCTCCCCTTCTCGCCAGACCTGTGCCGAATCGGCGGCATGGTCTGCGGCCAATCCATGATGGCCGCCGCAGACACCGCCATGGTCCTCGCCCTGATGCAACACTTCGGCGAATTCCGCCCCTGCACCACCGTCCAAATGAACACCAGCTTCCTCAAACCCTTGAGCGGTCAAGATGGCCTGATCACAGCCACCGTACTGCGCGCCGGCAAAAGCCTAGCCTTCGGCGAAATCGATATTCGGGGCGCGGATGGCAAGAGCGTTTGCCGCGCGACGACGACTTATGCTCTTCTTTAAATTCCTGAAATCCCGTTCGGGCTGAGCTTGTCGAAGCCTTCTTGCCAGTATTGGCACTCAACCGTTTCACACCACCCACTCGCCTGCCACGTGACGTGCCCGAAAAAGTCGAGGCCTTTCTTCGTGTGGCGCTCTTGTCCGCAAGCTGCGAGCTCCTGATCTCTGTAGCTTTCTTTACGTGGTTTGCCGCGCCCGAGGGCAGGTTGGGCAAGTTATTCGCTCGCAGCAGGCTTGATTTCGGGATGGGATGCTAGGCGGAAAACGTAGCGGTAGTGGTACTACCGCGAGGCTTTCCAACGACGCAGAACGCCCGAAAGCAGGCCTGATGTGAGTGAAGAATTTGCTTAGCCTGCCCTTTCGAAAGGCTTCGTTTTTTCAGACCCATCACATGGCGGATCGATATTGTTGGCGCATAGTTGTTGCTTTAGATTCATCCCCTTGCCTGACAGATTTTTAATCTATCATCTATTTAAATATAGGAAACCTTTTCTGATAACAACTACATGATGCCATTTTTGCGCCTCAAATTCTTGCAAATACCTATTTTTAAGTTTCTTATCGTATGCACCTCATAAACGCAAAAAAACTAGCCGTAGAACTCGGCCGTGGTGAAACCAAACTTCGCGATAAAGGCTACTACCTCTTCGCTGGTTTCGTTATGTGGCTGCTGATTGGTGCTTCTGGTTTTACAACGCTCAGTCCTCTCTGGAGTTGGATTTCATTCATAGAAACCGCAGCTCTGATCATGGTGCATATACTCGGGTTTTCGTATATGTATGAAGCTGCCGAGGGTGACCAGAACCCTGACTTTGTTGCTCAGTTCGTTTGCTTGTACGTACCTGTTTCGATTACAACGGTGGCTTTCGTTTGGAGCTTGTACTGGCTCTTCACTCTGGGCTTTCGAGAATCAATCATCGCTCTATCTGAAAGCCACTTTCAATTTGCAATCAATCTAAGTCGGATCGGCGGAAGTCTGTTTGATGCTCTTGTGCTTTTGGCAGTACTCTCAGTTCAAGTAGTGACCTTTTACCGGATCACTAAGCTATTTGCCATCCTTCGAGCTCAATCCGCTACGTGATGGGTCTGAAAAAGCGAAGCCTTTCGCTGGTCGGGCGCGGCAAACCATGTACAGAACGCTACTGAGATCAGGAGCTCGTCGCTTGCGGGTAGGAGCGCCACACGAAAAAAGCCTCGGCTTTTTCGGGCACGTCACGGGGCAGGCGAGCGGATGGTGTCTAGCAGTTGAGCGCTAAAACACAGATAAAAGCTCAGGGCTTCTTCTCTTCTTTCTTCTCAGCCTCAGTCTCAGGCTTTTTCTCTGCAGGTTTGGGCAACTGCCCCGAACCACCCACACTCACTGAGCCACCACCGACGCCTACACCGACTGAACCGGACACTGTGCCGTTGCCTCCAACGCTAACACCGACACCGCCCATGCCGCCAATCGGCACGCTGATGCCAATGCTTGGCGTAAAGCCTGCGCAGGCGGTGAGGAGCGCCAAAACGCCTGCTATGGTGACAAATTTAAGCAAAAATCGGCCTATTGGCGGCATAGAATCTGAGCGGAGTGCTATTGAATTCATAGTATTCATTCCCATCGTTAAACTGCAAGCCAATCGTTGGATCACGCTCAATGCGCAGAGTTTCACACGATTCCGGGGTTGCCGTCTAAGCCGAGAAGTTTCGGATTGTTCACGCGCACGGGTTTGAGCACTTTTTGGCTTTTGAGATAGGTTTCCACCACATCCCAGACGGGAGGGCCGGCGTTTTTGCTGGCCTCTTGCACGGGGGCCCAGCCGGCTACTTTGTACGTCTTGTTCGGATCAATCAGCTGGCCTTTGAGGCGCATATCAGAGATGCGCTCTCCGCTTTTCGCACCCGGCGCACAGGTGTAGCTCATGCCAGCCACGCGCACCATGTCGCCGCCCTGCTGGTAATAGGGATCGGGGTTGAAAAGGTTGTCGCACACGTCTTCCAAAATCACTTTGAGCATGTCGCCCTTGATATCGGTCACGGTCGTCCACGGATAGGTGATCGCAGTTTGATCCATCACATGCTCGCGCGTGATCGCTTGGCCGGGCAGCAGACTCGTGCCCCAGCGGAAGCCGGGGGAGAACGCAATCTCCGCGCCGCGCACCTGCATCAGCGCATCCATGATCACCTGATCCACGCTGCCCGCGAAATTGCCGCGCCGATACAGCATGCCTTCGGTGATGGCTAGCGGCTCTTCCAGCTTGGCTTTGAAGGGCGCGCGTACCTTGTCGATAAAGCTAAGCATCTCGCGATCCGCAGGCAGCATGTTGGCAAACACTGGCAACAGGCGATAGTTCACAGCCTTCACTTTGCCTTGCTGCACATCAATATCCAACACGCCGAGGAATTTGCCATTGCTGCCAGCATTGGTCACCAGCGTTTGCCCATCAGTTCTCGTGATCATCGTGGGCTTGGGCACACCGTCATGCGTGTGCCCGCCAAGGATTGCGTCAATGCCCGTCACGCGGCCAGCCAGCTTCAAATCCACATCCATGCCGTTGTGGCTCAGCAGCACCACGGCTTGCGCGCCCTGCGCTTTGGCCTCATTGACCTGCTTTTGCAGCTCGGCCTCTTGAATGCCAAACGTCCAGCTCGGCACCTGCCAGCTCGGGTTTGCAATCGGGGTGTAGGGAAAGGCTTGGCCGATGATGGCGACCTTCGCGCCATTCATTTCCTTGATCACGAAAGGCTTGAACACTGGGTCTTCAAAGTCCTTCGTCTTCACGTTTTGCGCGACGAAATCGATCTTGCCCGCGAAATCTTTTTCAATGATCTCTTTCACTCGCGCTTCGCCGTAGGTGAATTCCCAGTGCGCCGTCATCACATCCACGCCAAGCAGCTTGCATGCATCCACCATGTCTTGCGCATTCGTCCACAGCGAAGTCGCGCTGCCCTGCCAAGTGTCGCCACCATCGAGCAGCAAGCAGCCGGGGCGACTTGCTTTGAGGCGCTTTACAAGCGTAGCCAAATGCGCAAACCCACCCACCTTGCCATACTGCCTCGACGCCCGCTCAAAGTCGAGATACGTATGGGCATGCGCCTCCGCGCTACCGGCTTTCAAGCCCGCATATTTCAACAAATGCTCGCCCACGAGATGCGGCACCTTACCCCACATCCCCGCAATCCCAATATTCGCATCCGGCTCCCGAAAGTAAATCGGCAAGAGCTGCGCGTGGCAATCTGTCATGTGCAGCAGATGCACATTGCCCGTGCGAGGCACGTCATACAAGCGCTGCGCTTCTTGCGCATTCGCTTCGCGCGACAAAGGAAAGCCTGCGACTGCAGCGGCAGTGAGGACGGAGGAAAATTCGCGACGGGTCAGGTTCATATATGTCAAGCTGCTTTTGCGAAGCGCTTTGAACGAGTGCTCATGGAAGCTGCGCTATTGCTTTTCAGAGATTTAGAGGCTGTTGCTGCTTGTTCACGCAAATGCGCAACATAGGCATCCAATGAACCAAATCGCTCAGCGATCGCATCTTTCACTTGCCACAGTTCTTGCAAGACAGGATCAACAGTATGAGATAAAGTGGTTTTTGATGTCATATCAAACCTCCAAAAGTGGATCGGGCTTTTCGAGCCTGATACCAATAAACGTATTTTGAATTGGCTACGCAGTGTGTAGACAATTCAAGGACATTAAAAACTCTCATCCTAGTAAGCCTGAAACTGCATCAGCCATTTCATCCAATTGACCAGCATCAAACTGAACGATGACACGTAATTTGCTGTCATAGTCTTGCCCGTTGAGTTCAACAGCAATAGAAACATGACCTAATGAATCAATTTTGCTGCTCAATGAAACGCGGTTCTCGATATCTGACCAGTTCTTTGCCTCATTCCAACCTTGCCATTCGAGCGCCATGGCTCGAAACATAGCACTTGGTGAGCCGCTTACATATGTTGAGGCTGGTGCTCTTCCGGTGAACCAGGGTGTAGAAACACTAACTTCAAATTCAATTTCCTCGTCATAACGATTCGTGATTGCCAGTCGGAGGATTGAACCATCGTTTGGAGATTTAAATTGAACTTCGCTCATAAAGCAAAAGCATGCTTTACTTGTTCACCGGCGAATCCGGCGATAGAAGTAAAGCCATCACATGCTTGATTTGCTCTTGCGTCAAGATGCCGGCATCGCCGAAGCGGGGCATGTTGCTGCAGAGGTTGACGCTGTGGGTGTTCCAGATGCGGGCCCAGGTGTATTTAACGATGGCTTCGGATTCTGGTGCGTTGGCATCTTTCACCTGACGGATCGCGCCGTATTTCAAGAGGCTGGGGCCTTGGTTGCCGTAGCTGATCTCGGCGGGGCTGATTTGGTGGCAGGCGTAGCAGTTGGCACCATTGGGCACGCCTGCGGCATCGGTGAATTGCATGCCGCGGCCGTTTTGGGCGATGCGCTCGCCTTCGCGCCAATCGCCGATGAAGCCGTCTTTGGGATACGGGATTTTGTCGTAGAGCGCCGTCTGGATTTTCTCGGCGGTTTTCTTGTCCACGTCTTTGCCTACCATGTTGGCTTCGGAGCAGAGGCGCTGAATTTCGGTTTGATCTAAGCGATCTAGCTTGGCGATGCCGCGCTCGTTGAAGCTGCCTTTGATGGCGGCCAAGGATTCTTCCGCGCTGGGTGTGCTGGCGCAGCTGGCGAGCAGCAAGGTGCTGACACTTGCTACTAAAGTGATAGCTGCTCGTGCAGTAAATATGCCGGCGATATGATGTTTTTTCATAAAATTCTCCTCTTTTATCGCTAGTGTCAACGCTTGATGGCAGGCGCAGCCATCTTGCCGCCATTGGCATTCGCGCCCATAAAGGTGATGAGATCGACGGACGTTTGCGAGAGATATTGCAGCTCAGGAAAGCGCTGCTGGCGGAAGCAGTCATACAAGCGCCACTGCATGGTGCGCACTGCGCCTTGGCTCACGCGATAGGCTGGCCATTGGCTGAACGCGGCTTGCGCGGGGCCGGGCTTCGTTAGGTTAGGCAGATCTTGCAAACGGATGCGCTTGCCATCTTCACTGTGGCAGGCTGCGCAAGAAAAATCATACGGGCCACCTTTGAAATAAAAGGCCTGCTTGCCCCGCTCATACGATGCTTTCTCAAGCGCATGGCCTTGAGGCACTTTGATCGTCTCGCCACGGGACTCATCGTATACAAAAGCGACCAAATCTTCAATCATCGTGGCGCGCTGGCCTTCGCCGCTGAAGACTGTACGCGCCGTGAAGTCTTCACGTTTTGCGCCTTGGAAGGTCACCATGCAATGAACCAAGCGGCTTTCAATATCCATCACTTTTTTTACATCGTCAAAGTACTTAGGCAACACAGCCACTGCACCTTTAACCTTGCCGACACCCACACCGAGATCGCAACTCTCCGCAAGCGATTTGCCGCCGCGCTTGGCATTCCACAAGCCTTCGCCGCGAGCTGCATTGAGATCAGCGGGGTTGCCGTCTTGCAAAGATTGGCGGTATTCGTTGATCGCATCTTGCGCAGATTTTTGCTGCGCTTGCACTTGAGGCGCTATGGAAAAAATAGCTGCTAGCGCAATGAATACACCGGCGATTGATGGTTTTTTATTCAAAATTGTCTCCTCATGGGTGGTTGGCATTACAACCATTCTAGATACCAAATACGAATACCGGACGCAGAGGGCGCAAAAGTTACGCAGAAGACGCAAAAAAGAAAATACAAAAACAAGGATCGACTTTTCTAACCTGAATTCTTTGCATTTGTCTTTTGGTATTTTTCGCGTCTTTTGCGTAACCTTTGCGTCTTCTGCGTCCGGTATTCGGTATTTATTCTGCCAAAGCTAACCGACTATCAAGCAATCGCCGCTTCGTCCGAGCGGGTTTCGCCTTTGTTGTCAATCCAAGTCACTTTCACTTTGTCTCCAGCTTTGCCGCCTTTGAAGCTGAACTGCGTGAACGGATTCTTCGACACCGCTGGCCCCCACTGGGCGCTGAAGACGGGTTTGCCGGCGTGCTCGGCTTTGATGGTTTGGATGAAGTGCGCGGGCACGTTTTTGCCGTCTGCGCCACGGCGTTGGCCGGTTTCCATTTCGTGGCTCACGAGCACGCGAACGGTTGTTTTGTCGCCCTGAACTTGGGCACGGATTCTCATTGGATCAGACATTTCAATTCTCCTAAATTAGCCGCCGCAGCCGCCGAGGGTGACTTTGACTTCTTTTTGAGCGTAGAGGAATTTGTCCCCAGCTTTCGCCAAAGCAATCACATTGCTCGATTGGCCCATCTTGATGTTGGTGGCAAAACTCGCATCCGTGCCAGCAATCACGTCAAACACAGCGCTGACTGCATTTGGATTCTTTTCCACGAGCAATGCGATCTGTGTCACGGCTGGGTTGGTCGATGCCACACCGATACGCACGACGTTGCCGTTCTCGGCGATCTCGGGTGCAGTGAGCTGCACATCGGGGCTCAGCGTAGCAGCGCTTGTCCCACCCATGGCTTTGACGGCATCGGCCAAGCTCTTGGTGTCAAAAGCGGCTTTGTTCCAGCCTGCGGCTTGAGCGAAGCTGACTGCCGGCAGCCAGCCTGCGCCAGCGGCCAAGGCGATCACGGCTGCGCCTTTTTGGTTTAAATCACGACGTTTCATGGTGTCAATACTCCTGTTTGGATGAATGAATTGTAAAAGCCCTGGTGGATTTCAGTATCCGCTCTAGCCCTAACGTGATCAGGGTCTGGCGCGGTGACAAAAGTTCATATCTGAAATGGATTCTTTGGTCATATCGATATTCACTTCTGCCCGCCCTGTACCAACCATTGCGCCACACGGGCGGCTTCTGCGTCGCTGATGCTCTGAGCAGGCATGGGAATTTGTCCATATACACCCTGCCCGCCGTTTTTGATTTTCCCGGCTAGGTAGGCCTGCGCATCGGCGCGCTTGCCTTGTTTGGCCACAATCTCTTTGAAGCTCGGGCCCACGAGTTTGTTGTCCATGCCGTGGCAAGCGATGCAGGCGTATTTTTGCAAGGAGGGCATCACATCGGCTGATTTCAGCGCAGCGGAAGCAGGGGGTGATGATGGCGTTGAAGTGGGCGTCGCGGTGGGCGCTGCAGCAGCTGAAGTTGCGGGCGTTACTGCAATAGACGAGGCAGAGTTCGTAGCACTCAGTGGAGATTCTTTGCCGGTCAGTGCCTGATTTGGCTTCAAAACAGCAGCATTGGAGGAGACTGACGGTTTCGTAGTGTCTGCCCCGCGCGAGCCGCCCAAACCACGCGATTGCTCAGCTAAATTGCCATGCGCGTCGCGTGCATGCGCCGGCAGGAAGCTGGCCACTCGCGGCTCTCGCTTGCAATCTTTCATACAAGGCGAGCCTTGCACGTCAGGGTTTGCCTTGCCGCCCAACTCATTGCCGGGCCACATTGCATGCGCGGTGGTTTTGCCATTGCGATTAGGCAGACGGTTTTGCACTTCGCGAATGTTTTGATCGCTGAGGGTGAAGTCACCCGGCACGATGTTGCCTAGGTTGAGCATATAGGCGGTCACGGCATACACCTCGTCCGCAGTCATGGATTTAGGCGCAGTCCACGGCATGGCGCGGTTCACGTAATCCCAAAGCGTGGAGAGGCTAGAGAGCTTCATCAGCGTGGTGCGCTGCGGCGTATTCGCGCCGGGTAGCAGCGCTGCCACGCGGCCAGCTTCAATGTCTTTGGCAGTCGTATTGCCTGCAATGGGTGTGAAGACTTCATTGCTTTCGCCAAAACTGCCGTGGCAGCCAGCGCATTGCGCTTCCCAAATTTTCTCGCCTTGGATGACCGAGCCTTTGCCAGCGGGCAAGCCTTTGAAATCGGGGCGGACGTCAATGTCCCAGGCTTTGACTTCGGCTGGGGTGGCTGGCCTTCCGATGCCTTCGAACTTCGTTTGGGCTGTGGCTGATGTGGTTAGCAAGACTACCACTGAAAACCAAACTTCCGGACGCAGAAGACGCAAAGGTTTCGCAGAGGACGCAGAAAAGAAAATACAAAATGAATTCAAAAAAGATTTGGTCTTTACTTGGTATTTTTTTGCGTCTTCTGCGTAATCTTTGCGCCCTCTGCGTCCGGTATTTGTATTTTCAGGAAAGCTGAACATTCTTCACCTCGCCGCTTTCTTCGATCAACCATGTCTGGATGGCGTTGTTGTGATACACGCTTCTTGCGCCTCGCACTTTGCGCAGCTCGGAATAAGTGGGCTGGATGTGTCCCGTCTCGTCGGTCGCTCTGCTCATGATGAGCGCAGGCTTGCCATCCCAATTCCAGGGCAACACAAAGCGTGTGAGGCATTTGGAAAGCACCGGGGTTTGCATGCGGGCAGGCTGCCAGTTGCGGCCACCATCAACACTCACATCCACCTTGCGCACCTTGCCGCGTCCGGTCCAGGCGAGGCCTGTGATCTGATGCGTACCTTTATCAAGTAACACTTGCCCGCCACTGGGCGATGTGATCACGGATTTGACTTCTTGAATGCTGGAATACTGCCGGTGCGTGCCATCGGGCATGAGATCCACGTAATGCAGCACTTCATCTTTAGCGCCATAAGGCATATCGCCCAGCTCAATGCGCCGCAGGTATTTCACCCAGCTCACGCCCTGCACACCGGGCACGACGAGCCGCAGCGGGTAGCCGTTTTCTGGGCGCAGCATCTCGCCGTTTTGCCCGTAGGCCACGAGCACCTCATCGTTCATCACGAGGCTCATAGGAATCGTGCGCGTCATGCCCGAGCCGTCTGCGCCTTCTGCCAACACGAATTTGCCGCGCTTGAAATCTGCGCCACACATCTCCAGCAAGAGGCGCAGCGGCACGCCCGTGAACTCGCTGCAAGAAATCATGCCGTGCGTGTATTGCACCGTGGGCACTGCCACATTGCCCCATTCCATGCCCGTGTTTGCACCGCACTCAATAAAGTGGATGCGGCTCACGCTGGGCAAGCGCATCAAATCATCCATGGTGAAAACCATGGCCTTCTTCATCATCTTGTCATCGCTGCCATTGATCATGAAGCGATGCTTATCCGGCTCAATATCCCACCAGCCTTGATGATGCCGCTCAAAATGCAAGCCACTTGGTGTGATGATGCCAAACAGGCCTTGCAGCGGCGTGAAGCTTACACTTGCTTGGCTCACGCGCGTAAGCCCCGGGCTTTCGCGGCGCTGGAGATTTTTTTCATATGCGCTGGGTACGCCATAGCCTCGCGCAGCCACCGCTTGACCAAGTGCTTTGCTGTGTGCGGGTAGCTCCAGGATATTTGGATCACCTTGACCAGAAACTGGATTAGATTGAGCTTTTGCGCCCGTAGATGCTGCGGAAGCCGCTACAAAGGCAGTAGCAAATGCAGAGGAGATAAACCCCCGCCGCCCTGCCTTCAATTCGGCGCGAGCATACGGCACATCTTGCCGGGCAACGAAATTCTCGGGTGCTTTTTGCAGAAATCGATTCGTCATCTTCACACCCTCGCCAGTAGCCGCTCAGAAGCTGGCAATTGCATCGGCTCATCCAACTCAATCGCCACCTGAGTGCAAACGCTGCGGCATAAGGTCACAGCGCGCTCACTCTGCACCCGGTAAAACACCTGTGCACCCTCTTTGCGCTTAGCCAGGATGCCCGATTGATAGAGCACAGAGAGATGCTGCGATAAATTAGGCTGCGTGGTGCCCACCTGCTCCAGAAGCTCACTCACAGATCGCTCCCCATTGCATAAACTGCTCAAAATGTGCAATCGAATGGGCGTAGAAAGCACGCCAAACAATTCGGCTGCCATTTCAAAGACACGTTGCGATTGCGCAGAATCATCGCTAACCACAGCGCTAGGATGCATCGTTTCCATTGAGTAGATCCAAAGTTGATTTCATATCAGAATATAAGCAGCATCTTATATGCTACGGTTACTCTCAGGAAAGGGGTATTCCCTGATGGCAACATTTAGTTTCTAATAGCTACTTGACATGTCAAATGCCGCTGCAGCGGCGAATGAATCGAGGAGTGTTATGAGTTTTTCGACGGATCGATGCAAAACAGCAAGGCACAAACTAAGCCGGCATAAGAAAACGCTGGCATCGGTGGCTTGTGCTCTGTTGTTCAGCCCCTCAGCTTGGGCAGTGGTTGACGCCCCGGTGAAAGATGCCATGGCAGCCATCCAATCCAAGCAAGCCCAAAAAGCCTTTGATGCGCTTTCCCCGTTGGAAGCTACTCGCTCTGGCGATCCTGATTTTGATTTAGCGCTCGGTATCGCAGCCAATGAGACTTCTCAATTCGCACGCGCCATCTTTGCGCTTGAACGTGTACTGGCTGCTCAGCCCAACAACAGCCGAGCTCGCACGGAGCTTGCCCGGGCGCTATTTGCTGTTGGAGATAACACAAACGCTAAAAAGCTCTTGCAAGAAGCCAAATCAGAAGGCGCACCACAAGAAGTAGGGCTGATGATTGACGAGTTTTTGCAGGCTATCGAAAAGACGGAAGAATCCGGTCGCTCGTCATTCAAAATGCATATCGAAGCAGGTGGTGGTTTCGACAGCAACGTTAACAGCGGTCCTTCGCAAAATTCTTTCGCGGTGCCTGCTTTGAGCGGCTTGGTGGTAACTTTGCTACCAGGTGGGCAAAAAACCGATGCTTCTTTTTTCCAGCTGGGTGCAGGTGCATCAGGCCGCGCGCGCATCACGCCTCGCTTGTCGCTCATCGGCAACGCGGGCCTAAGCGTAAGAAAGTACGGTAATGGTGCAAGTGCATTCAACATTGATCAAGCAGAAGCCAACGCGGGATTGAGCTATCGCGAAGATCGCCACGAATATGCTGGTGTAGTCAATTTTTCGCATGCTTCGCTAGATGGGATCGTATTACGTCATCTTTCTGGTTTCACAGGGGAGTGGATCTATCGTCCGGATGGCTTGCGCCAATGGGGTACATATCTACAGATTTCTCAGCTGGACTATCCCAATCAAGTCGCACGGAATGCAGATCGAACCGTTTTCGGCATCAACTACGCTGAACTGAAGGCTGGAAAAATGATGTACTACGCGGGTGGATATCTGGGTCGCGAGCAGGCGGATGACCCGAGTTTTCCTCATCTTGGCCACAAGTTGATAGGGCTGCGAGCTGGCTTGCAATTACCGGCACATCGGGATTGGAATCTGTTTGTGTCTGCAGCGCTAGAAAGTCGTCGCTATTCGGGCACAGAGCCTTCGTTTCTGATTGTTCGTAAGGATACGCAGTTGGATTTAACCGTGGGCGCCACTTGGGCAGTTGCAAGCAACTGGAGCATCAAACCGCAATTAGCTTTGAACCGCGTCCGATCAAACATCATGATCAATGAAAGTAACAAATACACTTTGAGCGTGATGGCTCGACGTGAGTTCTGAATTTAAAGCAAGGATCACAACATGTTCAAAGCATCGCATTCCATTTTTTCTATATTGATGGTCGCAGTCGTGACAAGCTATTCTTCAAGCGCATCTGCAAATGCCGCGACGGCACAATTCAGTATTGGCGAGGTCTCTTTGCAGCGTTCAGCAGCCAGTACACCTTTGACAAGCGGCGCTCGAGTAGAAAGCGGCGACCTCATCACCACAGGCAGTACAGGCCGCACTCAATTGCGCTTTACAGATGGCGGAATGGTCTCACTACAACCCAATTCGCAATTCAAAATCACGCGCTACGCAGATACGGGCGACGGCAAGCAAGACAGCTTCTTGGTGGATTTAGCGCGTGGCGGCATGCGTGCTCTCACCGGTCTAATCGGCAAACGAAACCGTGATAATTACAAAGTCACCACCAACACAGCCACCATTGGAATTCGCGGGTCGGGTTTTGCCATGGCCTACAACTCTGATGGCACACTTGGCGTCACCACTGAACAAGATGCCATCGAAGTTTGCACCCAAGCTGGTTGTATTGGTTTGAACCTAGGCGAATCGGCGGTAGTCTCTAATGCTAACAGTCTTCCAATGCGCATCAGAGAAAGAGCTTACTGGAATCTACCCCATCCTAATCGTCTCATCACTTCTCGCAATGATGATGTTAGCTCAAATGGTTCGATGCGTAACTTACCGAGTTTTAGCAGCCAAAGTATTGTCCTAGATTAGGTTGGATCGCCGCAGTAAAGCTGAACTTCAGGCTGCCTAAACTTCAATGCGCCTTTTCCCAGTTCTCCCCCACTCCCACCTCGGCCACCAAAGGCACTTTAAGCTGCGCCACGCTGGCCATGATGCGGGGGATTTCTAGCTTCAGCCAATCTAGCTCGTCTGAAGGCACTTCAAACACCAATTCATCATGCACTTGCATGATCATCTTGGTTTTAAGCTGCTTGCCGTCCAACTCAGCTTGCACTTTGTTCATCGCCATCTTGATCAAATCAGCGGCTGTGCCCTGCATTGGGGCATTGATTGCTTGGCGCTCCAAGCCTGCCAGCATCGCGCCCTTGGCCATACGGATATTGGGCATTTCAATGCGGCGGCCAAACACCGTCTCCACATAGCCTGCGCTCTTTGCAGATTGGCGCGTCTGTTCCATGTATTGCTTGACACCTGCGAAGCGTATGAAATAGCGTTCGATGTAGTTCTTCGCGGCGGTGTTGTCGATACCGAGCGCCCTGGCAAGACCGAATGCACCCATGCCGTAAATCAAACCGAAATTGATCACCTTGGCATAGCGTCGCTGCTCGCTGCTGACATCGGCAGCAGATAAACCAAATACCTCTGCTGCTGTCGCGCGATGGACATCAATGCCTTCATTGAAAGCTTTGAGCAAAGCCTCATCACCGCTGATGTGCGCCATGATTCGCAGCTCAATTTGTGAGTAGTCTGCGCTGGCAATCAATGAGCCTGCTGGCGCTACAAAAGCCTCGCGCACGCGGCGGCCCTCAAGAGTTTTGACAGGAATGTTTTGCAGATTTGGATCGTTGCTGGATAAACGCCCTGTGACGGCTACCGCCTGCGCGTAATGCGTATGCACACGGCCTGTGCGCGGATGCGCGAGCTGGGCAAGTTTGTCTGTGTAAGTGCCCTTCAATTTCGAGAGGCCGCGATGCTCCAAGATTTTGGCGGGCAGTGGGTAGTCTTCAGCAAGTTTTTCCAACACTTCTTCATCGGTGCTTGGCGCGCCGGTAGCGGTTTTCTTCACCACAGGCAAGCCCAGCTTGGTGAAGAAGATTTCGCCGATTTGTTTGGGGGACGCTAGATTAAACGGCTGCCCAGCCAACTCATGCGCTTGCGTTTCAAGCTGCATGATGCGCTGCCCCAGCTCATGGCTTTGCGTGGCGAGTAGCGCTGCATCAATCATCACGCCGTTGCGCTCGATGCGATACAAGCTCTCGGAGCTTTCAATCTCTAGCTCGTAAATGCCGCGCAGCTTCTCATTGGCTTCCAACTTTGGCCAGAGCGCGAGATGCACATCCAGCGTTTGATCTGAGTCTTCGCAGGAATACTCGGAAGCTTTGGCCACATCCACTTGCGAGAAAGAAATCTGATGCGCGCCTTTGCCGCACAAGTCTTCATAACTGATGCCCTTGCGCCCCACATGACGCTCGGCCAAGCTTGATAAGCCATGCGGCTTATGCACCTCTAGCACATAGCTTTGTAGCATCGTGTCATGCACATAGCCCTGCACCTCGATACCGTGGTTGGCAAACACATGGCGGTCGTACTTCACATGCTGGCCGAGTTTTTTGTGACTCGCGTCTTCCAGCCAAGGCTTGAGCTTGGCGAGCACTTCGTTCAGTGGCAATTGCTCCGGCGCATCGGGGTAGCTGTGCGCGAGCGGAATGTAGGCAGCCTCGCCGGGCTTCACGCTAAAACTGATACCCACGATCTGCGCCAGCATCTCATCAAGCGACGTGGTTTCTGTGTCTAGCGCTGTAAGCTCTGTAGCTTTGATTTTTACAAGCCACCCATCGAAAGCTTCCCAAGTGAAGATCGTTTCGTACTTTTTCTCACTCACCTGAGAGACGACCGGGTCTGCGTCAGCAAACAAATCATCCATAGCAGGCTGCGCAGCCGCCGCAGGAGCGGCAGATTTTTTGCCCAAAGAAGCCGCCAAGCCTTTGAAGCCATACTTTGTATAAAAAGCAGCCAAAGCCTCCGTATCATCTGCGCAAACAGCCACTGAATTCATAGCAGGCAAGCCATCAATATGCCCTGCCAAATCGCAATCGGTTTTGATCTTCAACAGCTCACGCCCTTTTGGCAGCCATTCACGCGCCTTGCGAAGGTTGTCGCCAGCAACGCCTTTGATCTCTTCGGCCTTGGAGAGTAAATTCTCCAGCGAACCATATTCCATAAGCCATTTCGCCGCCGTCTTGGGGCCTACTTTTTCCACACCAGGCACGTTATCCACTGTATCGCCCACAAGGTTTTGGTAGTCAAGCATCAGCGAAGGCGGCACGCCAAATTCTGCAGTCACGCCAGAGATATCGCGCTTCTTATCATTCATCGTATCGATGATGGTGATGTGCTCGTTCACCAGTTGCGAGAGATCTTTGTCACCGCTGGAGATGATCACTTCCATGCCCTGCTCTGCGCCAATGCGCGCCATCGTGCCAATCACATCATCAGCCTCAACACCAGGCACAGCCACCACCGGCCAACCCTGCAGCCTCATCACTTCGTGGATGGGGGCGATCTGGCTGCGCAAATCATCGGGCATGGGTGAGCGATTGGCTTTGTATTCTGGGTAAAGTGCATCACGGAAGGTCGGGCCGCTGGCATCAAAAATACAAACTGCATACTTCGAAGGAAACTGCTCGCGCAGCTTGGTCATCATGTTGATAATGATGCGAATAGCCCCAGTTTTCTGCTCCGTGCCATCGGGCAGCTTGATACTCATCGCATCACCGCCAGCAAAGAATGCGCGATAAAGATAGCTGGAGCCGTCCACGAGGAGGAGGCGGTTTTCTGGAGAGGAAATCACTGTCATAGGCATATTGTGTACCCTCTACAATCTGAGCCAATTGATTTGACTTAAAAAATGGCCGTTTACACCGAAGTTTCTCTTGAAGAAACCCAATCCCTCTTCAACCAGCTTGGCTTGGGCGAAGTCACTGACCTCAAAGGCTGCCAAGGCGGCATTGAAAACACCAATTACTTCGTAGATGCAGAGGCTGGCCGCTATGTGCTTACTCTGTTTGAGCGCCTCACGCATGAGCAGCTGCCCTTTTACCTTTACTTGATGAAGCATCTCGCGCAGCGCGGCATTCCTGTGCCCGATCCGCAGGCCGACAAGGTGGGCGATATTTTGCTCACGATGCAAGGCAAGCCAGCATGCGTGGTGAACCGTTTGCGTGGCGGCAGCCAACTTACACCCACCGCCATGCATTGCACCACCGTAGGAGCCATGCTTGCTCGTATGCATGTGGCCGGCAAAGACTATGCGCGGCTTCAGCCCAATTTACGCAGCCTGCCGTGGTGGAACGAAACAATTCCCGTGGTGCTTCCATACCTGACACCAGAGCAAGCCTCATTGATCAAAAGCGAGCTCGCCTACCAAAACCACATCGCAGCTAGCAGCGCCTATGCGGCTTTGCCCCGCGGCCCTGTGCATGCTGATCTGTTCCGCGACAACGTGATGTTTGAAGGTGGCGAGCTCACCGGCTTCTTTGATTTTTATTTCGCCGGCGTCGATAGCTTTTTATTCGATATCGCCGTCTGCTTGAATGATTGGTGCATTGACTTAGATTCAGGCGAACCCAATGCGGAAAGACAAAGCGCCTTCCTCCATGCCTACCAGCAAGAGCGCCCCTTTGAAGCCGCTGAGAAACAGCTTCTACCCGCCATGTTGCGCGCAGGCGCTCTGCGCTTTTGGACATCGCGCCTGTGGGATTTCCACCTTCCTCGCGAAGCCAGCATGCTCAAAGCGCATGATCCTGTGCATTTCGAGAGAGTTTTGCTTGCTCGCGTTGCCACGATGAACTAAGCCTGTTATCTGGCCTCACAATCAGTACTCCATGAAACTCCAAATCCTCCCCGCCAGCACTGGCATCACCTGGGTCAAGCTCGGGATCAAGACTTTTTTCAAACAACCGCTGGCACTGGGCGGCCTGTTTTTCATGTTCATGGCTTTGGTCTCAGTAGCTTCCATCTTGCCTCTGATCGGCGGCGCTTTGGCCTTGGCCGTCGTGCCAGCTGCCACGCTAGGCCTCATGGTGGCCACGCTAGAAGCACTGCGCGGCAAATTCCCTATGCCCTCTGTTCTAGGCACTGCATTCAGAGCAGGCAAGCAGCGCATGCAAGCCATGCTGGTGCTCGGCGCGATGTATGCTGCCGGCTTTTTACTGGTGATGGGGTTCACCTCGTTATTTGATGGCGGGCAGTTTGCCAAGCTCTACATCGTGGGCGGCAAGCTCAGCCGCGAGCTGCTGGAGCAAAGTGATTTTCAAACTGCCGCTTTCGTGGGTATGGGTTTGTACATTCCCCTGTCTCTCATGTTTTGGCATGCGCCCGCATTGGTGCATTGGCATGGCGTGCCGCCCACCAAAGCAGTATTTTTCAGCTTAATTGCTTGCTTGAAAAACTTTTGGGCTTATTTGGCTTACGGCATCGGCTGGTTTGCTGTGTTTGCTCTCGGTGGCGTGATCATCACCACGCTTTCCGTCGCGCTCGGCTCACCAGCCATTGCTGCAGCGCTCATGGTCCCCATGGTGCTGACCGTGGCTGCCATGTTTTTTACATCGCTGTATTTCACGTTTCGTGATAGCTTCGTTCATACTGAGGAAACTCCTAGCGAAGTGCATCCACCAGCCGCTTAGTATCGTATTTATCTGACTACATTCATTTTTCTGGAGACACCATGACCCAACATATCCTGCAAGGCCGCACAGAAAACGAAGTGCTCTGGTTTCAAAGGCGCAGCTTTATCAGCGCAGCAGCAGCATGGACGGCCATGGGCGGCATCAGCGCAGCGCAGGCGCAAAGCAGAAGCAATATCGTGGAGCTGCAAGGCGATGCGCAGGTCAATGGTAGCCGCCTGACGCCGCAAAGCATCATCCAGACGGGTGATCGCTTGGAAACTGGCCCTGGCTCGACGCTGATTTTCGTCGTGGGCAATGCTTCCTTCCAAGTGCGCCAAAATTCTCGACTCACCGTGGAACGAGGCGCTACGCTCAACGCAGTGAGCGTATTGCGTTTGCTCACCGGCGCTGTGGCCAGCGTGTGGGGCAAAGGCAGCAATCGCCAAATCGTCACGCCCACACTCACGGCTGGTATTCGCGGCACAGGCGTTTATACCGAAGTGCGCCCTCAGCAAAATTTCCGCAGCTATTTCTGTAATTGCTATGGCACGGTGGAGATGGCTGCTGGCCCCGATCGCGCCTTATCCCGCGCGGATTATCACCAAGCCTTCTGGGGAGAGGCCACGCCAGTCAATGGCCGCTCGCTCACGCCCGCTGGGGCGATCAACCACACCGATGAAGAGCTCGAAGTGCTCGCCCGCTTGATAGATCAGCGCACCAATTGGCAGATCATGGGCAAGAAAGGTGCGAAAGATGGCAAAGGCTATATGGACGAATCACCCAACAACGTACACCCCGCCGCGCAACCCGCCCGTTGATCAGGGTAGTTACCTTCCACGAAAGCCCAACAGATTCGCTCTGTTGGGCTTTTTTGTTTAGACTGGCAGATTGAGAGCGTATTGATAACTAGGAGCGATTCATGACCATCCTTCGCCGCAGTTTCACTTTATCCACACTTGCTGCTGCAGCCCTGCTCGCAGCCTGCGCTACCGTCCCCGGCAATTTCGTCTATGAGCCCTTCCAGCAGCCAGAGGGCGCATCCGGCAGCACAGAAAAGCCCGGCTGGGCCACGAGTAAATTCGCTGTGGCCGCTGCGAACCCGCTGGCCACCGATGCCGGCTACCAAGTGCTCAAAGCTGGCGGCAGCGCGGTAGATGCCGCGATTGCTGTGCAACTCGTGCTCGGTTTGGTGGAACCACAATCCAGCGGCATTGCTGGCGGCGCATTCCTTTTGCACCACGATGGCAAAAAAACAGAGGCCTTTGATGGCCGCGAAACTGCCCCTGCCGGTGTGGACGAAAACCTCTTCATGAAAGACGGCAAAGCCATGACTTTCGATGAAGGCTTGGTCGGCGGCCGCTCAGTGGGCGTACCCGGCACCATGCGCATGCTGGAGATGGCGCACAAACAATACGGCAAGCTGCCATGGGCCAAACTCTTCGAACCAGCAATTGCATTAGCCGAAGGCGGCTTCAAGGTCAGCCCGCGCCTGAATACGCTCGTGAAAGCTGACCCGCATTTGAAGAAAGATCCTGTCGCCACCGCTTACTTCTTCAAGCCCGATAGCGATGCACGCGATGTGGGCTTCAATGTGCGCAATCAAGCCTATGCCGATGTCTTGAAGGCCATGGCTGCACAGGGCAGCAAAGTGATGCACGAAGGCCCGATTGCACAAGCCATCGTCGATAAAGTGCAAAAGCATCCCACCAACCCTGGCAAGCTCACCATGGCCGATATGGCTGGCTATCAGCCAAAGAAACGTGATCCGATTTGCGCAGACTACAAAGCCAGCACTGGCAAAGATTACGTGATCTGCGGCATGCCCCCGCCATCCTCGGGCATGATCGCTGTCGGTCAAATCCTCGGCACATTGGCGCAAACCAATGCCGGCAACATCCAGCTGGAGCCCGATGGCCTGCCCGGCCCCGGCTGGCTGCATCTCTACACCGAAGCCTCGCGCCTCGCGTTTGCTGATCGCGCGCAATACCTTGGCGACCCAGATTTCGTGCCTGCACCCGACGGCAAAATCGGCGGCAACTGGAGCGCGATGCTCGCCCCCGCCTACCTCGCCCAGCGCGCCAGCCTGATCAAATCTACCAGCATGAAAGGCGATGCCAAGCCCGGCGAGCCTTCAGCCATGCGCTCCGCTTTTGGAAAAGCTGCTGATCAACCCGAATACGGCACCAGCCACATCAGCATCGTCGACGCATATGGCAACGCCCTCTCGATGACCACGACGATTGAAGCCGCCTTCGGCTCACGCCAAATGGTCAACCCCAGCAACCCAGAAGCTGGCGGCGGCTTCCTGCTGAATAACGAGCTCACCGATTTCAACTTTGCGCCCAACGATGCCTCTGGCAAGCCCACAGCAAATCGCGTGCAGCCCAACAAGCGCCCACGCAGCTCCATGAGCCCCACCATCGTTTTTGACAAAGCCGATGGCAAGGTGGTGCTCACAGGCGGCAGCCCCGGCGGCGCGCTGATTATTCACTTCACGGCCAAAACCGTCTATGGCATGCTCAACTGGGGCTTGAACGCGCAGCAAGCGATCAACCTACCCAACTTCGCAGCATTAGGCGCACCTACCCTGCTCGAAGAAAACCGCTTCCCCAAAGCCACGGTAGACAGCCTCAAAGCCCGTGGCCATGATGTACGTGAGCAAGCCATGGTCAGTGGCCTACAAGCCATTGGCCGCGCCAACCTGAACCCCGCTTCCGGTGGCGGCTCAGGTTGGTTTGGCGGCGCAGACCCACGCCGCGAAGGTGTTGTGCGCGGGGATTGATTCATTTTTGATTTTTTGATCCATTTCGGCATATCGCCGGCATAGAACCTGCGCGAGGCGCTACTCTTTTGGTAGCGCCTCGTTTTTTCTTTTTAAGCGCAGCCGAAGCCAACATCCAAAAAAAGAGCCGCCCGAAGGCGGCTCTTTTCAGAAGAAAGCGAAGAAGAAATTATTTCTTCACCGCCTCCGTAGCAGGTGCAGCTTCATGCTTCTCACCAGCCATGTCCAATGAATCACCCCCTTGGATGATCACAAACATAGCCAGTGCCGCGAAGATCACGAAACCTACAGCGATTTTCCACATGAGATGTCTCCTGTTTTCAAAAGCGCTTAGTCAGCAGCGTAAATGTCCACGTCCTTGGTTTCTTTGATGAAGATCAAACCAATGACGAAGGTGCAAGCAGCGATCACGATGGGATACCACAAGCCGTAGAACATATTGCCGTTTTGCGCAACCATCGCGAAAGCAATGGTCGGCATCAAGCCACCAAACCAGCCGTTACCGATGTGATAGGGCAAGCTCATCGAGGTGTAGCGAATGCGCGTGGGAAAGAGCTCGACCAGCATCGCTGCAATCGGGCCGTACACCATCGTCACATAAAGCACCAAAATGCTCAGGATGGCAACGATGGCCAGTTTGTTCATCTTGGCTGGATCGGCCTTGGCAGGGTAGCCAGCAGCTTTCAAGCTTTCAGAAACTTCCTTCTTGAACGCAGCAATCGCTTTCACGCTGGCTTCGTCAAACTTGCTGTTGACCACAGTAGCTACAGGAGCGATGATTTTCTTTTCACCGATCATGATCTCGGCAGGGCCAGCAGCAGGCGCGGTCACATTGTCATAGCTCACGGAGTTTTGAGCGAGGAAACGCTTGGCTATATCGCAGCTCTTGGTGAAGTCAATCTCGCGAGCCACAGGATTGCCCTGGAAGGAGCAGTCACCTGCAGCGGCAGACACCACGATCTTGTTTTTCGCTTGGGCAGCAGCCAAATCTGGGTTGGCAGCTTGCGTGAGCGCGTTGAAGAGCGGGAAATACGTGAAGACAGCCAAGAACATACCTGCCAAGATGATTGGCTTGCGGCCAATCTTGTCTGACAGTGCGCCGAAAATCACGAAGAATGGCGTGCCGATCAAGAGCGATGCAGCGACCAAGATGTTTGCAGTCGCGCTATCGACCTTCAACACGCTCGTCATGAAGAACAGCGCATAGAACTGGCCCGAATACCACACCACCGCTTGGCCAGCCACGAGGCCGAACAAGGCGAGAATCACGATCTTCAGGTTTTTCCATTGTCCGAAAGACTCAGTCAAAGGTGCTTTGGAAGTTTTGCCTTCAGCCTTCATCTTCTGGAATGCTGGCGATTCGCTCATGGAGAGACGAATCCACACAGAAATACCGAGCAAGACGGATGAGAGCAAGAACGGAACGCGCCAACCCCAATCGTTAAAGGCCGCTTCACCCAGATAGGTGCGTGTGCCCAAAATCACCATCAGAGAGAGAAACAAACCCAGCGTTGCCGTGGTTTGAATCCAAGCGGTGTAAGCGCCGCGCTTGCCGTGAGGCGCATGCTCAGCCACATAGGTCGCCGCGCCGCCATACTCACCGCCCAGCGCCAAACCTTGCAGCATGCGCAGTACGATCAAGATGATGGGAGCTGCGACGCCGATGCTGGCATAGGTTGGCAGCAAGCCGACCACGAAGGTGGACAAGCCCATGAGCAAAATCGTCACCAAGAAGGTGTATTTGCGGCCAATCATGTCGCCCAAGCGGCCAAACACCAGCGCGCCAAAGGGGCGCACGATGAAGCCGGCTGCAAATGCGAGCAGCGCGAAGATGAAAGCGGCTGAAGGATCAAGCCCCGAGAAGAATTGCTTAGCAATAATGGCTGCGAGTGAGCCATAGAGGTAAAAGTCATACCATTCAAACACCGTTCCCAATGAGGAAGCGAAGATCACTTTCTTCTCTTCTTTGCTCATGGGACGGTTTGCAACTGCTGTAGTCATAGATTTAAGTCTCCACTCCGTCCCGCCCAATATCAGGCGTGGGGTGATTGTGGAGAACGGCTCTTACCTGCTACTTTCGCGAAACCAACGCAAGCTTGCGTCAAACCAACACAAGCTTGCGCGTGACTGAACGGTCACTTACAACAAAAGACTACAGGAGATGCGCCCAATCGCAGCGCAACTTGCCTTGCGTATGTTGCCGTAGCCGCCGCGCGATATACATGCTGGGCGCAAACGCGGCGAGATAGCAAAGCGGCAAAAGCCACCACTCTTGCAAGACGATAGCGGGCAAAGCACCCACCAGCCCCATCAACCAAATAGTGAGCACTGCATCAAAAGCTTCGTATTCCACGCGGTGACTATGCTGATGCGCTTTCAGCCAAGTCTTGATCCGCTGCAATCGCGCCAAAGCATGTAGAGGCGCATCGAGGAAAGAAGCTGAGTGCGGTAGTCTGATCATTTTTGACTTTCAGCGAAGCGGTTTAAGGACGCATCTTCACTTTAAGTCTGCGGTCAGGTGATGTCAAGCTAGCTTGCTGGTGTGCTGTGGCCTGTGCTCGGCCAAAAAGATACCTTCAGGGCACTACTAAATCAATAGCGCCTCCCGCAATAGCTACGCCGGCGAATAGCTCAAATTCCTCAAAAAATCACTTCATTTGCACACTACCGGTCACCACCACCACCACCGTGCTGCGCCCTGCTTCCACAGGCACTGCGGCATCAGCTGACATGGCCTTGGCTTGCATCATCTCAACGCGGCCACGAGCTTGATACATGCCTTGATCGGCAGCATTCACGCTCACTTCCCGGATGCTGTAGCCCGCAAAGCCAAAGCCTTTACTGATCTCTTGGGCCTTGGTTTTGAAGCGATCAATCGCCTGCGCGGTGACTTCTGCTTCCACGCGGGCGCGTGCCTCGCGCGAGAGGCCGAAGCTCACATTGCCTAAAGTGAGCGTGTTGATCTTGCCAGCCAAGGTGCTAATGCGGGAGAAATCACGGCCTTCTAAGATGAGCTCCGTCGTGCCCTGCCAACCATTGATCTTGCCATCGCGGCCATAGCGCGGATAGAGGGAGAAAGCACCAGTGCGCACATCCAGCTGGCCAGGCTGGGCTACCTTCTTGGCTTCCGTCAAGGCGGCGTCCAGCGCGGCTTTGAGCTGGGTTTGCACGGTGGCAGCATCCGCGCCATCTTTGGTGCTGTTCATGCTGATGGTGAGCAAATCTTGCTGCACCTCCAGGCTGCCTTGGGATTGGAGCGAGACGACGTTTTGAGGTGTTTCCATACGAATATTTTGAGAAAAAGCGGGGGTAGCCGGCATCAAACCTGCGGAAAGCGCTATAGAAATAAGAGCGCTCTTCGTGCGCATCGAGAGGCTGGAAAAAGCTGTTTTCATCACGTCATCCTAATAGGTAAATGGAGTTTCTACAAAACCAGCTGCGCACCTTGCGCAACCGATGTGTATTGAACGCTTGAACCCTCCAAAACGGGGTCAAAATTCCTTAAATAGTCTTTCAAACGTCATTTAAAGCCATAAAACGCCCGGGATTTTGTAACAAATCTGAGTTTTCACCATTTTTTTAGTGATTTTTCAAAAAAATGGGTGTAAATTCCGCGAAAGTTACATATCCGCCGCTTTGGCTAACTCTAGAAGGAGCTCAGTATGAACCAAGCCGTGAAAACCGCAGACCGCATCATGGTCGTCGATGACGACGCCCGCATCCGCGATCTGCTGCGTCGTTATTTGACGCAAGAAGGTTTTGAAGTGATCGTGGCCGAAGATGGCAAAGCCCTCTCCCGCGCCATGATCCGCGAGCCGATCAATCTCATCGTGCTCGATCTGATGCTGCCCGGCGAAGACGGCCTGTCCATCTGCCGCCGCCTGCGCGCCGCTGGCGATCGCACGCCCATCATCATGCTGACCGCCAAAGGCGAGGATGTGGATCGCATCGTCGGCCTGGAAGTGGGCGCGGATGATTATTTGGGCAAGCCTTTCAATCCACGTGAGCTGCTGGCGCGCGTGCATGCCGTGCTGCGCCGCCGCCCTGCTTTGGAAGCGCCGGGCGCGCCGTCTGCAGACAGCGAGATGATGAGCTTTGGCCCGTTTGATTTTGATCTCGGCCAAAGGACGCTGAAGAAAAGCGGCGAGGAAATCGCGCTCACCACGGGTGAATTCGCCATGCTCAAAGCGCTGGTGCGCCACCCACGGCAGCCGCTCTCGCGCGAGAAGCTCGCCCAGCTGGCGCGTGGCCGCGAATTTGAGCCGTTTGACCGCAGCTTGGATGTGCAAATCTCCCGCCTGCGCAAGATGATTGAAAACGATGTGGCGCAACCGCGTTATATTCAGACGGTCTGGGGCGTAGGCTATGTCTTCGTGCCAGATGGCAAAAGCTAATACATCTCACTGAAATCACCCTTCCATGCCCGCCAACCAACATATCATCGGTGGCAAGGGCATGGGCGGGAAGATGTCTCCCGGCGCCGCGCAAACCACCACGCCGCAGGGCTTGTTTTCTCATTTGCCCTCGGGCATGGCTGGCAACGCGACGCCTACAGGCCCAGCTGCATTGGAGACGATGCCTGCCCCGCTGGATGTGCGCCCTTCAGGCGCGATCAGCAAAGTGCGCTTCAGCCTGTTTTGGCGCACCTTCTTTCTTCTTGCTGTGCTGCTTGTCGGCTCTGTTGTGGCTTGGCTGCAAACCTTCCGTGTGCTGGAATCTGAGCCGCGCGCCTCCCAAACAGCTCAGCAAATCGCTTCCATCGTCAATTTATCACGCGCCGCGCTCGTGCATTCCGATGCGATTGCGCGCGTCTCGCTCATCAAGCAGCTTGCTGAGCTCGAGGGTGTGAAAGTCGTCGCCCGCACCCCCACGGATGTGGTGCAAGGCTTTGAAGGCGATACGCAAATGCAGCGCGTGCTGGTGGATTTGCGCGTGCGCCTAGGCGAGCGGGCTACGCTGGCTCGCAAAGTCAATGGTGAAGAAGGCCTGTGGGTCGGCTTTGGGATTGATCAAGAAAAATTCTGGCTGCAAACGGATCTAGCAAAGCTCGCCCCCGTGCCTGGCCGCGCTTGGCTGGCGTGGCTCACGATTGCTGCCCTGCTCTCGCTGGCTGGTGCTGCTGTGATCGCGCGTTTGATCAATAAGCCGCTCAAAGCGCTTTCATTTGCTGCAGGCCGCGTGAAAGATGGCGATTTTGATGCGAGCCGCTTGAATGAAGATGCCGTCACCAGCGAAATCCGCGAGGTGAACGCGGGGTTCAACCGCATGGCCGAGCAGCTGGCCAAGATCGAGCAAGATCGCGCCGTGATGCTCGCCGGCATCTCGCACGATCTGCGCACGCCGCTGGCCCGCTTGCGCCTAGAGACGGAGATGAGCGTGGCGGATGATGCGGCGCGCGGGCATATGGTCTCGGATCTGGAGCAGCTCGATGCGATCATCGATAAATTCTTAGATTACGCCCGCCCCACGGATCAACAGCATCTGCGCGCTGTGGCGCTCAATGATGTGATTGAGGCTTGTGTGCATTCTGTGCAGCAATCGGATGATCTGCGCGTGAAGCTGGATCTGCCATCAGATTTCCATGTGATGGGCGATGAGGTCGAGCTCACGCGCGTGATCACCAATCTGGTGGAGAATGCGCGCAAATACGGCAAATCCGTCACCAGCGGCATCACGCTGCTGGATATTGCTGCGCGCGAGCGCGAAGGCTGGGTGATGCTCAAAGTGCGAGATCATGGCCCTGGTGTGCATGCCGATACCTTAAAGCACATGACCAAGCCCTTCTTCCGTGGCGATGTGGCGCGCACAGCAGCCACAGGCGCTGGCCTAGGCCTCGCCATCGTGGAGAAAACCATCCAGCGCATGGGCGGCAGCTTCAGCCTGCACAATTCCTCTACGGGCGGCTTGGCCGCTAATATTCGCTTGCCTTCAGCGAAACGCTGATCTCAATCGTAGTAATAGCCGCGCGGCTGGCCGTAGCCATATTTATAGCCATGCTTGTGCCATTTCTTCAGATGGCCGGGGGGAATGCGATACACCGGCTGGGCATACACCACGGGCACAGGTTGATAGACGGGCTGATACACCACTGGCGCGGGATGGTACACAACCGGTGGCGGCGCATACACCACAGGTGGCGGCGCGTAAATCACTCTGGGCGCGGGGCGCGGTGAGCCAATCGTCACGCTCCAGTTCACGTCGCCCGCATGCGCAACGCCTGTGGTCAGCGCCATTGCCGCAGAAGCGGCAGCCATCCATGCTTTCATGATGTTCTCCTAAGATAAGCAGTGCATCTCTAACGCTTGGCATGCATTTCGAGTTGTCATCTCAGCCATCAGATTCGTATCCGTCTGTATGACATGCGCGATCAATCTCGCTTTTGAGCATGAGTCATTTGATTGATCGATTGCCTGACGGGCAGAAGAAAGTTAAATAAAGTACAAATATAATCTTTTAAATTAAAATTACTATAAAACGCAGCGTTTTACTTCAAATATGAAGACAGTCAGCATACCAACCGATCAGGGTAGCTTTCACGCGCACATGCTGGGCGAGCAAGGCTCGTGGGTCATTTGCTGGCCAGCGCAGCCCAATGATTACAGAAGCATGCTGGAATTTGCCAAGCTGATCTCGCATCAGCATCGCGTGCTGATCTGCGAGCCTTTGGGCATCGGGGCGAATCAGCATCTGCCATACAGCAATAAAGTTGCACATTCAGCCTTGTATGCCAAGCATGTGTTTGTGTATCTGGGCATTGAGGCCTGTCATTGGGTGGGGCAAAGCGCAGGGGGCGCGGTGGGCGCGGCCATTTGTACAGCCGCACCTGCGCGTATCTTGAGCCTCACGCTCGCTTCCGCGCCGATGCTGCGCCAAGGGCGCTTTTTGATGGCCGCCACCTTCTCCACAGCGGTGCTTTCCAGCTCAAGCTGGGGGCGCGCTCTGCTCCTCAAAAGAAGCATCAAGCTGCTGGGCTACTCAGGCCAAGCGCAAAAATCGCTGCTGCTGCAGTATTTGCAAACCATGTTTGATGCCACGCCACCCAAAACCATCCGCAAATTGCGCCCGCTGGATGGCGAAAGCGTGCGAGCAGTGTTTGATAAGCTGCGCATGAAGCCGCCGCCTAGCATGGTGATCTGCGGCCAGTTTGATAGCGTAGTGCTCCCGCGCGATCAGCGCACTGTGGCCGAAACCTTGCGCGCAAAGTATGTTGAGCTGCCTAGCGGGCATCTGAGCATGCTGGCAATGCCACAAGAATGCGCTGATGCATTTCTGAGTTTTGCTGCTCAACACAGCGCCGCGCTGCGAGATAGCCAAAGAGTGCCGCTGAACGCCCTCTAAAATCAGGGGATGACCGTATCTCCTGCATCTACCTCTCCCGCCGCAACTCCCGAAGCCCCCAAGCCAAGCACTCTGCCCAGCAATTTCCTGCGCCAAATCATCGAGGCCGATCTGGCCAGCGGCAAGCATTCGCAAATCATCACCCGCTTCCCGCCCGAGCCCAATGGCTATCTGCACATCGGCCATGCCAAAAGCATCTGCCTCAACTTCGGCTTGGCGCGTGATTACAAAGGCATCTGCAATCTCAGGTTTGACGACACCAACCCCGAGAAAGAAGAAAAAGAATACGTCGATTCCATCGTCGATTCCGTGAGCTGGCTCGGCTTTGGCTGGGGCTCAGAAAAAAGCACAGACCAAGCCCACGCCCTCTTCGCCAGCGACTACTTTGATTTCATGTACCAAGCCGCCGAGCACTTGATTGATCGCGGCTTAGCTTACGTCGACGAGCAATCCGCGGAAGAAATGCGCGCCAACCGTGGAGACTTCAACACCCCCGGCAAGCCCAGCCCCTATCGCAGCCGCACGCCTGAGCAAAATTTAGAGCGTTTCAAAGAGATGGCCGGCGGCAAACATGCCGATGGCGCTATGGTTTTAAGAGCAAAAATCGATCTCGCCTCGCCCAACATTAATTTGCGAGACCCCGCCATCTACCGCATCCGCCGCGCCACGCATCACAACACCGGAGACAAATGGTGCATCTACCCGATGTACACCTACGCCCACCCCATCGAAGACGCGCTAGAAGGCATCACGCACAGCATCTGCACCCTAGAGTTTGAAGACCAGCGCCCCTTCTACGACTGGCTCATGGATCGCTTGCTAGAAGGCGGCCTCATCAAGCAGCAGCCCCGCCAATACGAATTCGCCCGGCTCAACCTCACCTACGTCATCACCAGCAAACGCAAGCTCGCCCAATTGGTGAATGAGAAAAAAGTGAGCGGCTGGGATGATCCCCGCATGCCCACCATCGTCGGCCTGCGCCGCCGTGGCTACACACCCGAGAGCCTGCAACTCTTCGCCGAGCGCATCGGCGTCAGCAAATCAGACAGCTGGATCGACTATTCCACCTTAGAAGGCTGCCTGCGCGAAACCCTAGACCCCATCGCCCCCCGCGCCATGGCCGTGCTAGAGCCCTTAAAGCTCATCCTCACCAACTGGGAAGAAGCCTTCGGCAGCGCAGAGCACCTAGAAGACTGCAGCGCCCCCGTGCACCCCCACCTCCCCGATCTCGGCAAGCGAAACTTCAAGCTGGGCAAAGAAGTCTGGATCGAGCAAACAGACTACGAAGAAATCCCCAGCAAAGGCTTCTTCCGCCTCTTCCCCGGCAACAAAGTCCGCCTCAAATACGGCTTCGTCATCGAGGTGATGGGTTCAGTCAAAGACGCAGCCGGCAACATCACAGCAGTCAACGCCAACATCCTCAAAGACACCAAATCCGGCACCCCCGGCAGCGACGCAGTCAAAGTCAAAGGTGTCATCACCTGGGTCAGCGCCGCAGATGCAGTAAAAGCAGAAATCCGCCTCTACGACCGCCTCTTCAAAACCGAACACCCCGATGCCGGCGGCAAAGACTTCCTAGAAGCCCTCAACGAAGACAGTTTGAAAACCATCACAGCCTACGTCGAGCCATCGCTAGCCAATGCCAAGCCAGACGACAAATTCCAATTCGAACGCCACGGCTATTTCGTCGCAGATCGCGTGGATCACAAATCAGGCAAAGTAGTCTTCAACAAGATCACTGGCCTCAAAGACACTTGGGCAAAATGAAGCTAGCCAAACAATCTGCTTTCCAGTAAATTCAGCATTCAAGCCAACGATACGCAATACCATGCCCATGACTGCCAAGCAACTGCGCGAGCGCGATGCCAAGCGAGACATTGGCGCTGAGCTGCTGCAATCCATCCGCGAAATGAAGGCGGCGAAAGCCAACCCCGCCCTACCCGCCGCACGCCGCTTCGCCCAGCAAGTGGCACTCGCCTATCCGATGCAGCAAGCGATTCTTTTTGGCAGCCGCGCACGCGGCGATGCGCATGCGGAAAGCGATGCCGATGTCGCCATCATCCTCAAAGGCCAAGCCGGCCACTTCGTTCACACCAAAATGGCTCTGGATGATATTGCCTACGACATCTTGCTAGACACCGGCATCCGCGTGCAGCCCCTGCCCGTGTGGGAGAGCGAATGGCAGCAGCCTGAGCAATACAGCAACCCCAGCCTGCTCGGCAACATCGCACGCGAAGGCATCCGCCTGTGACCCATCAAGAGCTGATGGCCAAGGCGCAACGCGCCCTCACCAGCGCCCAAACCCTGCTGGACGATCAAGACACCGATGGCGCATGCAACCGCGCCTACTACGCCATGTTTGACGCAGCGCGAGCCGCCCTGCTCGCCATTGCTGCGCCCGTGCCACCAGAAATCGCCAAGACCCATAGCGGCTTGATCTCAGCGTTCTCATTGCACCTGATCAAAACCGGCAAACTACCCACTGAGCTCGGCAAAGCCCTCAACAAAGTAGAAGGCCTGCGCCTCGTGTCAGATTACAAAGGCGACAGCATCAGCTTGGAAGACAGCCAATGGGCAGTGGCGCAGGCCACCGTGTTTGTGCAGGAAATTACCAAACTCATTGATTCACCATCACTATGAATTCAATAGCACCCTGCGCATATTCCATGCCGGCGAGAGCCATGAAATTCGTTTAAATCAACCAACCCATGTTCTATCTTGACCTCTTTGCCGCATTGCATCGCCACCGCGTCGAATACGTCTTGATTGGCGGTTTGGCTGTGGCGCTGCATGGCATTGAGCGCAACACCATGGATATTGATGTCAGCGTCGTCGTCACGCCGGGCAACATGCAGCATCTCCTGCAAGCCGCGCAAGAGCTCGGTCTCACGCCCATGCTGCCCGTGCCCCTCGCCACCCTCACCGCGATAGACACACTCAAAGACTGGCACGCCACCCGCAACCTCCAAGCCTTCTCCCTGCGCAGCGATGCCCTCGCAGGCGTGAGCCTCGATATTCTGCTTTTCCCGCCCGTCGATCCGCAAGGCATGTGCCAGCGCGCCCTCACCTTGGATGTATCCGGCGTGCCCGTGGTGCTCGCCAGTATTGACGATTTGATCGCCCTCAAGCAAAGTGTGGCCAGACCGATAGACTTGGCAGATATCGAACACCTCAAGCGCCTGAAAACAGCATGAACACCCCATCGCCCGCACACAACGCGCTGCAAACCGACCTGCGCGCCCAACGCACCTACCATGTCAGCGACGCACGCCTGCACGCCTTCGGCCAACTGAACTATGCGCAGCGGCTGCAATGGGTCGAGCAATGTTCACAATTTGTACGGATGGCGCAGGCGGCTAAGGCAACAGCCCTCGTTCAATCGCGTGTAAGCGCATGACGAACACTAGTAAGCCCATATTCTGGACAGATGCCCTTGGTTTAGGCTTAACGCAAGCTGAAGTCGATTTCGTCATTCCTAATCTCCAGTCTGACTTACGACTTTACTTAGATCCATACCTCTTCTATCGTAGCAAGAACGAGGATTTTCAATCGGTGCACGCGATGTTGCACGAGTTTTTTGAAACAGCCATTTCCGAATTACGTAAAGGTAATGATCAAATAGCGAAACGGATGCTAATGTTTCCTGAAGTTAAAGAAATTATGCTGGGTCATAGTGTTGGAACTCATTCAGGAAGAGGTTCTGGAGCACAACGTGGCGCGATTTTGTTCAACGAGTTGATAGCGAACTCCGAAATCCAAAAAAACGGTATCAAACATATTGCGGAAATGCAATTGATGATTGAGGGCGTTGGGCCTGACTTGATTAGCGATATGGTTGCAAACATCGCTAAACCATTTTTTATTGATTACACCCAAAGACAATGTGCAATTTACGGGATTCCGATGGAAAAAGGCATCTGCTTAGAGCACATTTTTGACTGGGAGCGTAAGGTTTGGGATGATCAGCATTTAGAGCTTCCCGTTAATCCTTTAAACATGCAACCCATTTTGCTTGTTCCCAAAACTGTAGTTCGACGGTTCATCACAATGGATTACAGAGATTTTTGGCAAAGAACATATCGATACATGCTTCGAGAGATGGAAACCGAGCCATCGCTTCAAACCCTGGGCAAGGAACCACTAGTTAAGTGGAAAGACATCAACGCAAAGTACTCTTTTAGTAAGGCTACTGTCGTTGCTGCTTTACGAAAATCTCCTGAGCTACGACTTCAATACGTCAACAGGGTAGAAAACGAAGTGAAGGAGCAATTGAGTTTCGATATTGAAAGCGTAAAAGGCGCTGACGTTCGTATAACTTCTGCTGATGAATATGCAAACTTATTGAAGCAAGTTCTTCCCGGTCAAGCTGATGCGAAAGCTTATGAAAAACTAGTCTTGCGAATATTGACGCGTCTATTCGTCCCCCCGCTTGCTGATCCAAAAGAGCAAGTGCGATCCATTGATGGTAGAGAAATAAAAGATATCACTTTCTACAACTCAGCTGGCACTGGTTTCTGGCATGACATGAAGCTTCAGCACCGCAGTGTTTCTGTGGTCTTTGAAGTCAAAAATATGATTGATTTGGGTAATGAAGAATTCGGTCAATTATCGATGCGGCTAGACGATATCAAAGGTACGTTTGGCGTATTAGTTGCTCGCGCCAAAGACAATCTTGATACGCAACGAGCCTATCGGCGCTTGTATTTGGAGCGCAAGATAGTTCTGATATTGACGGACAACGACTTAGTTAGCATGCTCAGATTAAAGCAAATGGGTGACGACCCGAGCTTGTCTCTGAGAGCGTTATACAGAAGCTTTGTTGATGCAGCTTAAGGTTGACTATGTCGCACGCAATAACTGGCAATGAAATCCTCCACTTCTGGTTCTCCGAACTCACCGAGAAGCAGCATTTCGCCAAAGACGCGGCGCTGGATGCGTTGATTGCGCAGCGGTTTGGGGCGACTTTGGAGGCGGCGGCGCGCTGTGAGCTGTTTGGCTGGCGGGCTTCCCCTTCCGGGCGGCTGGCAGAGATCATTGTGTTGGATCAGTTTTCGCGCAATGTGTGGCGCGACACGCCGCGCGCCTTTGCGCAAGATGCGCTGGCACTCATGCTCGCGCAGGAGCTGGTGGCCAGCGGCGGCGATGCGAAGCTCTCCACGCGCGAGCGCTATTTTGCCTACATGCCCTATATGCACAGCGAATCGCTGGCCGTGCACCAAGAAGCCCCGCGCCTATTCGCCCTGCCCGGCCTAGAAAACGCCCTGCGCTTCGAACAACGCCACCTATCCATCCTAGAGCGCTTTGGCCGCTACCCCCACCGCAACGCGATCCTGGGGCGAGAATCCACAGCCGAAGAGCTGGCGTTTCTGCAGGAGCCAGGGTCTGGGTTTTGAGCTAATATGCTATTGATTGCGTAGCACTTCGCGCAGTTTACATGCCGGCTAAAGGCCAATTTCATCACTAATTTGAGCTCTATCTATGCCTAGAAACGCTACCAAAGGCTCACGACAGCGTAAAGCTAAAACTCTCACAGAAATCGGCCTTTCAGCATGCGCCTTGGGCATCGCTTTCATCATCGTGCCGCTCTTTATGAGCAAGTCATTGATCGCGCAAGCTTTGAGCCCCTTGAAATACGTGGGCATGCTGGCTTTGCTGATTGGCATTGCCGCTCTGTGGATTGACTGGCTGCGCAAGCGCCAGCCATCTAAGCAAAATTTGGTTGAGGTCATCCCCATAGCCCCTAAAGCAGATGCGCCATTTGCCAACGTCAAGGCTCACGCTCCTTCGCCTTCTGGCGTGAGTGAGCATACTCGCGCGCTCTCGCCAGCCGCTGGTACTGCGCCAGAGCGCGCTACAGCTTGGAGCCCTGCTGTGTTTGAAGCAATTGAATGGCGGCGCTTTGAAGCCGTCTGCGAGGCGCTTTTTGCGCAAGCTGGTTTTGAGACGAAATCTCAATCGCATGGTGCCGATGGTGGCGTGGACATTTGGCTCTACAGCCGCCATTCGAAAGACTCAGTGGCTTTGATCGTGCAATGCAAACACTGGCGCGGCAAGGAGGTGGGTGTGAAGGAGCTGCGCGAGTTTCTGGGCGTGATGGCCTCAAACAAGATCATGCGCGGCACTTATGCGACCACATCAACCTATACATCCGAGGCATTGAAGTTTGCCAACAGCAACGGCATCAGTGCACTCGATGCTAACGGCCTTCTGGCGCTGATTGCCAAACGCTCTGAGCCGCAGCAGCAGGCATTGCTAGACGTGGCCTACGAAGGCGAATACTGGCGCCCCACCTGCGCCAGCTGCGGCGTAAAAATGCTCAGCCGCACACCAAGCAAAGGCGGCGCAGCATTCTGGGGCTGCGCAAACTACCCGCGCTGCCGCTCCATGCTGCCTATGGCAAAAGGTGCGGCGCGTTAGCCGTGGTTTAAGAGCGGCCAATCACTATGAATTAGATAGCGTTCTGCGCAGATTCTATGCCGCCGATATGCCAATTTCAATGAAGAATCCTGCAATAAATCCAATATGGGCAAGGTGAATATTTCGGTAAATTTAACTGTATAATTAAACAGTTAAATGATATATTTCAAACCTGATTCCTCCTGTCAATTGAAGCAAACGGCGCTGATTTGTAGTCACACGAAGACTACAATAGAAGCCATTCAATCGACCTTTGGAGCTTCCCATGATCACAGCTGACACCTACGTTCGCGCCCGCATTGACACTGCGACGAAAGATCGCGCGGCTGTGGCTTTAGAAGCGATGGGTTTGTCTATTTCTGATGCGATTCGCTTGCTGATGATGCGTGTGGCGGATGAGCGCAAGCTGCCGTTTGAGATCAAGGTGCCGAACGCGACGACGCGCGCTGCGATGGCGGAAGCTGAGCAGATCATCAAAACGCGCCGCGCGCGCTACAAGAATGCCAAAGAAGTATTCGATGAACTTGAAAAGCAAACCAGCAAGTAGCAAACGCGCTAACCTGCCCCGAGAAATCGATCTTTCCAAAGCTTTCATCAAAGACTGGAAACGCTTAGAGCATTCTGGCCGCTACGACATGCGCGTGCTCAAAGAAGCGATGACGCTCTTGATCAACAACGATGCGCCGCTCGGCCCAGAATGGCTAGATCACCCACTCAAAGGCGATTGGGAAGGCCATCGTGAATGCCATATCGGCGGCGATTTCTTATTGATCTATTCAACAGACGACAGGGAGCCCAGCGGCATGGTGGTGTTTGTGCGCGCGGGCACGCATTCGGAGCTTTTTTGAAACTTGAAGAAAGCACTAGAAATCGCGGATATCCACAACATGGTCATAAAAGATTGAGTCAAGAATATTAGCAAATATGCTAATATATAACAACGTATGAACTGGTCAATCAGCTACTACAACGAGAAGGTACGCAAGCGGGTCTATGCGATGCCTACAGAGATATTGGCGGACTATGTGCGCCTTACAGATGCAATGAGTTTGTATGGCGCTGATCTACGCATGCCGCATTCGCGGCCGATGGGCGGCGGATTGTTTGAATTGCGACCTAAAGGGCGCGAAGGGATTGGGCGGGTGTTTTATTGCACGCAAGTAGGCAAGTCGATCATGATACTTCACTCATTTGTGAAGAAAACGCCTGATACGCCAGACCCAGAGCTGCGCATAGCGCGTCAACGTTTAAAGGATGTACAAAATGGCTGATACTGGCTACAAACCTGTGCCGCACAACGCGGCTTTCCGCAAGTCTCTTCTGGCTAAGCCAGGAGTGAAGCAGGCCTTCGATGCGCTAGAAGAGGAATACACGGCTTTGCACGCCATGCTCGATGCGCGCCAAGCCGCTGGTTTGACGCAAGCCGATGTGGCCAGCCGCATGGGCACCACCGTGTCCGCCGTCTCTCGCCTAGAAGCATCGCTGCGCAGCGAGAAGCACTCTCCTTCGTTTGCCACGCTGCGCAAATACGCACAGGCTTGCGGCAAGAAGCTGATGATTCAGATGGTTTGAGGGCTTTGGGTGCTCTGCTATTAATTGAGTAGCACTCTGCGCTTATTCTACGCCGGCGATACGCCAATTCGGCTTGAATTCCGCCTATCAGCCTGTTGTCTCAACGCGCTTAATCCGTATGAGCAAGTTGCTGATGGAGCCGCCATCGGGTTTGGCCACGGGCTGATCCTTCACTTCCACGTATTTCAACGAGCGCACCAGCTCACTCAGCTTTTTGAATCCGTAGTTGCGAGCATCAAAGGCGGGGTTGGTTTTACCGATATAGCTGCCCACTGGCCCCAAGGCAGCCCAGCCATCCTCGCGTGCGCTGGCATCCACGGCGGCGATGATCAGCGGGCGCAGCTTGCGCACATCTTCCACGATCTCTGGGCTCGCTTTCGCTGTGTCTTTTTCTGGCTCAGCTGCTTGGCGCAAGATTTCTGTGTAAACGAATTTGTCGCACGCGGCGACGAAGGGCTCGGGCGTTTTGCGCTCTCCAAAGCCGTAAACCAAGAGGCCTGCCTCGCGGATGCGGGTGGCGAGGCGGGTGAAATCGCTGTCGCTGCTGACGAGGCAGAAGCCATCGACCTTGCCTTCATGCAATACATCCATCGCATCAATGATGAGCGCGGAATCCGTGGCATTTTTGCCGGTGGTGTAGCTGAACTGCTGAATCGGCTGGATGGCCATCGTGTGCAACACGTCTTTCCAGCTCTTGAGCTGAGTCGTCGTCCAGTCGCCATAGGCGCGTTTGATGGTTGCCGTGCCGTATCGCGATACTTCGGCCAGCAGCTCCTGCACGACGGAGGCTTGCGCGTTGTCAGCGTCTATCAACACAGCCAGCTTCTGATTCGTGTTCGTCGCCATGGGTTTTCTCCAAAAGCCTATCGTAAAGGTTTCAGCGCGTTCGCGGTGCGCACCCAGGCTGAGAGCGAGGAGAGTTGGCAACTTGCTATTTTTTGAATAGCACTCCGCGCAAATTCCATGCCGGCGATATGACGATTTCACTTTAAAATCTCTGTCTAAGGTTGCAAAACGCAAGCTTAGAGATTGCTATGGATTAAGTAGCACTCTGCGCAGATTCTATGCCGGCGATTTACCGATTGACTTGCCATGGGCGGTGTGTACGATGCTTGGCAGGAGAGACCATTTGATGAAACCCTTCAACATCACCACCTTGCTGCTCGTAGCGGCTTTGCTCAGCGGCTGTGCCAGCACGGGCAGCCCGCCCGCCCCGGCAAAGATTGAGCCGATCACCGTTCAGGCGAAGAAGCGGGCTGTGACGACGGCGCATCCGCTGGCCACGATGGCGGCTCTGAATATCTTGGAGCGCGGCGGCAGCGCGGTGGATGCGGCGATTGCGGCGCAGATGGTGCTGGGCTTGGTGGAGCCGCAGTCTTCCGGCGTGGGCGGCGGGGCGCTGGCCATGCATTGGGATGCGAAGGCTGCGCAGCTCACCAGCTTTGATGGCTTGTCTGCCGCGCCCAGCCGCGTGACTGCCGCTTTGAATCAAGATTTTGATGGCAAGACTTTAAAGAGCGAGGATGTGGCGCGCGGCGGGCGCTCGGTGGGCGTGCCGGGAGCGCTGAGCGTATTGAAGATGGTGCATGACAAGCATGGCAAGCTGCCTTGGGCGAGCTTGTTTGATCCCGCGATTAAATTGGCAAAAGAAGGTTTTCCGCTGGCACCCAGATTGCACGCAACGCTCTCTGAGCCCAATGCAGTGAAAGATCTTCCAGAGATGGTGGCTTTGTATTTCGATGCGAGTGGCAAGCTGCTGCCGGTCGGCACTGTGCTTCAAAACCTTGCGTATGCCAATACCCTGACCCGCATTGCGCAGCAAGGCCCGGCGGGCTTTGTTGCCCAGGGTGGTGGCGCGAGTTTTGTGGCGGCGGTGCAGCGCGGCGCGCATCCTTCGATGGTCAGCGAGGCAGATATGCGCGCTTATCGTGCCGAGCCTAGGGAGACGATGTGCGCACCGTTTCTCGCTTACAAAGTTTGCGCCATGGGGCCCACCTCGTTTGGCGGCGTGGTGGTGCTGCAAAAGTTGCAGATGCTGGAGGCGCGGCTACAAGGCGCGGCACCAGCAGGAAAATTCAACTTTGACGACCCAGAGTTTGTGCATTTGTATGCCGAGGCCGCACGCTTGGCGCAAGCGGATCGTTTGCATTACATTGGCGATCCAGCGTTTACCAACGTGCCTGTGGCATCGCTGATTGCCGCGCCCTATGCGAAAGAGCGCGCTCGATTGCTCGATGCCAAGAATCGCGCGCCCTCGGTGCGCCCTGGCGTGATGGATTCCAAAACCGCCCTGCTCGAAACCGCCCCAGGCAGCGAGACGATGGATGCCACGAGCCAGATGGCCATCGTCGATGCAGAAGGCAATGCCTTGAGTATCACCACCACAACCAATCTCAACTTTGGCTCGCGCATCTTGGTAGACGGCTATGTGCCCAACAACGCCATGACCAACTTCACCGGCTTGCCGCGCGCCGGCCAGGCTGCGCCCAATAAGATGGAGCCGGGCAAACGCCCCGTGACTTCGATGGCACCTGTGATCGTGTTTGACAAAGAGGGCAAGCCTATGCTGGTGGGCGGCTCAGCAGGCGGCCTGCAAATCGTGGACTACATCACCGGCAGCTTGATCGAGATGCTGGCCAATCAGCGCACGCCTGCTCAAGCTTTGGCACGCGGCAATATTTCTACGGCCGTGGTTGACAAAGTGCAGCTGGAAAAAGACACACCAGCCGCAGCCCTGGCGCCCGCGCTCACCGCCCGAGGCCACACCGTCGAAATCGTGCCGCTGCCCAGCGGCCAAGGCTTCCTGATGCGCACGGGCGATGGCTGGATCGGCGCAGCCGATCCGCGCAGAGATGGCGTGGCCATGGGCTATTGATACGGGCTATTGATCAGGATGGATATGAGCAGCATCACCACCCTTGCTGAGCTCCGTGCTCTTTATGATCCCGCCCGCGAGCGCTCTGTGCTCAAGGAGCTGCCGCAGCTGGATGCCCATGCGCGGCGCTTTGTGGGTTTGTCGCCGATGGTGGTGATCTCGACGCATGGCGCGGCGGGCTCCGCGGATGCTTCACCACGGGGTGGGGAGGCGGGGTTTGTCAAGGTGGTGGATGAATCTACGCTGCTTATTCCCGATTCGCCGGGCAACAATCGGCTGGATTCGCTGCACAACATCATTGAGACGGGGCAAATCGGCCTGCTCTTTCTCGTGCCGGGGATGGATGAGACGCTGCGCATCAATGGGCGTGCGGAGCTCTCCGCCGATGAAGCGCTGCGCACGCTTTGCACCGATACCTTGACGGGCAAGCCACGCGTGCCAAAGCTGGTGATCCGCGTGAGCGTGCAGGCTAGCTATTTGCATTGCGCCAAGGCGCTGATGCGCTCGGATTTGTGGAACACCGCCAAGCATATTGCCCGCAACCAAATGCCCAGCATGGGCGAGATGCTGCGCGATCAAATGGCTGATCGCATGGCGTCAGATACAGTGTTTGAAACGCAGGAGCAGATGCTGGAGCGGTACAAGCAGACGCTTTGAATCATTTTATGTTTCTCATTATTGACATTTTTATTTAAATGACCATAATGAGAAACAAATGCCAGCCACTCTACCCCTCCCTAATGAACAAACGCAAGCCCAGCTGACGGCCTTGGGCGAGCAGATTCGCGCTCGGCGCAAGGCGCTGAAGGTGAGCGCAACTGTGGCTGCCGAAGCGGCGGGGCTCTCTCGCGTAACGCTGCATCGCATTGAAAAGGGCGAGCCTTCAGTGACGATGGGGGCCTGGGCGAATGTTTGCACAGCGCTGGGTATGGAGGTGGCCGCGCAACTCCCTAATGTACGCGGGGCTACTGCGCCAGCACCTGATCTCAGCCAATGGATTCCGGCGCGCGTGCGCTTGGCGGATTATCCGCAGCTCAAAGCTCTGGCCTGGCAGGTGAGCGGTGTACAAACGCTGAGCCCGTTGGAGGCGCATAGCATCTATGAGCGCAATGCGCGGCATCTGGATCAAGCTGCTTTGCTTGCGCATGAGCAGGCGTTGATGCAGGCGCTTAACGCAGCTTTCGGCAGCGCAATTGAGGTGACAAATGTTTGAACGGCCACATCATCAGCGCATCGCGCATGTGCTGGCGGCGCTCGATGGTGATCTGCTGCACCAGCATGGCTGCTTGTTTGGAGGCGGCACATGCATTGCGCTGCGCTATGGGGAATACCGTGAATCGGTAGATATTGATTTTTTGATCTCAGATGCCGCGGGCTACTCAAAGCTGCGGCAGCGGCTCACTGGCACGCTGGGGCTCAATGCCATCTTGCGCCAAGGCGCGCAGCCGCTTGTTGCGCTGCGCGAGATACGGGCGGATCAATACGGTGTTCGCACGCTGGTGCAGATGGATGGCATGGCGATCAAGCTGGAGATCGTGCGCGAGGCGCGGATTGCGTTCGCGCCGCCGGGCAAGGCAGACGTGATCTGCGGCATCAGGACGCTCACACCCATCGATATGGCGGCTTCCAAGCTGCTGGCCAATTCTGATCGGCATGCAGACGATGGTGTATTCAGCCGAGATGTGATTGATTTGGCAATGATGGCGCAGCCCTTGCCTGCTTTGCGCAAAGCCTTGGCCAAAGCGGAGCTGGCTTATGGCGCATCAGTAGTGCGGGATTTAGCCAAAGCGATTGATCGCATGCAAACCCGCACTGGCTGGCTAGAGCGTTGCATGCAGGCGATGGAGATACCGATGCCGAAAGCTGTGCTGTGGCAGAAGATTCGCAGCTTGCGGCGTGTGCTGCCTGCCCAACAAGCAGATCATTAACGCTATAAATTCAGTAGCGCCTCCCGCAGTATTGATCCCCGCTAGCAGCAGATTTAGGCATAAAAAAGCCGCCTCAGAAGGCGGCTTAGTTTGCATCGAAAGCAGATTAGTAGCGACGACCGCCACCACCACCGCCGCCACCGCCGTAACCACCACGGTCACCGCCGCCGCCATAACCACCACCGCCGCCACCGCCGTAGCCGCCGCCACCAGTGCGTGGTGGGCGAGCTTCCATCGGGCGAGCCACGTTCACGGTGAGCGCGCGGCCACCGACTTGTTGGCCATGCAGGCCAGCGATTGCGGCTTGTGCTTCATCGGCAGAGCCCATTTCCACAAAGCCGAAGCCTTTGGAGCGGCCGGTGTCGCGCTCCATCATGACTTTGGCAGATTGCACCTGGCCAAAAGCGGAGAACTGCTGCTGCAGATCTTCATCGCGGACGGAGTAGGCGAGATTGCCGACGTAAAGTTTGTTGCTCATGATGAGTCTTTCTCAAAAAACGCGCCCGAAGGAAAATGGGCGCAGGGTAACTGACTAATGTAACGGATATTGGAGCAGGCCTGCTTTTTTAGCGGCGGCCAGCAAATGAGGGGCCACCGACGCGAGGTTGGCGGTTTTCAATATGGCGGAAGGTGATACGGCCTTTGGTGAGGTCGTACGGTGACATTTCTACTGTCACTTTGTCGCCGGCCAGAATACGGATGCTGTGCTTGCGCATTTTGCCGCCGGTGTAGGCGATGAGTTTGTGGTCATTCTCGAGGGTGACGCGGTAGCGCATATCGGGCAAGATCTCATCCACCTTGCCCTGCATTTCAATCAAATCTTCTTTGGCCATAGGCCTCCAGTGTTCACAGCTTGCCGAGGAGAAAAAGTATGACCGCTCAAGCATCTGCGTGATTCGCAGAGCAGCGTCGCTGTGAAGCATCCGATAAAAAAATACCCGACACACTCCCCGCAGCAAAGGTAAGCAAATAACTGCGGAAGCCTCTAGTGTACTGCCCTTTGCTAAATGGGCAATTTAGCGCCCGCGTCATCGTCGGGCAGCGCGTGACAAACTGTTTGTGCAACAGCATGTTTGCCTCTCACAGCGAAGCCTGCTGCGAAAGCTTACGCACTTACCAAGTTGCTTGCGTATGGACTTGTTTCCGTCATCTCCGCTGGGCCACAGCGCCCTAGGATGGCCTTGTCTGAAACACTTCAAGGAGTTGACATGCACATCACACATCTGGCCAGCAGGCTGCAAGAGCGTTTGACGCATTGGCGAATCAGTGGCTGTTTGGCGGCGGCAGCATTTGTATTGGCCGCTTGCGGAGGCGGAGGCTCAGATTCACCGCCCGCCAGCCCCCAGGCAGCTGCAGACAGCGCCCAGGTGCGCACCGTGAATGCGCTGGATGATGCCGCCATCACCACCCTTTCAGCAGGCAGCAAAGCTGTCAATTCAGCTGATGTTGATGCGCCCGTTTCGGAATTTGCGAAAGTCGCTGATAACGCACCGATCAGCTTGGCCGCAGCAGTTGAGAGCTCCGGCGCACAAACACCAACAGCCGAGCTGGGCAGCAGCAGCGCCATCAGCGTGCCGATGAATGCCACCAAGGGCGACAAGATCACGGTATTCGCCATGGGCGATTCAAGCAATGTGCGCACCATGCACATCAAGCAAAATTCCACCAATGTGCCCGCTGATCAAACCGGCGTGCGCGTATTGCACGCCGCGCCGCGCGTGCCAGCTGTGGATATTTATGTGTCTGCGCCCGATGCAGCCTTACCCACCACGCCCACGATCAGCTCGCTCTCGTTTGCCAACTTTGCGCCGCCGCCTGATCAGGCTTCGCTCAAAGTGCCCAAGGGCAACTATCAAATTCGCCTCACGGCTGCTGGCAGCAAAGATGTGGTGTTTGATTCAGGCAGCGTGCCTTTCCCCGGCGGGCAGGCAGCGTGCCTTTCCCCGGCGGGCAAGAGCTCTTGATTGCGGCGCTGCCCAGCTTTAGCGCTGGCTCAGCCGTGAATCTGCTGCTTTTGCCCAGTGATAGCAAGCCTACGCTGATTCGCGAGCCCCGCAGCGCCCTGCGCGCCATCCATCTCTCGCCCGATGCGCCTGCTGTGGATGTGCTGCTGAATGACAAGCGCGTGGTGCGCAAGCTGATGTTCCGCCAAGATTCAGCCTTCGTGCACACCTTAAGCGGCACGCGCACCGTAAAAGTTACCCCGGCAGACAACACCGCCACAGCCGTGATCACGGCCGATGTGAATCTGCCAGCCAATCAGGCTGTCTCTGTGTTGGCGCTCAACAAACTGGCCAGCATCGAGCCCGCCGTCATCGTGGACGATGGCAAAGCACCAACCGCTGGCAACAGCAAGCTGCGCGTGTTGCATGCAAGCGCGGGTGTGCCCGCTGTGGATGTTTATTTGACTGCGCCCACTGCGACCCTGCCCTCCACACCAACCATTGGCTCGCTCACGTACAAGGCATCCGTGCCAGCCTCTGGCGCAGCAGCGCTGCAAGTGCCCGCAGGCGAATATCGCGTGCGCCTCACCTTGGCCGGCAAAACCGATGTGGTGTATGACTCAGGCGCTTTCAAAATCAAAGCGCGTGAAGATTTGGTGGTGGCAGCCATTCCGCCCAAAGCTGATGCAGCCATGCAACCCAGCCCCGTTGACTTGCTCGTGGTGCGCACGCGTGGCCCCAACAGCCTCCTCAAGAGCCAAACCAGCACCATGCCGCCCGTGACCCCGACCATGGTGACCACCTCACTACGCGCTCTGCATGCATCGCCGCAAGCGCCTGCTGTGGATCTGCTGATCGATGACACGAGCACGGTATCTGCCTTGAGCTTTGGCAATTTCTCCGAGCGAGCCGCTGTGATGGAAGGCATGCGCAGCGTGAAGATCAATGTGGCTGGCACGAGCACCACCGTGCTAAGCGCCACGATCACTATCGCCAAAGACACGGCCTACACAGCCGTGGCCTACGACACGCCAGCCAGCTTGAAAGCGCTGGTGCTGAAAGACGAGGTGAAGCCCGTGTTCGCCGGCGCACGCGGCTACATCCGCATCGTCAATCTCATCAGCGATGTGCAAGGCACTGCGACCTTCACCGGCTCTTCCACCGGAGCAGGCGCCTTCGGCACAGCCGCCCCTTACGGCGAAAACAGCCCCGGCTCTAAATCCGTCACGGTGAGCTACGCCACGGCCACCGGCCAAGGCCAAGGCCAAGCGGCAGTCGGCTTCAATTTGGAGCAAGGCAACTACTACACGGTGTACGCCATCGGCAGCGCCACCTCAGCAGGTAGCAACCCAGTGCGATTGATCGTGAGCAGAGATAGCAAAGCGCCATAGCGTATTCCTGCTGTTCTAAACAACAAACCCCGCTTCTGTGGGGTTTGTTGTTTATAGCGATAGAGTTTTGAGTTATTGATTTTTCTAAAGTGGTGTTATCTAATGCATGTGAGGCAAGTTCATGGGCTACACACATTCTTTAGGCACGCATCGCTACCAGTTTGACGATTTGCGCACCCTCATGGCGCGCGCCTCGCCAGCGCGCTCTGGCGATCAGCTCGCGGGCGTGGCGGCTGCGAATGCGCAAGAGAGAGTAGCTGCTCAAATGGCTTTGGCCCAATTGCCTTTGAAAACCTTTTTGAATGAAGCAGTCGTGCCCTATGAATCAGATGAAGTCACGCGCCTGATCATCGATTCGCACCATGCGGCTGCTTTTGCGCCTGTGAGCCACCTCACCGTGGGCGATTTTCGCAATTGGCTTCTAAGCGATGCGGCCACCAGCGAATTTTTGGCTTCACTTGCCCCCGGCCTCACACCCGAGATGGCCGCCGCCGTGAGCAAGCTCTGCCGCCTGCAAGACTTGGTGTTGATCGCACGCAAATGCCGCGTCGTCACACGCTTTCGCGGCACCATTGGCCTGGCGAGCCGATTGGCCACACGCCTGCAACCCAACCACCCCACCGACGATGCAGCAGGCATCGCCGCCAGCTTGCTCGATGGCCTGCTGCATGGCAGCGGCGATGCTGTGATCGGCATCAATCCCGCCACAGATAACGTGCCCCAAGTCGTGCGCCTGCTGCAAATGCTCGATGGTGTGATCACGCGCTATGGTATTCCCACGCAGTCTTGCGTGCTCACTCATGTGACGAACACTCTGCAAGCCATTGAGCGCGGTGCGCCGGTAGATTTGGTGTTTCAGTCCGTGGGTGGCACGGAAGGCACGAACCGCAGCTTTGGCATTGATCTGAAGCTGCTCGGCGAAGCGCGCGCGGCAGCGCTGTCTCTGCAACGCGGCGCGCTGTTTGAAGATGGCCAGCGTGGTGACAACGTGATGTATTTTGAAACTGGCCAAGGCAGCGCGCTTTCTGCCAACGCGCATCATGGCTGCGATCAGCAAACCATTGAAGCGCGAGCTTATGCCGTGGCGCGGCAATTCAAGCCACTGCTCGTCAACACCGTGGTCGGCTTCATCGGCCCAGAGTATTTGTTCAACGGCAAGCAAATCATCCGCGCAGGCTTGGAAGATCATTTTTGCGGCAAGCTGCTCGGCCTGCCCATGGGCTGCGACGTGTGCTACACCAACCACGCCGAGGCCGACAGCGATGACATGGACGCACTGCTCACGCTCCTGTGCGCCGCAGGCTGCAACTTCATCATGGGCGTGCCCGGCTCGGATGACATCATGCTCAACTACCAAAGCACCTCCTTTCACGATGCACTGGTGATGCGGCAGATCATGGGGCAGCGCGCCGCGCCCGAGTTTGAAGCTTGGCTGCAAAAAATGGGCGTGTTTGCTGAGGGCGGCGATTCCCGCTTGCAAGATCAGATGCCCGCGCCGTTTGCCAATGTGCTGCAGCGCTTGGAGGCTGCATGACACAGCCTGCGCTCACCTCTGTTACCCCCGCACGCTGGGATAGCCTGCGCCGCTTCACCGATGCACGCATTGCACTTGGCCGTGCAGGCTACAGCTTGCCCACCCAAGCTCACCTGGATTTTCAGCTCGCACATGCGCAAGCACGCGATGCGGTGCATCTGCCCTTCGATGCGCTCGGTGTGGCTGAATCTGTACGAAGCTTGGGTTTGGAAACCATACTATTGCATAGCGCAGCAACAGATCGCGCCGCTTACCTGCAACGCCCCGATCTAGGCCGAAAGCTCGATGAGCGCTCACGTGGGCTGCTTGCAAGCTGGCGTTCAAGCCAGAAAGAAGCAACGCGGTTTGACCTTGCCTTCGTGATTGCCGATGGCCTCTCCGCGCTTGCCATTCATCGCAATGCCGCAGAACTGCTCGCTGCCACCTTGCAGCGCCTACGCGACGATGCAGCCCATGCATGGACCATCGCACCCGTGGCCATCGTCAACCAAGGCCGTGTTGCTGTGGGCGATGAAGTAGGTTACGCTCTTCAAGCCAATGCCGTCGCTGTCCTCATCGGTGAGCGCCCCGGCCTGAGCTCACCCGACAGCTTAGGCATCTATCTCACCTGGGCACCAAAGCCAGGCCTCACAGATGCAAGCCGCAACTGCATCTCCAATGTGCGCTCGGCAGGTTTGTCAGTGCAAGCAGCAGCTACCAAACTGCATCAATTGCTCAGTCAATCCCGCATCCACCAGCTCACTGGCGTAGGGCTTAAAGATGAGGCGGATGATCAAGCGATCAGTAGCACAAGTAAACCGTCTGGTAATTTTCTTTTAGAGACTTGACGATTTGATCTGGGCAGCAAACACGTTTGCATTCCACAACCGCGATCGAGTTATTCCCACTCAATCGTCGCCGGCGGCTTCGAGCTCACGTCATACGTGACTCGGTTAATTCCGCGCACTTCATTGATGATTCTTGAAGACACTTTCTTGAGGAGCGCGTAAGGCAATTCTGCCCAGTCTGCGGTCATGAAATCGCTGGTTTGAACGGCGCGGAGCGCCACCACGTAATCGTAGGTGCGGCCATCGCCCATCACGCCGACGCTCTTGACGGGGAGGAAGACGGTGAAGGCTTGGGATGTGGCTTCGTACCAGTTCTTGGGCCCTTCGACAAGCTCAGGGCGAACGGAGGAGTACGGGAAATTTCGCAGCTCTTCGATGAAGATGGCGTCTGCTCGGCGCAGCAGGTCAGCGTATTCTTTTTTGACTTCGCCCAAGATGCGCACGCCCAGACCTGGGCCTGGGAAGGGGTGGCGGTAGACCATTTCGGGGGGCAGGCCGAGTGCGACGCCGAGCTCGCGGACTTCGTCTTTGAAGAGGTCGCGCAAGGGTTCGAGTAATTTCAAGCCAAGCTGCTCAGGCAGGCCGCCGACGTTGTGGTGGCTTTTGATGGTGACGGCTTTTTTGCTTTTTGCGCCGCCGGATTCGATGACATCAGGGTAGATGGTGCCTTGCGCTAGGAACGTCACCCCTTTCCCGGATGCTACTGATTTAATAGCACCTTGCGCAGATTCTGTGCCGGCGAACTGCCCATTTTTCTTTAACTTCTCAGCTTCTGCCTTAAATACATCCACAAACAAGCCGCCGATGATTTTGCGTTTGGCCTCAGGCTCGGCCACGCCGGCGAGCTTGCCTAGAAACAGTTCCTCGGCATTGGCGCGAATCACTTTCAAGCCAAATTTACCTTCGAACATCTCCATCACCGCATCGCCTTCATTCAGGCGCAGCAGGCCATGATCCACAAACACGCAGGTGAGCTGGCTGCCAATGGCGCGGTGGATCAGCGCAGCGGCCACCGATGAATCTACGCCGCCTGAGAGGCCGAGCAGCACATGCTCATCGCCCACCTGCGCTTTGATCTTGGCAACGGCTTCCGCAATGTAATCGCCCATGATCCAATCTTGCTTGGCACCACAGATGTTCAAAACAAAGCGTTCCAGCAGAGCTTTACCTTGTGTGGTGTGCGTGACCTCAGGATGGAACTGCACGGCATAAAAGCGTCGTTCCTCATCGGCCATGCCCGCAATCGGGCAGCTTGGCGTGCTGGCCATGAGCTTGAAGCCGGGCGGCATTTCAACGACGTTGTCGCCATGACTCATCCACACATTGAGCATGCCGTGGCCTTCTGGCGTGGTGAAATCGGCTATTCCATCGAGCAGACGGGTATGACCTCGCGCACGCACTTCTGCATGCCCGAATTCACGACCATGCCCGCCTTCTACTTTGCCGCCCAAAGCATCTGCCATGGCATACATGCCAAAGCAAATACCGAGCACAGGAATGCCCAGCTCAAAAACAATCTGCGGCGCACGCAGCGTGTCGTCTTCCCACAGACTCGCGTGACTGCCCGAGAGGATGATGCCCTTCAAGCGCCCATCCTTCGCATACTCACGCACCCATTCGCTCGTTACATCGCAAGGATGCACTTCAGAGAGCACATGCGCTTCGCGCACGCGCCGAGCGATGAGCTGGGTGACTTGGGAGCCGAAATCGAGGATGAGGATTTTGTCGTGTTGCATGGGCGGGTTCACATTTCAATACAGGAAATTTGGCAGGCCACAGCCGCCTTGCGCAGCTTGCGGTCAAGTGTGGCGAGTTGGGCTTTGCGACGTATCGCAAGCTCGAGATAACTGGCATCGTAGGCCGTGAGCTTGTGCTGCAACGCCAGCTCAATCCAGCTCGCTTGGCGGCTCGCATCGGGCAATGTATCAATCGTTGGCTGGGCGTAGCGTAGTGTGCGCAAGTGGTCTGCCATATCAGTGGGCTCAATCCAGCCAGCCATGCTGTATTTTTGCAAGGCATTGCTGCATTCCCAGAGCCACAGTGCGGGTACATGCAAAGTCGCCTGACCGCTGTAGCCCGCCAAAAAAAGCTCATCGGCTAGTTCTGCGCTTTGCTGCTTGACAATCCATTGAACGGCGACAGAGGTGTCTAACACAATATGCGTCATGAGCGCACTTTAAAAACGCCTGCCTGCATCACGCGCAGTTTTCCAATCCATCGGCATACCGGGAAGAACTTTGGCGCGCGCTTGAGAGAGCAACTTGGCCGCCTCTAGCCGCTTTTGCGCAAGCAACGCATCGGTTTGTGCGTCATCCGTCTCGCCAATGATGCGCGCAATGCGCTTGCCATGGCGCGTCAAAACGATCTCTTCACCAATCTCCACAGAGTGAATCAAGGCAGAGAAATTGTTTTTTGCTTCGTGGATGGCGATGGTGCGCATGATTATGGCCAGAATTAAAAATATGGCCATATTATAACCTATGATGCGTCAAACCAAAAAGCGGCCGCTTGGCCGCTTGGCCGCTTGGATCAGTTCGGAAAACTCAAGCCTCAGCAGGGATGATCAAATTCTGACCAGGATAAATCTTGTCTGGGTGGCTCAGCATCGGCTTGTTGGCCTCAAAAATCACGGGGTATTTGTTGGCATCGCCGTAGTATTGCTTGGCAATCTTCGAAAGATTGTCGCCGCTGACGACCATATGGAATTGGCAGCTCGGCGCATCTGGCTCATCGCATGTCATCTCATCGGAGACGCCTGCCACGCCATGCACATTGCCGCAACAGGTGATGATCTTTTCTCGCTCTTCCTGCGTGGCTACTAGCCCGGCCACAGTGACGATTTGATCTGCCCCGCTGAAGGTGATGGTGAGGTTGTCTGCAGGCAAATCGTTGGCGCGGATGTAGTCTTTGATGGCGCTGGAAGCCGCTTCATTGGCAGCAGCTGCTTTTTCTTCGTTACTCGGCTCGGCGACAGCAGCGGCCACTTCGGGCTTGCCGCCAAACAATTTTTGGCCGGCTTCTTTGAAAAATGAAATGATGCCCATGATGCGCTCCTCAAGAGTTGGTTAATGAGCTCTCTTTGTACATCAAAAGGATGACGAAACAGAGAAAAAATCACTCCGCACGGTAATTAGGTGCTTCTTTCGTGATTTGCACATCATGCACGTGACTTTCGCGAATACCTGCCGCTGTAATTTCCACAAATTCCGCTTTGCTCTGCATATCGGCAATCGTGCCGCAGCCGCAATAGCCCATGCTGGCGCGGATGCCGCCTGCGAGCTGGAAAATGATCGCCACCACGGAGCCTTTGTAGGGCACGCGGCCTTCGATGCCTTCGGGCACGAGCTTGTCGGCATTGGGGTTGCCGGTCGAGCTTTCTTGGAAGTAACGATCCGCGCTGCCTTGCTGCATCGCGCCGATGCTGCCCATGCCGCGATAGCTTTTGTAGGATCTGCCTTGGTAGAGCACCACTTCACCGGGGGCTTCTTCCGTGCCGGCAAACATGCCGCCCATCATCACCGAACCCGCGCCTGCCGCTATCGCTTTGGCGATATCGCCGCTGTAGCGAATGCCGCCATCGGCAATCAACGGAATGCCCGAGCCCTTCAACGCCGTGGCCACGCCATCGACCGCCATGATCTGCGGCACGCCCACACCCGCGACGATGCGCGTGGTGCAAATGCTGCCAGGGCCGATGCCCACTTTCACTGCATCTGCACCAGCTTCAGCCAATGCCAACGCTGCAGCACCGGTAGCAATATTGCCGCCAACCACATCGACCTGCGGATAATTGCGTTTCACCCAGCGCACACGCTCAATCACTCCATGGCTGTGACCGTGCGCAGTGTCCACCACTATCGCATCGACCCCCGCATCGACGAGAGCCGCCACGCGCTCTTCCGTGCCCTCGCCTACGCCCACTGCCGCGCCCACGCGCAGCTTGCCGTGCTCATCGCGCGCGGCATTGGGGAAGCTGGTTTGTTTGGTGATGTCTTTTACGGTGATGAGGCCTTTGAGCTCAAAAGCATCGTTGACCACGAGCAAGCGCTCCAAGCGATGTTTGTTGAGCAACGCCTTGGCCTCTTTGAGAGGCGTACCTACGGGCACGATAACGAGCTTCTCGCGCCCCGTCATGATCTGGCTCACAGGCACATCCATGCGCGTCTCAAAGCGCAGATCGCGGCTGGTGACGATGCCCACCACTTTGCCACCATCGACCACCGGGAAACCGCTCACACCCAGCTGCTCGGAGAGCTCGATCACCTGATGCACTTTGAAATCAGGCGGGATCACCACCGGATCGCGCAGCACGCCGCTCTCATGGCGCTTGACTTTGCGCACTTGCGCTGCCTGCTCTTTAGCAGTGAGATTCTTGTGAATGATGCCCATGCCGCCCTCTTGCGCCATAGCAATCGCCAGCCGCGCTTCGGTCACGGTATCCATCGCAGCTGAGACCAAGGGCAAATTCAGCGCGATGTTGCGGGAAAACTGAGTTTGGAGAGAAGTGTCTTTAGGCAAGACAGAGGAGAAGGCGGGGACGAGCAAAACGTCGTCAAAAGTAAGTGCTTTGCCGAGCAGGCGCATAAGTTAAGCTTCCCAAAAACAGGATTTTACGCAAGCGCAAGTGTCTCTTTGTATACCAAACGGCGATTTTGTCCACCCAAACGGGCTCTGGCGCGTTGGCAGGGCTGGCCCTTCTGGCTACACTCTACGTTATGAAAAAAAATGCATCACTGTTTCGCGCAGCGCTGGCCACCGCGCTTTTAGTTTGCCTGCTGCCCTTGGCGCAAGCCCAATGGTCTTGGAAAGACAAAGACGGACGCCGAATTTTTAGCGATCAGCCACCGCCCAACAGCGTGCCGGAAAAAGATATTCTGAAGCGCCCGCCAGGTGCGCGTGCTCCTACTGCTGCCGTCGGCGATGCAACTGCCAGCACGCCCTCCTCGACATCCGCCACGGCGACCGCACCCAAACTAAGCGGCAAAGATGCCGAGCTAGAGAAGAAGAAGAAAGAAGGCGAAGCCAAAGAAGCTGCTCAGAAGAAAGCCGATGCAGAGAAAACGGCTGCTGCCAAGAAAGAAAACTGCGATCGCGCCAAACGCGCTAAAGCAAGCTTTGATTCGGGCATTCGCATCTCCACCACCAATGCGCAAGGTGAGCGCGAAATCATGAATGATGCGACTCGCGCTTCAGAGACGAAACGCTTGCAAGGCATCATTGCCAGCGATTGCAGTTAAACCACACTGGCAGAGATTTAATCCCCGAAAATCGCCAGCCAAGACAGCGTTTGCAGCATCATCTGCGCGCTAGCAAGGTTGGTGGCGCAAGGCACGTTGTGCACATCGCAGGCACGCACCAAAGCATTGATATCGGGCTCATGCGGCTGGGCGGTCATCGGATCGCGCAGAAAAATCACGGCATCAATCCGGCCACTGGCCAAGCGCGCGCCGATTTGAAGATCTCCGCCCATGGGGCCAGAGAGCATGCGCTCGATTTTCAGGCCTGTGGCGCTGGCAATGCGAGCGCCTGTGGTGCCCGTGGCGCAGAGCTTGCAGGTTTCTAAAAATCCCAAAAAATCAGTGCATAGCGCTTCAATATCTGCTTTTTTTGCATCATGTGCGATCAAGGCGATGCGATAGACAAGGGGTTTGGTCATGACTCATCATAGTTTCAATCTCGATCAAATCACTGAACTTTGGTACAAGTCTCCAATATTTGGTCACGGAGAAGCCTAGAATGTTGCAATGCAGCATACCGCTGCAAACATGACGCGAAGAAGACCCACACCATGCTCTATCAACTCTACGAAGCCCAGCGCGCCCTGATGGAGCCTTTCGCGGAATTTGCGCAGGCCACGGCCAAGCTCTTTGCCAATCCGGGCAACGGCTTTGGCCAACTGCCCTTCGCCCAACGCACCGCCGCCACCTATGACCTGATGTATCGCTTGGGCAAGGATTACGAAAAACCTGCTTTCGGTATCAAGACGGTGAATATCCCTCACGACGGCACAGAAACCGAAATTGCCATCCACGAGCGCGTTGAAATCGACAAACCCTTCTGTGAGCTGCGCCGCTTCAAGCGCTTCTCCGATGATGCCGCCACGCTCTCTCGCCTCAAAGGCCAGCCGGCTGTGCTGATCGTCGCTCCGCTTTCAGGCCACTACGCCACCTTGCTGCGCGACACCGTGCGCACCATGCTGCAAGGCCACAAGGTCTTCATCACCGATTGGAAAAATGCTCGCCTTGTGCCGCTAGACCAGGGTGATTTTCATCTCGACGATTATGTGAATTACGTGCAAGAATTCATCCGTCATCTGCAAAAGCAGTATGGCAATTGCCATGTGATGAGCGTTTGCCAGCCCACTGTGCCTGTGCTCGCAGCCGTCTCGCTCATGGCTTCGCGCGGCGAACAACTGCCACTTTCCATGACGATGATGGGCGGCCCGATCGATGCGCGCAAATCACCCACCTCGGTCAACAATCTGGCCACGCAGCGCAGCCACAATTGGTTTGAAAGCAATGTGATTTATCGCGTGCCATCGAATTTCCCCGGCTCAGGCCGCAAGGTCTATCCAGGCTTTTTGCAGCACACCGGCTTTGTGGCGATGAACCCAGACCGCCATGCCAAAAGCCATTGGGATTACTTCAAAGACCTCGTCAAAGGCGATGGCAGAAGCGCTGAGTCTCACCGGCAGTTCTACGATGAATACAACGCCGTGCTCGATATGGATGCAGCTTATTATTTAGAAACGATTGAAACCGTGTTTCAAAAATTCAAGCTGGTGGAAGGCACATGGGATGTGCAAAGCGAGAATGGCAAGCTCGAGCGTGTGCGCCCGCAAGACATCAAAGGTTGCGCACTGCTGACTGTAGAAGGTGAGCTGGATGATATTTCCGGCAGCGGCCAAACCCGCGCAGCACATGATTTGTGCAGCGGCATCGCCAAGACTTCTAAGCTCCACTATGAAGTCAAAGGCGCTGGCCACTATGGCATCTTCTCAGGCCGCCGCTGGCGCGATATGGTGTATCCGCAGGTACATGCGTTCATTGCGGAGGCTGCCAAATCAGTTTCCGCTCCGAAAAAAGCATCAAAATCTGCTTTGGCCGGCAAGAAACCTGCGAGACCAGCTATCAAAAAGAGAGGGGCTTCCGCACCACGCAGGCTCGCCAAAGCAGCTGCGCGCTGATTCGCATCATTTCTGCGGAAATGCCATAGGGCGCTGAGGCACAGGTATCACCATCGGCGTATTTTGAGGCGGAAGGTTCAACGGAGGTTTGGTTGCGCCTGCAGGCGCGGTTAAAACCGCTGGAGAAGCCAAAATGGCTGGTGCCACCAAGACAGGCCCTGCTGCTTGCGATATGAGTTGCTCCATTTCTTGCGCCTGCTGGGGATTGCTGGCGAATCTGCGGCGCGATTCATCAATCAGCTGCTGACGCTTGGCCGCGCGAGGCGCACCAGATAGCCCTGCAAACTCATTGCCTAGGTACTGATCCAGCCGACTCTTGAAAGCCATCTTTTCAGCGGGTGGCTGCAGGCGATTTCTCAGCATCGGATCTTTGAGCTGATTGCTCAGCGGGCCCATCGCCAGTTTCATCGAGTTAGCCGCTGGCGCTGCTTTCGGCATGGCGATGCTGACTCGCAGCGCGGGCGATAACGTCACGCCGCTCATCACGCGGATATTCGCTGCTGTCAAGCGCCGCGCGGGATCCGAGGGTAGTAATCCGCGCAACTCATTGACCTGCGCCTGCGTGGGCTGCTCGGATAAAGCATTGACTTTGGCCTCAATAGCGCGCGCCAAATCAGCGGAAGCCACCAACTCACTGACCTCGCCCTCGACCTCGCCTAAAGCACCCACGATCACATCATCAAGCGATTGCATCGCGCGAAATACTTCGGTGTCCAGTGCCGTCGTGGCAGCATCTAGTCCAGTCACAGCCGCGGCAATCAGATTGGTCAAGCCGGTCGGGTCTGTCGCGCCCAAGATGCGCAAAATTTCTTCCAAGGGCGTAAACACAGACTGCCGCACCACGCCATGCACATTGCCCAGCGAGCGGCCAATGCTGTCGTTCATGCGGGCGATGGCTTGCGAGACTTGCGGTAAATCTTGATCCCGCCCACGCTGGCGCAGGCTATCAATGGTGCGCATCGCATCCTCAAGCGCACGGCGCACTTCCTCTGGCGACGGAGGGGGTGGCAAAGAGACCGAGCCACCAAATGGCGTAGGCATCGGTACAGCGGCACTCGGCGATACAGACTGCGGCGCGGTGGCTGGAGCAGGGGCAGGCGCTGCGGTAACTCGCACGCCCGCAGGCAAGCCAGAGGGCAAGGCACCCGGCGTTGCAGCCACGATCACTCGTGGCGCGACAACAGTGCGCACAGGATTGGCAAGCCTGACTTGCACGCTGTTTCTAGCTGTATCCATCGCGCCCAAAGAATCTCGGCTGTCTTGCTGTGCCTTGTTGCGCGTTTCTGCAACTTTATTTTGCGTGCCATTGACGGCCTCGTCATAGGCGCGGCGAGCATTGTCCAAGGCTCTGCGCGCTTCATTCAAAATGCGGCGTGATTCTTCTTGTGCAGCTTGGATGGCACAACTCAAACCGCCCGTCACAAATGCTGCACCACAACTCCAGAAATCGTTGCAGCAGGCATGCGCTGCGCTGGGCAAGCTCATCGCGCCAGCTGCAGCCAGTGCAGCCAAACTGCTGCGCAACTTGAAGAAACGCGCAGGCTTGGCTCGGGGCGAAAGATGCGGCTGTGCTGTTAAAACGAGGGCTGACGATGGCTGAACCTTAAAATCCTGCATGATGTTTCTCCTTATTCAGGCGGATGCACAAATGACTTGTGATCAACTCTAAACCCGATGTCTCTTCCATGAAACCCACTTTAGTGAGTGCCTCCAGCATTCACGCCTTGCTACCGCAAACGCAATGCACGCGTTGCGGCTACGTTGATTGCATGGCTTACGCCAAAGCCATCGCCGAAGATGGCGCTGCTATCAATCGCTGCCCACCAGGTGGGGAAGAAGGCTTACAACGCTTAGCCAAGCTCACAGGCCAAGCCGTGGGCGCGCTGGATGAAAGCTGCGGGCGTGCCCAAGAGCGAACGATGGCTTTCATTGATGAAGACTGGTGCATCGGCTGCACGCTCTGCATCAAGGCTTGCCCGGTAGATGCAATTGTGGGCAGCAGCAAAACCATGCACACCATCATTGAATCGGTCTGCACCGGCTGCGAGCTGTGTATTCCAGTGTGCCCCGTCGATTGCATCGAAATCGAAATCACCACACCGGGGCGCACGGGCTGGCAAGCGTGGAGCCAGAGCCAGGCAGATGTTGCTTTGAATCGCTATGAAAAGATGAGCAACCGGCGCACGTTATATGCCGGCGAGAAGCCTAAAACACTTCAAAAAACTTTAGAAAACAAGCTGCAGGCTTTAGCCGATCATCCGGAGACGGTGAGCCGCATTCAAGACAGCGTTGCGCTGGAGAAAAAGCGCCGCTATGTGCAAGCGGCCCTGGAGAAAGCCAAGCTTCAGGCCAAATGAGCCAAGGCTTGCTGCATATCCGCCTGCAAATCGGCGGCTTCTTCAAAACCAATCGAGAAGCGCACCAAGATGCCCCGATACGGCCAATGCGACACCTTGGGATCGCGCATGCTGGGAATATCGTAGGGCACGACCAAACTTAAATGGCCGCCCCATGAATAGCCGATTTTGAAGAGCTTGAGGGCATCTACGAAGGCATCGACCTGAGCTTGAGTGTATTTTTCGTGGAAGACGATGCTGAACAGGCCTGCTGCCAAACCCTGATTCGAGGCTGGATTTGCTATTAAATCAGTAGCTGCTCGCGCAAGATTCACGTGGTCAAAAGACCCTTTTTGGCATAAATTTTGCCAATGCTGATGGCCTGGGGCACCATCAATCGCCGGATGCAACACTGCCTCTACCTCGGTGCGGGTTTTCAGCCAACGAGCGAGTTGCCGAGCCGATTGATCTGCGGCACGATAGCGGATACCGATGCTTGGCAAGCTGCGCAATACCAGCTCAGCATCATTGGCCGCCACGCCAAAGCCGATGCGCATATGGCTGAGCTTGATTTTGAGATGCAGCGCCTCATCGCGGGTGATGATCGATCCCATGAGCACATCGCCGCCGCCGCTGGGGTATTTGGTGAGGGCTTGCGCGCTGATGTCCACCGCCAAACCTTGGCCATCCAGATCAAAAGCGTTGAAAGCCAAGCCAGCGCCCCATGTGTTGTCTAAAGCGCAAATCACACCTTTTTCGCGACAAATGCGCACCAAAGCCGGAAGATCAGGGAATTCCATGGTCACCGAGCCAGGCGCTTCGAGCCATACCAGCTTGGTTTTGGGCGTGATTTTCGCGGCCAAATCACCCGCATCCATCGCGTCATAAAAGCGCGTGGTGATCCCGAAGCGAATCAATTCATCTTGCGTGAATGCCAGCCGTGAGCCATACACGTTGTGCGGCAAAAGCATCTGATCGCCGGATTGCAGCAGCGCGAGATCGACAGACGTAATCGCCGACAAGCCGCTGGGCACCAGCACACATTGCAAACCGCCCTCCAGCGCCGCCAGCCGCTCCTCCAGCACAAAGGTGGTGGGCGTGCCGTGCAGGCCATAGGTGTAGCCGCTCTTATCCTTCCATTCCCGCGTGCGCATGGCAGCCACATTCGAGAAGATCACGGTGGAAGCTTTGTGAACCCCGATTTGAGGTGCTTCAAAGCCCTGAGGCGGCTGGTAAGAGTGGTGAATGAGGTCGGTTATTTTCATAAGTTAGGCTTTTTCTGGAGGGCATTGCGCAGCCTCTCTAGCTTGATGCGATCCGCGGTATCGCTATCACGGGAGGTGAGCTTGGTCTTGATCAAACCATCGACATTCAAAACGGAAATTTGAGCATCACCCACGCTAACGCGGATGATGTGCTGCTGTAATTGTTCAAAGCTCTGATCTGCAGCCACATAAAGAAGATCAATCGCCAAACGATCCTCTAGAGCAGTGGAGTGGCCTTTGTCCATCCAATCAAGCCGCAACTGCTGCAAGGCGGGGCTGGATGATCCGACGAGTTGCTCTAGCGCAGTCATCAGCAAACGATTGTTATGGGCATTGACTGGTAAAAGCAGATCGATGTCTTTGGTGGCACGAACAAAACCATGCAGGCCCACTGCCATGCCACCAATCAAAGCGTATTTCACACCATGCTGATCCAGCACACGTGCGAGCGCCAACAGATCTGATTCAGTAGGCGCTTGCCGCATGGCTTGCATGAGGTATCTGCGCGTGATTCATAGCTTGCTCCAGCTCACGCTCTTCGTCGTGTCGGTTTTTTTCCGCCAAAGACGCAAAGCTCATCGCACCGGGTTGGGTTGGAAAACGATTCATAAAGAGCTGTGTATGCGTTTGCACTGCAGCGAGTTCGCTTCGCCACCAAGCAGCCCGCTCAGAAGCGCTCATCGCCTGCACGGCTAAGGCTTGCAGGAGCTCTCTTGCTTCTTGCTGCTGATCAGTGATCAATGTTGGCATACCGCATGCTAACAAAAGTCTGAAGAAGCTTCAAACCTTCCACTTCTCCAGCAGCTTTTCGGGCGAGAGGCTGTCGTAGCCTTCGAAGGGCTGGTGAATCCAGGGGTTGGTGGGCAGGTGTTCGACGGAATAATCGCAATCGAAGACGCTAACGGCTTTCGTCCAGATCACGGCGGTGCGCAGCTCGGTGATGGGGGTGTAGTTGCTTTTGAGCATGTCCACCACGGCTTTGAGGGTATGGCCGGAGTCAGCGAGGTCGTCCACCAGCAGCACTTTGCCGGCGATTTCGCCTTTGGGGGTGGTGATGTAGCGGGCAATATCGAGGTGGCCTTGCATCGTGCCGGCGTTGGCGCGGTACGAGCTGGTGCTCATGATGGCCAAGGGTTTGTTGAATATCCGCGAGAGGATGTCGCCAGGGCGCATGCCGCCGCGTGCGAGGCAGAGGATGGTGTCAAATTCCCAGCCTGACTTGTGAATCTGGATGGCCAGTTTCTCAATGAGGTTGTGGTATTCGTCGTAGCTGACGTAGAGGTGTTTGCCGTCTTCTGTGAGCATTTTTGTCTCCGGTTACGTTTGGATGGGTAGTGATACGAAGGAAAAAATACCGGACGCAGAGGACGCAAAGGTTACGCAGAAGAAATACCAAAAAGAGAAAAAACATTGGGATGATTTTTCATTTTTTAGTTTTTTCTGGCTTTTTTTGCGTCTTTTGCGAAACCTTTGCGTCTTCTGCGTCCGGTATTAAATTTGTATTTCGGCCTAGGCCAAATAAGGATGCTTGATCAAGATCGTGTGATCGCGATCTGGGCTGGTCGATACGATGTGGATCGGCACGCCCGTCACGTGCTCGATGCGCTGCAGATACAGGCGGGCTTGGATGGGGAGTTCATCCAGCTTCGTCACGCCCACGGTGCTTTGCGTCCAGCCTTCCATGGTTTCGTAGATTGGTATGCAGCGGGAAATGTCGTCTGCGCCCATGGGCAGGATGTCGGTCTTCTCGCCGTCGAGCTCGTAGCCGACGCAGATTTTGAGTTCTTTGATGCCGTCGAGTACGTCGAGCTTGGTGATGCACAACCCGCTCAATCCATTGACTTGCGCACTGCGCTTGAGCAAAGCGGCATCAAACCAACCGCATCGGCGGCTGCGGCCAGTGGTCACGCCCTTTTCTGCTCCCACGGTACTCATGTGGTAGCCCGGCGTGCCTTCTTTTTCCCACTCCAGCTCGGTAGGGAAAGGGCCGCCACCGACTCGGGTGCAATAGGCCTTGGTGATGCCCAAGATGTAGTGCAGCATGCCGGGGCCAACCCCTGCGCCGGCGGCGGCATTGCCAGCCACGCAATTGCTACTGGTGACGAAGGGGTAGGTGCCGTGATCGACATCAAGGAGCGTGCCTTGCGCGCCTTCGAATAGCAGATTCACGCCTTTGGCATTGGCTTCATTTAGCTCGCGAGACACATCAGCCATCATCGGCTTGAGCAGCTCAGCGTGCTTCATCGCTTCATCAAACTGCGACTGGAAATCCGTAGGCGCTGCGCCGAGGAAAGTCGTCATCACATGGTTGTGCAGATCGAGCAAATCTTTGAGCTTGGCGGCAAAACGCTCAGGGTATTTCAGATCTTGCACACGCAGGGCGCGGCGGGCGATTTTGTCTTCATACGCGGGGCCGATGCCTCGGCCTGTGGTGCCGATTTTCTCAGAGCCGCCTTTGCTTCGGAAAAGCTCACGCGCTTGATCGAGCGCCGCGTGGAAAGGCAAAATCAGCGGGCAAGCTTCAGAGATACGAAGGCGTGAGCGCACTTCTACACCGGCCTTCTCCAGCCCTTCAATTTCTTCAAACAATTTCGCAGCGGAGAGCACCACACCATTGCCGATATAGCACTTCACGCCGGCACGCATGATGCCGCTGGGGATCAGGTGCAGCGCGGTTTTCACGCCGTTGATCACCAACGTGTGCCCCGCATTGTGGCCACCTTGGAAACGCACCACGCCTTGGGCGGTCTCGGTGAGCCAATCGACCAATTTGCCTTTGCCCTCATCGCCCCACTGGGAACCTACGACGACGACGTTTCTGCCTTTGACTGGATTCATGTGTACTCTTCAGAAAATTCAAACATCCGGACGCAGAAGACGCAGAGGTTTCGCAGAGGGCGCAAAAGAAAACCCAAAATGAATTGGCTTTTTCTGCGTCTTCTGCGCAACCTTTGCGTCCTCGGCGTCCGGTATTTCTCTTGTATTCAACATCTCAAACGCTCTTCACAACCCACTGCCCGGCCACTTCGGCCAGTTCGCGGTCGCAATCGAATTCTTGCACCTCAGCCTCATGCCCCGGCAGCACGCAGACCACTGTTTCGCCCAAAGCGCGCAGCCGTGCGACAGCTTCGCGCAAAGCGGCTGATTCGCCCCATGGCGCGCGAATGGCAGTGCGTAGCCTTTGCACCGGAGCAGCCATCACCAAATCTTTGATGTCAAGAGAGAAGCCTACTGCGGGCCTGTTGCGGCCAAAAACGGAGCCTACCTCGTCATAGCGACCGCCGCGCGCGACAGCATCAGACGCTGATGGCGAATAAATTGCAAAGCGCGCTCCGGTGTAATAGGCGTAGCCACGAGCATCCGACAGATCAAAGCTGACCTTCACACCAGGCTGAGCAGCTCTCACATGATCTGCCAGCCACTTCAAATTTGATAGCACGCCGCGCACGTTATATGCCGGCGACAAGGCATTTTCTGCCTCTAAAAGCACTTTTTCATCGCCATAGAGCTTGGTTAGCTGTACCAAAGCGTCGCGTTGCGCTGCTGGCATGCCGGCCGTCAACTCAGCCAAGGTGGCAACGTCTTTAGCGGCAAGTGCTGCATGAATCTGCGCCAGTTGCTCGGCAAACACAGGCGCGCCCGCCAGCAAGCTGCGCACGATCTGCGCATCAGCCAAATCCACCGTTAAATCTTTGAGCCCAGCGCGCTGCAAGCAATCAATGGCGAGCAGCATCACTTCCAAATCCGCCTCGCGCCCCGCATGCCCGTAAATTTCCGCGCCAAATTGCAGCGGCTCGCGTGTGGCGTGCGGCTTGGCGGGCGCTGTGTGTAGCGCCGGGCCGCAGTAGCAAAGCCGCGCCACGCCTTGTCGATTGAGCAAATGCGCATCGATCCGCGCCACTTGGGGTGTGCTGTCCGCCCGCACACCCATCGTGCGGCCAGAGAGTTGGTCCACCAGCTTAAATGTCTGTAAATCCAGCGCCTGGCCTGTGCCGGTGAGCAAAGATTCGAGGTATTCCAGCAGCGGCGGCATCACCAGCTCATAGCCATAGCCCCTAGCGGCATCCAGCAAGCTGCGGCGCAATTCTTCGATATGGCGCGCCTCAGAAGGCAGCACATCGGCAATGTGATCGGGAAGCACCCAGGCAGACATTTTTATGTAGAGGTCGGGTTAAAAATGAATTTTACCCGCCCAACTTGTCGCTTTCTGGCGGCATCGAAGGCTTAAGAGCACAATTACTAGCAAATCAACACTATCTGCCATTCCACCCGTGACCCCACTCGACGCCCTGACGCAATTCTTCGCCCCGCTGCGCACCCACCCCTTCGCCTATCCCGCGCTGGAGGCCATTCATATCGTAGGAATTGCATTGCTGCTGGGCAATCTCGTGCTGCTAGAGCTGCGCGTGTGGGGTTGGGGCAAAGCGCTGCCGGTCAAAGATTTGGCGAGGCTGGCTTTGCTGCTCGTCGTCTCCGGCTTTGGCATTGTCGCTGCTTCTGGTCTGCTCATGTTTGCTGCCCAAGCCGGCGAGCTGCTGGCCAACCGCGCTTTCGTCATCAAAATGCTCTTGCTCACGCTCGCTGCTTGCAACGCCGCCTGGTTTCATGGCCGAGATTCGTTGACGAAACTTGATTCAGTCGCCAGACTCCAAACACTCGCGTCCACCCTGATCTGGATCGCCGCCATCTTCTGCGGCCGCTGGATTGCTTACATTTGAACCTTCCATCATAGGAGCTCATCATGCAACGTCGTACAAGCCTGCAACTCATCGCCGTCAGCACCCTTTCCTCCTCGTGGGCAGCCCATGCACATCACGGCTGGAGCAGCTTCGATTTAGATCGTCCGATTTATCTGGAGGGCAAAGCAGCCAAGGTCAAATGGCAAAACCCACACACCGAGCTGATGCTTGAAATCCCCGCTGGCATGAAGCTCCCCGCAGACCTCGCCACCCGAAGCATCCCTGCGCAAACCGCCCCAGTCGATGCCCCCGCCTTGCTCAAAAAAGCGAGCCTCCCCAAACGCACCGACAAAGCCTGGGAAATCGAGCTCGCGCCCCTAGCCCGCATGGAAGCGTGGAAAGTCCCTGAAATCAAAAACGGCCAATCTCTCGCCCTGCTCGGCTTCACCTTCAAAGACGAAAAAGGCAGCCCCATCGTGCGCGCAGAGTTTTTGTGGCTAGACGGGAAAAGCTATGCATTACGTTCTTCTCCGGCTTGATTTTTAAGCGTTTTGGGCTGTTCGCCGGGGTATTTATTGCGCAAGCAGCTATTGAATTGATAGTAAAGCAATCCGCTCACCCTGATCTTGTCAAACGGTCGGCAGGCCAACAATCAATGCAATCCACGCTCATCCGGCTCGTCTTTGGAGGTTGAGATGACGCTGGTTTGCAAGCCCTTGGCTTTGCGGTAAGCATAGATCACGTAGCCTGAAAGACCATAGGCCACAAAGATGCCGAAGAGGACGGTGGGAGGGTCGATGTTGATGGCGGCGATGCCTAAAGCGATCAGCACAATGACAGCAAACGGTACGCTCTTTTTCATGTTCACGTCTTTAAAACTGTAATACGGCACATTGGTCACCATCGTCAGGCCAGCCAACAGCGCGAAAGCGAACATGATCCATCGCACTTTCATCTCAATCGCGCCGAGAACCACAATCGTGTCGCTGCCAGCAATGCCCAAGTCAGTCATAAGCCACACCAGACCCATCACCAAGGCAGCGGCAGCAGGGCTGGGCAAGCCTTGGAAATAGCGCTTATCGACCACGGCGGTGTTCACGTTAAATCGCGCTAGACGCAAGGAAGCGCAGGCTACATAGACGAAGGCTGCGATCCAACCCCAGCGCCCCAGATCTTTGAGCGCCCAGATGTAAGCGATCAGGGCTGGCGCAGCGCCAAAGCTCACCATGTCACAGAGGGAATCCATCTGCTCGCCGAAAGCAGATTGTGTATTCGTCATCCGCGCCACACGGCCATCAAGGCTATCGAGCACCATGGCGCAGAAGATGCCAATGGCCGCTTCATGAAAGCGCCCGTTCATGGCCATCACAATGCCATAGAAGCCACCAAAGAGTGCGGCTAGGGTAAACAGGTTGGGCAAAACATAAATGCCCTTGCGGCGTGGTTTGATGGGCGCTAGTTCAGCGGGAGAGGTGTCTTGTCCGTCATGCATGCGTAGAGTGTAAAGGCAAGTGCATCATAAGAAAAGCCACTGGGTTACCCGAGTGGCTTGCTATCGATTTTATAGCGTCTTCCGCATGGTCTACGTGCGGAAGGTGCCGATTTCTCTTAAAAATCAGTTGCGAGTTTGATCCACCAGCTTGTTCTTCGCAATCCAAGGCATCATGGCGCGCAGCTGAGCGCCCACCTTTTCGATCTGGTGATCGGCGGTGTTGCGGCGGCGAGCGGTCATGCTTGGGTAGTTCAGGCGGCCTTCTTGGATGAACATCTTGGCGTATTCGCCATTTTGAATGCGCTTCAAGGCATTGCGCATGGCTTTGCGTGATTCTTCGTTGATCACCTCGGGGCCCGTCACGTACTCACCATACTCTGCGTTGTTGGAGATGGAGTAGTTCATGTTGGCGATGCCGCCTTCGTAGATCAGGTCAACGATGAGTTTCAGCTCATGCAAGCACTCAAAGTAGGCCATCTCAGGGGCGTAGCCTGCTTCGGTCAACGTCTCGTAGCCCATTTTGATCAGCTCAACCGCGCCGCCGCAGAGCACGGCCTGCTCGCCGAACAAATCGGTCTCGGTTTCTTCTTTGAAGTTGGTTTCGATGATGCCGGCTTTGCCGCCGCCATTGGCCATCGCGTAGCTGAGCGCCATCTCGCGGGCTTTGCCCGATTTGTCTTGATGCACAGCGATCAGGTGAGGCACGCCGCCGCCTTGGGTGTAGGTGTTGCGCACGGTGTGGCCAGGCGCTTTAGGAGCGACCATCCACACATCCAAATCAGCGCGGGGCACGACTTGGTTGTAATGCACGTTGAAGCCGTGGGCAAACACGAGGGATGCGCCCTGCTTCAAGCTCGATTCGATTTCTCGGTACACGCCGGCGATGTTTTCATCGGGCAGCAAAATCATCACGATGTCGGCAGATTTCACAGCATCGAGGACTTCTGCCACTTGCAGGCCAGCCTTGGCCACTTTGTCCCAGCTCGCGCCGCCTTTACGCAGACCGACCACGACTTTCACGCCGCTGTCGTTCAAATTCTGCGCATGCGCGTGGCCTTGGCTGCCGTAGCCAATGATGGCGACCGTCTTGCCTTTGATGAGGGACAGATCACAGTCTTTGTCGTAAAAAACTTTCATTTCATTTCTCCAGGTTGTTGGTTGGGTTCAAATTCAAATACCGGACGCAGAGGACGCAAAGGTTACGCAGAAGGAATACCAAAAAGACAAAAGAAAAGAATGGTTTTTTACAACCTTGGCTTCAATTTTGAATTGTTTTTCTTCTGATTTTTTGCGTCTTCTGCGTAACCTCTGCGTCTTCTGCGTCCGGCTGTTGGTTTTAGGGTTTTAAAAAAATCTCAAACACGCAATATTCTCTCACCTCTGCCAATGCCGCTGGCACCGGTGCGGACGGTCTCAAGAATCGCGGTGCGGTCGATGGCTTCTAGGAAGGCGTCGATTTTGCTGTGTACGCCGGTGAGCTCGATGGTGTAGCTCTTCTCGGTCACATCGATGATGCGGCCCCGGAAGATTTCTGCCATGCGCTTCATCTCTTCGCGCTCTTTGCCCACCGCGCGCACTTTTACCATCATCAGCTCGCGCTCGATGTAGCTGCCTTCGGTGAGATCGACGACTTTCACGACTTCGATCAGGCGGTTCAAATGCTTGGTGATTTGCTCAATCACTTCATCGGAGCCGCTGGTGACGATGGTCATGCGAGAGAGCGATTCGTCTTCCGTGGTGGCCACGGTGAGCGATTCAATGTTGTAGCCACGGGCGGAGAACAAGCCAACCACGCGGGAGAGAGCGCCGGGCTCGTTTTCGATCAGTAATGCAATGATGTGTTTCATGATGATTCCTCTTTTCTGAGCCCTCCTCCAGTGACGGTAATCAACGGACTTGGCTGCAAATAGATTTATCGTTTAAGTTAAGAATTCGAATACCGGACGCAGAGGACGCAAAGGTTACGCAGAAGGAATACCAAAAAAAGACAGGAGAAAAGAGTTTTTTTGAATTTCAACTTCTAAAGTTTGTATTTTTCTTTTTTGCGTCTTTTGCGTAACCTTTGCGTATTCTGCGTCCGGAAGTTGGTATTGGTTTTAAAGCTCTTCCGAGCCCAAAAGCATCTCAGTGATGCCCTTACCCGCCTTCACCATCGGCCAAACGTTTTCTGTCGGGTCGGTGCGGAAATCCATGAAGACGGTGCGATCCTTCAGCTTACGCGCCTCGCGCAATGCTGGTTCGACGTCTTGTGGACGTTCGATCAGCATGCCCACGTGGCCATAAGCCTCGGCGAGCTTCACGAAGTTGGGCAACGCATCCATGTAGGAATGCGAATAACGGCCTTCGTAATCGATCTCTTGCCACTGGCGCACCATGCCGAGGTAGCGGTTATTCAGCGACACGATCTTGATCGGCGTGTTGTATTGCAAGCAGGTGGAGAGCTCTTGAATGCACATCTGCACCGAGCCTTCGCCTGTAACGCAGAACACTTCTGCATCCGGCTTGGCCATCTTGATGCCCATGGCGTATGGAATGCCCACGCCCATGGTGCCCAAGCCACCCGAGTTGATCCAGCGATTGGGCTGGTCAAAGCGGTAGAACTGAGCCGCCCACATTTGGTGTTGGCCCACGTCAGACGTGATGTAGGTCTCGACATCTTTGGTCATGTTCCAAAGCGTCTCGACCACCATTTGCGGCTTGATCACGTCTGTTGCGGTGCGATCAAACTTCAGGCAGTCTTTGCTGCGCCAAGCTTCAATCGTGTTCCACCAGCTCGCCAAATCGCTCGGGGCCACGCGCTGCGGCATTTCCTTGATCTGATTGATCATCTCGGTGAGCACGTCTTTCACGTCGCCCACGATAGGAATATCGACCTTCACGCGCTTGGAAATCGAAGATGGATCAATGTCGATATGGATGATCTTGCGCTCGTTTTGCGCGAAGTGTTTGGGGTTGCCAATCACGCGATCGTCAAAACGTGCGCCGACGGCGAGCAACACATCGCAGTTTTGCATCGCGTTATTGGCTTCCACCGTGCCATGCATGCCGAGCATGCCGAGGAATTTCTTGTCAGATGCGGGGTATGCCCCCAAGCCCATGAGCGTGTTCGTCACGGGGTAGCCGAGCATATCCACCAAGGTTCGCAGCTCGTTGCTTGCGTCACCCAAGATCACGCCGCCGCCGGTGTAAATATACGGGCGCTTGGCCGTGAGCAAGAGTTGCAGCGCCTTGCGAATCTGGCCGCCGTGGCCTTTGACTTTTGGCTGGTAGCTGCGCAACTCGATGGGTTGCTTGTAAGCGGCCAGATCAAACTTCACTTTGTTGAAGCTCACATCTTTCGGAATATCCACCACCACCGGGCCGGGGCGGCCTGTGCGGGCAATGTGAAAAGCTTTCTTGATCGTGCTGGCCATATCACGCACGTCTTTCACCAAGAAATTGTGTTTCACGATCGGGCGTGTGATGCCGATGGTGTCGCATTCTTGGAAGGCATCCAGGCCAATGGCTGGCACGGGCACTTGGCCGGTGATGATCACCATGGGAATGCTGTCCATGTACGCAGTCGCAATGCCAGTCACAGCATTGGTTGCGCCAGGGCCGCTCGTGACGAGTGCTACGCCCACATCACCTGTGGCACGCGCATAGCCATCGGCCGCATGCACAGCCGCTTGCTCGTGTCGCACGAGGATGTGCTGCATGCTTTCTTGCTTGTACAGCGCATCATAAATATGCAGCACCGCACCGCCGGGATAGCCCCAAACGTATTTGACGTTTTCAGCAGCGAGCGCAGCGCAAAGCACTTCCGCGCCACGCATTTCGGGCAGGTGAGATGTATTAGAGGATGTGGCAGCGCTAGCAGCAGCGGCCGAGGCGATTTCCGCCTTGGAGATTTCCATGATGATCAACCTTTAAGAGTTAAAGTAACTTTGCAGGTACCCCTCACGCACACTTGCGATGCCGTTGCGGGGCTTCGAGCTTTGAACATAAGCTTGCCTAAAGACAGCCGGATCAGAACTCTTTTGCAGCCGTTATTATGCCACCAGCACACCACCCTCCAACCCACACCTCCGAATGACGACCGCGAACCCCCTGAAAATCGGCTTTTGCTGCCCCACGATCGATGCTCAGCCGTGGGCAGATGCCTTAGCGCACAAGCTTCCCTCGGCGCAAATGCACATCTGGCCAGGCAGCACTGAGAGCCTGGATTACGCGCTCACTTGGTCGCCCACACAAGAATTCTTCGACGCACAGCCGCGCCTCAAAGCCGTTTTCGCCCTCGGTGCTGGCATGGATTCGCTGCTCAAGCTTCGCCTGCCCGAGAGCCTGCCCTTGGTGCGCATTGAAGATGGAGGCATGGCTTCGCAGATGCAGGATTACGTGACACATGCCTTGCTGCGCCACGTCTATCGCTTTGATCGCTATGAGCAAGACACGCGCACTGGCCTGTGGCAACAATATGCTGAAAGCTTGCCAGAGCACTACCCCGTAGGCATCCTCGGCCTAGGCGAGCTGGGCAGCAAGATCGCGGAGCGCGTGCGCGATTTGGGTTTTCCTGTTTGTGGCTGGAGCCGCTCGCCAAAAGTGCTGCAAGGCATTCGTTGCTACAGCGGCGATGAATTGCCGAAATTCTTGGCAAGCTGCCGCGTCTTGGTCTGCGCACTGCCATTAACGGCGCAAACCCAGAATATCTTGAACGAGAAAAATTTAAGCCTCTTACAGTCCAGCGCTTATCTCATCAATGTGGCTCGAGGTGCACATCTCGTTGAAGAGGATTTGCTCAAACTGCTGGCTAGCGGGCACATCGCTGGTGCGTATCTGGATGTGCTGCGCACCGAGCCAGCTCCTGTAGATCATCCATTTCGCTCCCATCCGAGCATTACGCTCACGCCACATATCGCCGCGCAGACCTTAATGCAGCCCTCCATCGCACAGATCAGCGAGAAAATTCGCATGCTTGAGAAGGGCCAAGCCATCAGCGGCGTGGTGCAGCGAGAGCGTGGCTATTGAGCGCGCCTTCGTGATTTTTTGCCTAAGTGGCGAGCAAAAGATGCATATGTCCTGATGCGATAATGCGCAGCGAGACTCCGCTGCACTACCATCAGCGCATAGAATTACAACGCCCCCAAGCAGATCATTTTGGCCACCGAGCAAGAACTCTCCGATTTCCTCAAGTCTGTGGAAAAACGCGCCTTCAAGCGCTCGGTCTACCATGTCCGAGACGAAGATGCGGCATTGGACATCGTGCAAGACAGCATGATCAAACTCACGGTGAACTATGCCGATAAGCCCGCAGCTGAGCTGCCGATGCTCTTCCAGCGCATTTTGCAAAATACCACCCTGGATTGGTTTCGCCGCCAAAAGACGCATCGCGCCGTGTTTTCCAACATGAGCGACTTTGAAAAGGCTGGCGAAGACGGTGAATTTGATTTATTGGAAACTTTAGAGTCGATTGACACCTCAGATGGCACGGAAAGTGCTGAGACTCAGGTGTCTCGCGGTCAAGTCCTCCAGGAGATTGACGATGCGGTGCAATTGTTGCCAGCACGTCAACGGGAAGCCTTCCTCATGCGTTACTGGGAGGAAATGGATGTGGCAGAGACCGCAGCAGCTATGGGTTGTTCCGAAGGCAGCGTGAAAACGCACTGCTCTCGTGCAGTTCAGGCATTGAGCAAGACGCTTATTGCCAAGGGAATCAAACTTTAGTATTCATTTACAAACCAGTTAAAAATATTTATAAACCATAGGTGAAGATCATGACCAACGCAACCCTCCTCCAACGCGAAGCCCAAATGGATCGTTTTGGCCTGAAGGTGGCCGCGTATCTGGATGACCAGCCTTTGGCTCACGATATTTCCGAGCGCCTGCGCGTGGCTCGCCAGCAAGCTCTGGCTCAGCACAAGCTCGTCTCAGTTGCTCAAACTCAAGCCGCTCCTAGCGTTTTTGTCTCAGGCTCTGCTGCTGTGCTCGGCGGCGGTGATGGTTCTGGTTGGTTCAACCGTTTTGCCGGCTTCGTGCCTTTGTTTGCTCTGGTCGTGGGTCTGGTGGCTATCAATATCAATGTGAATGACGATCGCGCCAATGAATTGGCCGAAGTCGATACCCTTTTGCTCACTGACGATCTGCCGCCCGCTGCGCATACCGATCCCGGTTTTGCGCAATACCTCAAATTCGGCCCACCTTCTTTGGCTCAGCCTTCTGGCTTGCCCTCTGCACAGTAAGGTAGCCCAATCATGCGATTTGCTGCTGCGCTGATCTGTATGACCAGCTTGGTTGCGGGATCGATTGCGCTGTCTCAAACCAATGCTGCAAGCGAACCAGCCAAGGCAACTGTAGCCAAGCCTGCAGCAGCAGCTGCCAAAAAACCTCTTTGGAAAGAGCTCAGCCCCGCTGAGCAAACGGCTCTTCGCCCACTTGCTGCCAATTGGGATGCCATGGGTATCGGCCAAAAGCGCAAATGGCAAAGTGTCGCCAAAGATTTCGACAAGCTCCCTACAACTCAGCAAGCCAAAATGCACACCCGCATGACGGAATGGATTGCATTAAGCCCTCAGCAGCGCGCCGAAGCGCGTATCAATTTCGCTGAAAACCGCCAACTCACCGATGGCCTAACGCCAGAGCAGCGTAAGGTGCAATGGCAGGCTTATCAACAGCTCAGCCCTGAAGAAAAGCGCAAGCTGGCTGATAGCGCATCCAAGGCCACCCTTGCCGGCGCAGCGCCTGCGGCCAAACCACAGCCCGTGCTCAAGAAAGAGCCTGCGCCAGAATTCGGCACTGGCAAAGTTCTGGCCAATGCCAAAGCCGCCAACACCCCAGCACCAGGCAAAAAAATCGCTGTGGCTCCTCATGTGGCCAATCAAGGCAGCGTCTTACCCGGCTCTGCCAGTGAAACCACTGGAAAGCAATAAAACTCCTTCTCCTGCGCGTTTTTAAGCATTTTAAGCAGTTAGCCGGCATATTCATTGCGCGGGATGCTATGAAATAAGTAGCATTTACAATCTAGGCTCTTGCAAAGCATGCCATGAGCCAGATCGAAAGTCCCACTCCCGAAAACACCCCTGTACCTCCCAGTCTGCGCCGCCGTATGGCTTGCTGGCTGTATGAAGGTGTGTTGATGTTTGGCGTGATTTGGATCGCTGGATACCTCTATGGCACGCTTTCTCAAACTCGCCACGCCATGGACAATCGCTTGGGTTTGCAGATCTTTCTCTTCGTCATCTTCGGTATTTATTTCGTCTACTTTTGGCACAAAGGCCAAACCTTAGCGATGAAAACGTGGCATTTGCGTGTCGTGGGGCTGGATGGCCAAGCCATTTCGCAAAAGCGCGCTTTGGCGCGCTATGCATTGTCTTGGTTGTGGTTTTTGCCCCCCTTGGCCGCGGTCGCGCCTTTCAAACTGACTGCCGGAGAAATCGGCGTGATTGTTTTTGGCTGGATTGCGGTGTATGCCCTGCTCTCTCGTTTTCATCCCCAGCGGCAGTTTTTACATGACGCTCTGGCTGGCACACGCCTGATCTCCCACAAGCCGATGAGTAAAACCATTCCCGCGTAAAACACATTCGATTCACGATGTCTACCTCACAAGAATCCCCCACCGCTCAAAAAAAGCGCTCAGGCCTCGCCCGCATCATCCATGCCACAGGCTACTCTATCTCCGGCTTGAAAGTCGGCCTGCAAGAGCCCGCTTTTCGCCAAGAATTGATGCTCGCCGTCATCTTGATTCCCGCCGCCTTTTGGGTGGGGCGAAATTGGCTGGAGTCGGCATTTTTGATTTCAGTGGTCGTGCTGATGATGATTGTTGAATTGCTCAACACGGGCATCGAGCGCTCGATTGACCGCATCGGCCCCGAATGGCACGAGCTGTCTAAGACCGCCAAAGATCTGGGCTCAGCCGCTGTGCTGTTATCGCTTCTGCTCTGCGCAGGCGTCTGGCTCGCTGCTTTGTATTCACGCTTTTTCTGAACGCGCATGGCAACGAAACCCAATTTCTCCGTCTGCGTCTATTGTGGCTCCCGCGATGGCAACCAGCCCGCTTTTGCCTTTGCTGCTGGTGAAGTCGGCCGCTGGATCGGCCAGCATGGTGGTCAGTTGGTTTATGGCGGTGGCAACAATGGCCTGATGGGCATCCTCGCCCAAGCCACGATGGATGCAGGCGGCACTGTCAAAGGCATCATTCCCGTCGCACTGGTTGAAAAAGAATGGGCTAAAACGGATTGCACCGAGCTGATTATTGTTGAGACCATGCACGAGCGCAAAGCCATGATGGCCGAGCATGCCGATGTGTTCCTCGCCCTGCCCGGCGGTATTGGTACTTTTGAAGAGCTCTTTGAAGCTTGGACTTGGAAGCAGCTGGGCTACCACGACAAACCGATTGGCATCTTGAATGTGAACGGCTGCTATGACGCTTTCATGGAGATGATGCGCGGCACCGTGGATGATGGGTTTGTGGGCCAATACCAAATGGAGATGATCCAAGTGGCCGAAGAGCCAGCTGGCTTGCTGCGCGAGCTCGTGACAGCTGCTGGACTGTCTGAACAGCTCAAGCGCCTGGATTAAACAGCCGCCTCATCCTGCTCGCCTGTGCGAATACGCACCACGCGCTCAACGGCGGTCACGAAAATTTTGCCGTCACCGATCTTGCCAGTGCGGGCGGCTTTCACAATCGCATCCACGCAGCGATCCACATCCACCGATTTCACGGTGACTTCCACTTTCACCTTAGGCAAGAAATCCACCACGTATTCCGCGCCGCGATAGAGCTCAGTGTGGCCTTTTTGGCGGCCAAAGCCTTTGACCTCCGTGACCGTGAGCCCCGTCACGCCGCATTCGGCCAGCGCCTCGCGCACTTCTTCGAGTTTGAAGGGTTTGATGATGGCTGTGATTTGTTTCATATTTGTCTCCAGAGAATTTGATGGCTAAACTTTAACCCAGAAAGTGCGGTCAAGCGGCATGGGGATACTCTACCCTGATAACTTCTAAAGTCTGCACCCCAGCGGGCGTTTGCAGGCGCACCTCGTCGCCTTCTCGGCTTTTGAGAAATGCCCTCGCAATCGGAGCGATCCAGCTGACTTGCCCCTTGGTGCTTTCTGCTTCGTCGATGCCCAAGATGGTGATCGTGCGCTCTTCACCTTTGGCATCCGCATACGTCACCGTTGCACCAAAAAACACCTGATCGCTGCCATGATGCTTTGTCGTATCCACCACCTCTGCAATCTCCAGCCGCTTCGTTAAAAACCGAATGCGTCGGTCTATCTCGCGCAGGCGTTTTTTGCCGTAAAGATAATCGCCATTCTCACTGCGATCACCGTTTTTCGCCGCCCAATGCACAGCTTCCACCACTTTCGGGCGCTCGTCATCCACCAGAATTTTCAGCTCCAACTGCAAGCGCTCGTAGCCAGCTCGGGTGATGTAGTTTTTACTGCCAGCAGGAATCGGGGGCGCGCCTGCAAGGTCCTCGTCCTCATCAGCATCAGTCTCTTTGGTAAATGCCTTGCTCATGATTTTTTCAGGGTGTCACTTTGATTTGCCTTCAATCGCAGCCTTGAGCTGCGGCATCAGGCGCTGCATGGCTAGCTTGCCGGAATCAATCGAGCGGCGCTTTGAAGTGAAATCTCCGCCTTTCACGCCCACTAACTCAGGCCGCACCACAATATCTGCGCCCTGCAAAGCATATTCATTGATGCTCTTGCCCATGATGGCAAAAGTCTGTAGCAACACGGCCACCGTGCCATCTGCCGCATTTCCCTCAGGCGCAGAAGAAATATCCACCGCAATGATCAGCTCTGCGCCCATCTGCTTGGCAAAGCGCACAGGCACAGGCGCGACCAAGCCGCCATCCACATACTCACGATCCCCAATTTTCACTGGGTTAAACACCGAGGGCACCGAGCTGCTCGCGCGCACCGCTTGGCCGGTATCACCACGCTGAAAAAGCACGCCCTGCCCGCTCTTCAAATCTGTCGCCACAATGCCCAGCGGCAAGCTCATGCTCTCCATGAGCTTGTTATTCACCTGCCGATTCACGTATTGCGAAAGGGCTTCACCACGCAGAATGCCTCGGCTGAAGAAAGGCAAAGTCCAATCTGTGATCTCGGCTTCCTCCATCTTCATCGCGATCTCTTGAAGCTGAGCGGCATTTTTGCCCGAAGCGTAAATCGCCCCAACCAATGAACCTGCAGACGTGCCCACAACCAAATCCACCTTGATACCCGCTTCCTCTAGAGCCGCGATCACACCCACATGCGCAAACCCTCGCGCTGCGCCGCCGCCCAACGCCAAGCCAATCCGAGGCAGCCGCTTGGGCGCAACAGGATCGGTTGTGCTCGCAGTCGCAGGTGGATCAGCGGATTTCACCGGCGCTATCGAGCAAGCAGACAAAGTGAGCAAGCAAGCGGCGAGCAAACAAATTTTCAATTTCACGAAACGCATGGGCTGATTATCAGGGCACGAAAATCGCTGATAATCTGGGATTGACGTTTACGTTAACGTCAATTCAACAACCAAATACAAATACCGGACGCAGAAGACGCAAAGGTTTCGCAGAGAACGCAAAAAAGAAATACAAAATCTGGTTTTCTTTTTTGCGTCTTCTGCGTAATTTTTGCGTTCTCTGCGTCCGGTATTCGATCTTCTCTTCTTGGAGTTCTTATGCAAATCAAAGACAAAGTTTTCATCGTCACCGGCGGCGCATCGGGCTTGGGCGAAGGCACGGCGCGTATGCTGGCGGCTCAAGGCGGCAAAGTAGTGATTGCCGATATGCAAGCTGAGAAAGGCGAAGCCGTCGCAAAAGAAATTGGCGGCGCTTTCGTCAAATGCGATGTGACGAGTGAGGCTGATGGCCAAGCAGTCGTGACGAAGGCAACTGAAATGGGCAAGCTCATGGGCTTGGTCAATTGCGCAGGCATCGCCAGCGCCGAGCGTACCGTGGGCAAGAATGGCCCGCACAATTTTGACGCCTTCAAAAAGACAGTCACCATTAACCTCTTCGGCAGCTTCAACATGCTGCGCCTCGCCGCCGACGCCATGAGCAAAAACGAACCGGAATCCACCAAAGAGCGCGGATGCATCATCAACACTGCATCAGTCGCCGCGTACGACGGCCAGATTGGCCAAGCCGCCTACAGCGCCTCCAAAGGCGGCATCGTTGGCATGACGCTCCCAATAGCCCGCGACCTGTCGAAAATTGGCATCCGCGTTTGCACCATCGCCCCAGGCATCATGGGCACACCCATGATGTTTGGCATGCCGCAAGATGTGCAAGACGCCCTCGCAGCTGCTGTGCCCTTCCCTTCGCGCTTAGGCACGCCGCAAGACTACGCCAAACTCGCGCTGCACATCTTTGATAACGATTTGCTCAACGGCGAAACCATCCGCTTGGATGGTGCAATTCGTTTGGCTCCGAAGTAAACAGAGTTCGCAAATAGAAAGCCCACAGGTGCAGAGCCCGTGGGCTTTTTTGTGTCCGCTATAAATTAAGTAGCACTCCGCGCATATTCTATGCCGGCCGACTGCTCAAGACGCTTAGAAATTAGATCGGCAAAGCCACTAAATCGTGGCCTTGCGTGCCAACGATCCGAGCAGCCGTGAACTCACCCACTTTGAGTTGCTTGCTGATTTTCTCAGGCGGCAGCAGATGCACGATGCCGTCTATCTCAGGCGCGTCGGCATAGCTGCGCCCTTTGCCGCCTTTCTTGCCCATCGCAGGCGCATGATCCACCAGCACTTGCATCGTCATGCCGATGCGGCTTTTGAGTTTGTCGGCAGACACTTCTTCCGCCACCGCCATGAAGCGCGCCAAGCGCTCATCGCGCACCTCTTGCGGCAGCATGCCTTCCAGCTCATTCGCCGCAGCGCCTTTCACCGGGCTGTACGCAAAGCAGCCTGCGCGGTCAATCTTGGCTTCGCGCAAGAAATCGAGCAAGTGCTGAAACTCTTCTTCCGTCTCACCTGGAAAGCCAGCGATAAACGTGGAGCGAATCACGATCTCTGGGCAAATCTCTCTCCAGCGCTCAATACGCGCCAAATTCTTCTCGCCGCTAGCCGGGCGCTTCATGCGCTTCAATACATCCGGATGGCTGTGCTGAAACGGCACATCCAAATACGGCAAGATGCGCCCCGTGGCCATCAGCGGCACGATCTCGTCCACATGCGGATAGGGGTACACATAATGCAAGCGAATCCAAGCGCCATGCGGCTCGGCCAGCTTCGATAGCTCTTCGCAGAGCTCCAGCATGCGCGTCTTCACTGGTTTCCCATCGAAAAATCCGGTGCGGTATTTCACATCCACGCCGTAGGCGCTCGTGTCTTGGCTGATGACGAGCAGCTCGCGCACACCGCCTTCAAACAGCGCCTTCGCCTCTTTGAGCACATCGCCCACCTGCCGGCTCACCAAATCGCCGCGCATGCTGGGGATGATGCAGAAGGTGCAGCGATGATTGCAGCCTTCGCTGATTTTTAGGTAGGCGTAATGCTTAGGCGTCAGCTTGATGCCAAACGCTGGAACCAGATCAGTGAACGGATCGTGCGGCTTAGGCAAATGCTTGTGCACCGCATCCATCACCTCCTGCGTAGCGTGCGGGCCGGTAACGGCGAGCACGCTCGGGTGAATACTCCTCACAAGATTTTGAGCATCATTTTGACTAACCGCCGGCATAGAACCTGTGCGAGCAGCTATCATTTCAGGAGCGTCATCCGGCTTCATATCCACCGTCTTTGCGCCGAGGCAGCCCGTCACAATCACTCGCCCATTCGCCGCCAGCGCCTCGCCAATCGTGTCCAGGCTCTCCTTCACAGCATCGTCAATGAAGCCACAGGTGTTCACGATCACCAAATCCGCGCCCTCAAAGGTCTTGGAAGTCTCATAGCCTTCGGCAGAGAGCTGCGTGAGGATCAGCTCAGAATCGGTCAAAGCCTTCGGGCAGCCAAGGCTGACGAAGCCGACTTTGGGGGGTTTGATGGGGGAGAGTTCGAGAGTAGCAGCGGTCATGCCGCTATTGTCGCTGATCAGGCTAACGCTTCATGCCGAAAGCACTCAGCATTTGCTCCTGCATCTGTGCAGCCATGCTCTGGCTTTGCTCCATGAAGCTGCCCATGAATTGATTGGCATTGGGCACGCTGCCTAGCGTGGGCAGCGCACCCGCGCCGAATTTGCTTTGCAGATCGGTGAAGGCTTGCATGTTTTTCTCGAGCATGCTGCCCATGAAGCCTTGCATGGTGTGGCCATAGAAGCGGATCATGTTGGCCAGGGCTGCTTCTGAGAACATCGGCACGCCGCCCATTTCTTCTTCCAAGATGATTTGCAGCAGGATGGAGCGCGTGAGGTCTTCGTTGGTTTTGGCATCGCGCACGGCAAAGGGCTTGGCATCAATCACGAGCTGCTTGACTTCGGCCAGCGTGATGTAGGCTGAGCTCACGGTGTCATACAAGCGGCGATTGGGGTATTTTTTGATAATGCGCATTGCATCTGAGCCTGTTGAACCATTGGTTTTTTTCTGCGTGGCCAAAATGAAAGCTCCTGAAAAATGCATGCTGCGATGCACCATTCTAGGCACTTCGCGGGAATCAAAAAGCAAAAAACCGCCTAGGTTTACCCTAGGCGGTTTTAGATTATTTCTGATATCAATGGTAGGCGCAATTGGACTCGAACCAACGACCCCCACCATGTCAAGGTGGTGCTCTAACCAGCTGAGCTATGCGCCTATTGAAGCCCTAAATTATAGCATTGTCTCCTGCGGCTTAATCGCTCGCCTGCTCTAAGAAGCGCTGCGCATCCAAAGCAGCCATGCAGCCTGTGCCCGCGCTCGTGATAGCTTGGCGATAAATGTGATCTTGCACATCGCCTGCGGCAAACACGCCGGGCACGCTGGTTTGCGTGGCAAAGCCATCCAGCCCGGTTTTGGTGACGATATAGCCGCCCTTCATCTCGAGCTGGCCTTCAAAGATTTGCGTGTTGGGCGAATGGCCGATGGCGATGAAGCAGCCCTTCAAGGTGACGTCATGCTTCTCGCCAGTTTGCGTGTTTTTCAGGCGAATGCCTGTGACGCCGCTTTGATCGCCGAGCACTTCGTCGAGCGTGTTCCAGAGCTTCAATTCGATCTTGCCTTCTGCGACCTTGGCCATCACCTTATCAATCAGGATCGCTTCCGCTTTGAATTTATCGCGGCGGTGTACGAGATAGACCTTCTTGGCGATATTGCTCAAATACAAAGCCTCTTCCACAGCGGTGTTACCGCCGCCGATCACGCAGCAAATCTCATCGCGATAGAAAAAGCCGTCACATGTTGCGCAGGCACTCACGCCCTTGCCCATGAAGGCTTCTTCACTAGGAATGCCGAGGTATTTGGCCGATGCACCGGTGGAGATGATCAGGCTATCGCAGGTGTAGCTCACGCTATCGCCAGTGAGCGTGAAGGGGCGCTTCGAGAAATCGACCTTGTTGATGTGATCAAAAATGATCTCGGTGTTAAAGCGCTCGGCATGCTCCAAGAAACGCTGCATCAGCTCGGGGCCTTGCACGCCGTGCACGTCTGCGGGCCAGTTGTCGACCTCGGTTGTCGTCATGAGCTGGCCGCCTTGAGCCATGCCGGTGATGAGCACGGGTTTGAGGTTGGCGCGGGCGGCATAGACGGCGGCTGTGTAGCCAGCAGGGCCGGAGCCGAGGATGAGAACTTTGGCGTGTTTCATGTATAAGAATGCGAGGGTAAGACGGGAGGAAGAATGGGTGTGAAATCTGTCACGATTGATGTACAGTCAAGCCAGACATGCGCTGAACCCTACCGATTATCCAGTGATTCAACGCATCTCAGGTCAGTCTTGTAAAAATCAAGGCGTGGTTTAAGAAACGCCATTCACACAACAAACCCGCTTTTGAAGGGACAAAAATATGTCGATGTTGTCAAATTTAGAGCTTCTTCGCCGTGTGCCGCTGTTTGCGATGCTCACGCCTGCGCAGGCAGAGGCCGTCTCCGAGGCGGTGATTAAGCGGCGTTTCAAGCGCGGTGAATTGGTGGTGGAGCAAGGCAAAAAATCCAATGCGCTTTTTATCGTTTTGACAGGCCGTTGCCGCGTGTTCACATCTGATAGCCGGGGCCGCGAAGTGATTTTGGCCAATATGCAGCCTGGCGACTATATCGGTGAGATGAGCTTGATCGACAATGAGCCGCACTCAGCCACCGTGCGCGCTGAGGTGCAAACCGATGTGTTGATGCTTGGCCGCCTCGAATTTGCACGATGCTTGCCCGAGAATACATCGATGGCCTATGCCGTCATGAAAGGATTGGTGCAGCGCCTGCGCAGCGCGGATCGCAAGATTGAATCTCTGGCGCTGATGGATGTGTATGGCCGCGTCGCTCGCGCTTTGATTGAGGCGGCTGATACAGATGCAGAGGGCAACAATTTCATTCGCGATAAAGTCTCTCGCCAAGATTTGGCCAAGATGGTGGGCGCATCGCGCGAAATGGTCAGCCGCGTGATGAAAGACTTGGAAGAGCGCGGCTTCATCGAAACCCAAAGCTCTGGCTCGCTGCTGATTCGCCAGAGGATCAGCACGCTGGGTTGAGCTTGGGAATGGGCTCAAACAGCACCTCTTGAGGTGCTGTTTTTTTATTGTCTTTGTCAACTCCAGAAGTAAGCTATCATTTTGATAGATGGCCTACTCTCTCGATACTCTCAACTCCGCAACCGGCACGAAGCGAGGCAACGCTCGCAATGCACCTGCTGCGCCCGACAAACCACGCCGCTTTTCGCAAGAGCTGCTGCTGGCTCTGGGCGCGCTTGCCTTGCTTTTCTGGCTGATTGCCCTAGTAACTCATTCCGGCGCTGATGCTGCCTGGAGCACATCGGGTAACCAAGCCGCAGGAGCTGCTTCGCGCAACTGGGGTGGCAAGCTGGGTGCTTGGGCTGGGGATGCATCGTTTTACTTATTTGGTTACTCAGTGTGGTGGTTGTTTGCAGTGGGTGTGCGCACATGGCTGGGCAGCTTAGCGCGATGGTTGCGAAGCGATACGGGCAAAGACACACGCCGCGCCCTCTTCTGGATCGGCTTGGTGTTGCTCTTGGCTGCGAGCTGCACGCTGGAATGGACGCGCCTGTATCGCTTTGAAGCGCGGCTGCCGGGGCATGCGGGCGGCGTGCTGGGCTATTGGCTGGGTGCATTGGCGACAAAATGGCTGGGATTCAATGGTTCTGCGTTGGTGGCCATTGCTTTAGGCGTACTAGGCGCGGCCTGGGCGCTGCGCTTTTCTTGGGTGGCTTGGGCAGAAGGCTTAGGCGGCATGATCCTCGGCTGGATTGAAAAGCGCCGCGAGAAGAAAGAGCGCGAGCAAGACTTGGCCTTTGGCACACAAGCTGCCAAAGAGCGCGAAGAAACAGTGATTGTGGAGCGCGCTGAGAGCGAAGAGCTGCATATCGCGCCCGTGTTTGTGCCACCCGCGCCTGCCCCGCGCATTGAGCCCGTGCTTACCGATAGCTTTGTCGATCTGCCCTCAAGCACGCGCGTGGCCAAAGAGCGGCAAAAAGGCTTGTTTGTCGAGCTGCCTGATAGCAAGCTGCCGCAGGTTGATCTGCTCGATGGCGCGCCGACGGTGCAACAAATCACTGTCTCTCCTGAAACGCTCGAGATGACCTCGCGCATGATCGAGAAAAAGCTCAAAGATTTCGGCGTCACGGTGCAAGTGGTGGCAGCGATGCCCGGCCCCGTGATCACGCGCTATGAGATTGAGCCCGCCACAGGCGTGAAAGGCTCGCAGATCGTCGGCCTGGCCAAAGATTTGGCGCGCTCGCTCTCACTCGTTTCCATTCGCGTGGTCGAGACGATCCCCGGCAAAAATTACATGGCGCTCGAATTGCCGAATGCCAAGCGCCAGATGATTCGCCTCTCCGAGATTCTTGGCTCGCAGGTCTATAACGATGCCAAATCCATGCTCACCATCGGCTTGGGCAAAGACATCGTGGGCAACCCGATCGTGGCTGATCTGGCCAAGATGCCGCATTGCTTGGTGGCCGGCACCACAGGCTCCGGCAAATCCGTGGGCATCAACGCCACCATCCTCTCCCTGCTCTACAAAGCCGAAGCGCGCGATGTGCGCCTGCTGTTGATCGATCCGAAGATGCTGGAGATGAGCGTGTATGAGGGCATCCCGCATTTGCTCTGCCCCGTCGTCACCGATATGCGCCAAGCCGCGCATGGCCTGAACTGGTGCGTGATGGAGATGGAGCGGCGCTACAAGCTCATGAGCAAGCTGGGCGTGCGCAATCTTGCGGGCTACAACGTGAAGATTGACGATGCCAAAGCGCGCGAAGAGTTTATTTACAACCCGTTTAGCCTCACGCCTGACAGCCCCGAGCCGCTGGAGAGATTGCCCCATATCGTGGTGGTGATCGATGAGCTGGCGGATTTGATGATGGTGGTGGGCAAGAAGATTGAAGAGCTGATTGCGCGCCTCGCGCAGAAGGCGCGCGCTGCCGGCATTCATTTGCTCTTGGCCACGCAGCGCCCCAGTGTGGATGTGATCACAGGCCTGATCAAAGCCAATATCCCCACGCGTATTGCCTTCCAAGTGTCGTCAAAAATAGACAGCCGCACCATCCTCGATCAAATGGGCGCAGAAGCCCTGCTCGGCATGGGCGACATGCTCTACATGCCCTCAGGCACAGGCTTCCCCATTCGTGTGCACGGCGCGTTTGTGAGCGACGAAGAAGTGCACCGCGTGGTGGCCTATCTCAAATCGCAAGGCGAGCCCAATTACATTGATGGCGTGCTCGAGGGCGGAACTGTGGACGATGAAGACGGTCTATCGCTTGACTTAGGCGGTGGGTCTGGTTCAGGAGAAAAAGATCCGCTGTACGACAAAGCCGTGGAGATCGTTTTGAAGAATCAAAAAGCCAGTATTTCGCTCGTACAACGCCACTTGGCCATTGGCTACAACAAGGCTGCGAATTTGCTGGAAGCGATGGAGAAGGCTGGCTTGGTCACGGCAATGAACGGGCGCGGGCAGCGCGAGATTCTTGTGCCTTTGCGTAGCGAGTAAACTCACATGAAGAATATCCGCACGCTCTTAGCCACTACACTTTTGATAGCTGCTTGCGCAGTATCTATGCCGGCCAGAGCCTTAAATGGCCTAGAAAGCCTAGAAAACTTCGTAAAAACTGTGAAATCCGGCAAATCTGATTTCACCCAAACTGTCACCTCCCCTGCCCGCGCAGGCGAAGCCCCCCGAGTCAAAAACTCCAGCGGCACCTTCGAATTCCAGCGCCCCGGCAAATTCAAATTCGCCTACAAAAAACCTTTCGAGCAACTCATCTTGGCAGACGGCACGAGCCTGTGGATTTTTGATGCAGACCTCAACCAAGCCTCCCAACGCAAACAATCCGCAGCCTTCGCCAACACCCCAGCAGCCCTCATCGCATCCGCCACCGATCTGAGCGCGCTACGCAACGAATTCACCCTAGAAAACGCTCCAGAAAAAGACGGCTTGGTCTGGATCAGTGCCAAACCCAAAGCCGCCGACAGCACCCTACAAAACGTCCGCATCGGCTTCAAAGGCGATGCCCTCCAACAACTAGACATCACCGACAGCTTCGGCCAACGCAGCCTGATTAACTTCACAGCAATGCAGCTCAACCCGAGCTTGCCAGCGAGCAGCTTTCAATTCACTTTGCCTAAAGGCGCAGAACTTCTCAAGCAGTAGGCGCACACCAGCTTTCATACAGAGAACCCATACTACAAATTCAGTAGCAATCCGCGCAATGAATACGCCGGCTAATCGACTGAAAGGCGCCGAATTCAGCAAATTCAGCTGATCGTTGACGCTAAACCAATTGCACTTACTGCGCGTTGAATGACTCTGCAAATTCCTTTTTGAATTCGCCGAGCATGAGGCCAATCAGGGGCGTGAAGCTGCGAATCAACTCGGGAGCAACGGCGCTCATTTGTTTTTGCATTTTGGCCTGCATTTCTTTCACCGCAGTTGAATTTTCTAAACTACCCAGCTCTGGCGCCCGACCAGCTGCGACATCCGCTGCAGCTTTGTCTGCGCCTTGCGTGGCGATGTCTATAACAGCATTGATGTCTATCGCACCCATCAGTTTCCCGATGATTTTCTCAACTGGAATGTTGTCCAGCGCAGTATCCAAAGACGGCTTGTCTTGTGCGAAGCTAGGCAGTGCCGTGCCACAAAACAACGCGAATATAGCGAAAGCGCGGAAAAAGCGTGACAAAGTGGGCATCGAGATTCTCCTGAGAATAGTGAAAGCTCGCCCATAACGGGGATGGCATGGTTTGGATGACAAGCCGCCAGACCTCCAGCTCGGTGACTGACCTACCATGAGCTATGAATCAATTTGAATGCTACAAATTCAATATCACTTCGCGCAATATATACGCCGGCGATCTGCCATTTTCTTCATTAAAAGCATGAAAAAACCGCCTCAAGTCTCCTTGGGCGGTTTCTTTACGAGGCAACCGGCAATTTACTGGTTATCCACAAAGCTGCGCAGCTTATCCGAACGAGAAGGATGCTTGAGTTTGCGCAGGGCCTTGGCTTCGATTTGGCGGATGCGCTCGCGGGTGACGTCGAATTGCTTGCCGACCTCTTCCAGCGTGTGATCCGTGCTCATCTCGATGCCGAAGCGCATACGCAGCACTTTGGCTTCGCGCGGGGTGAGGCTGTCCAAGATGTCTTTCACCACATCGCGCAGGCCGGCTTGCATGGCCGCTTCAATCGGCGCGGTGTTGGCGCTGTCTTCGATGAAATCACCCAAGTGGCTGTCGTCATCATCGCCAATCGGCGTTTCCATCGAGATCGGCTCTTTGGCGATCTTCATGATCTTGCGGATTTTGTCTTCCGCAATTTCCATCTTCTCAGCCAGAAGCGCGGCATCGGGCTCGAAGCCGAATTCTTGCAAATGCTGGCGGCTGATGCGGTTCATCTTGTTGATGGTTTCGATCATGTGCACCGGAATACGGATCGTGCGCGCCTGATCGGCGATGCTTCGCGTGATCGCCTGGCGAATCCACCAAGTGGCATAGGTGGAGAATTTGTAGCCACGGCGGTATTCGAATTTGTCCACCGCCTTCATCAAGCCGATGTTGCCTTCTTGGATCAGATCCAAGAATTGCAAGCCGCGATTCGTGTATTTCTTCGCAATGGAGATCACGAGGCGCAAGTTGGCCTCGATCATTTCTTTCTTGGCGTGGCGTGAGTTGCGCTCGCCATCATTCATGCGCTTGTTGATGTCTTTCAAATCTTCCAGCGGCACAACCACGCGCGATTGCAGGCTGATGAGTTTGTTTTGCAGCTCTTGCACGGGCGGCACATAGCGGCCCATGGTGGTGGCCCAGGCTTTGCCGCTCTTGGCTTGCGTCTCGATCCATTTTAGATCGAGCAAATGGCTGGTGACTTTCTTACCCATCTTGTCGCGGCCAGAAAATTCTTCGGCAAATTTGTCTTGCGGGTAGCCGCATTTCTCTACGATGATTTTGCGCAATTCACGCTCGACCTTGCGCACATCCGCCACTTGGCCACGCACCATTTCGCACAGGCGCTCAATCGTCTTGGCGGTAAAGCGAATCAGCATGAGCTCATCGGTCACGGCTTTTTGCGCTTTGTGATATGCGGGCGTACCGTAGCCTTCTTTATCGTAGCTTTTGTGCAGCTTCTCGAAGTGACCGCGAATGATATCCAAGCGGCGATAGGCTTCAGCCTGCAACTCTTCCAAGCGCTTGGTCATGGCCTTGTTGGCCTTCGCTTCATCGTCGCCATCGCTGTCGTCGTATTCGTCAAAATCCTCTTCGGCCACGAAGTCATCGGCCGCATCGGGATTGGAGAAACCATCAACGACTGCAGAGATCAGGACTTTTTTCTCCTGCACTTCGTTCATCATGTTGAAGATTTCTTGGATCGTGGCCGGGCTGTGCGAGATGGCTTCCATCATCGCATTCAGGCCGCCCTCGATGCGCTTGGCAATCTCAATCTCGCCTTCGCGAGTGAGCAGCTCCACCGTGCCCATCTCGCGCATATACATGCGCACAGGATCGGTGGTGCGGCCAAATTCTGAATCCACCGTAGAGAGAGCGGCTTCGGCCTCTTCTTCGGCTTCTTCCTCGCTGGCCGCAGTTGGCGCGTTGTTGTTGAGCAGCAGCGTCTCGGCATCAGGCGTTTGCTCATACACGGCAATGCCCATGTCATTCAGCAGCGAATACACCACTTCCAGCGTTTCAGCATCGACCAGCTTATCGGGCAAGTGATCATTGATCTCGGAATGCGTGAGGTAACCGCGCGTTTTGCCGAGCTTGATCAGGGCCTTCAAGCGCACGCGGCGCTTGGCCAAGTCTTCCTCTGAGAGCACCGTCTCATCGAGACCGAATTCTTTCATCAAGGCGCGCTCTTTCGCCTTGGAGAGCTTCATGCGCAGCGGCTTGATCTTCTCACCGTTTTCATCCAGCGCCACGACCGCTGGCTCAGGCGTCTCTTCAATCAGCGCTTCGATTTCAATATCGTCTTCGGTGTTGATGCTACCCTTTGGCTTGGGGCCGCGCTTAGCGCCTTTTGGCTTCTCGGGCGCTGCTTTTGCAGCTGGCTTGGCCGGCGCTGCTTTCACGACGACTTTTTTCGGATCTTCTTTAGCGGCGGGGGCCTTGGCTGCGGGTTTTGCAGCAGGCTTGGAGGCTGATTTGGCAGGGGCTTTAGGTGGAGTTTTGGTCGGCATGCAGACACCTCAGTGAATCAATCAAACAATACGCACACTGAAGCTCAAGGGAGTCATCCGAGAACCAAAGTGGGCATCAATCAGGGAAGGCAGCACAAGCGGTGTGGGCGAACATTTGGTGTGCAGTCCTTGCGTGTAAGGCGTTGACGCTGGTGGTCAAGTGAGACGAATCTCGGTTGCCTACGGAGGTGCTGCTGTCGCGCTTGTATTGCTGTTACATGGATTATACCAAGATGCGCTTTGGCCTGCAGTTCTGTGTGACCCCAACATAGTAATGTCCCCTCCGAGCCATTTACAAATGTCCCCTTTGATCGAGAAGGGTGGATGTGATGAGCCAGGGGAACAAACTGATGAGTCAGAAAGAAGCACAGCGCTACGCT